>CAJFMW010000091.1 GCA_904392525.1 uncultured Eisenbergiella sp.
TACATATTCCTTAAATTCCTCTCTGGACAGTCCGCAGGCCTCATTGATAAATCCATTTTTCTCTTTGGGAAAAGAATTCTGCAGCGCATAGGTTCTGTCCAGATCCGCTTCCCATAGTTTTATCAGTTTCATGTATTTCTCTCCCGTTCTTTTCTTCCGGCAGTCCGTTTAACTCTTACATTGTTGGCAGTATTCGATGATTTTAAAATATTCTATCATATCGCTTTCCGATACGTCAATTTCTTTTCAATACCCGTCAACCAGTTTCCCATCCGCAGCTTCCTTTTTCTTATGAATAGAAAAGGAGCGAACAGTCCCATCCTGACAGGGAACTCCTTCGCTCCTGATCCTGACAGACACACATCCGTCCGCCTCTTTCATTCTTCCTGTTCCACAGCGGTGATCGTAACGGTTCCGCTCAATCCGCTGACAAGATCGCCGCCGGAAACCACCTGTCCAAGCTCGAACAGGGACGGATTTTCTGCCTCCTGTTTTCAGGCCTTCTCGATCTGCTGGCTGCCTGTGGACCAGACATGCTTTTCCTTCGCCGCCGCGGGCGTATTCTGCGCCATCACGCCGACCAGCCTGTGAGGAACATATTTTTCCTCCAGATATGTAATTTCCTCCGGGGTCAGCGTAAGATCAACGGCTTTGGCCGCCCCTTCTATATGATGCAGCTTCGTTGCGCCCACCACCGGCGCGGTCACTTTACCCAGAAGCCAGGCAAGAGAAACCTCCGTCATGGAAACGCCGTGCCTCTCAGAAAGCTCCGCCACCCGGTTGATGATGATGCCATCCTGCTTTGCGGTAGCGTCGTATTTGAATTTCGCGTAGCCATCCTCCGCCTGCCGCTTTGAGGTTTCGCCCGGATGCTTGGACAGGCGGCCGCCCGCCAGCGCGCTGTAGGGCGTCATGGCGATATGGTCCTCCGCACAGAGCTTTGCCATCTCCCGCTCCTCCTCCCGGAAGATCAGGTTATAGTGGCCCTGGACGGAGACAAATTTCGCGAAGCCTTCCTTTTCCGCCAGAGCGTTTGCCTTCGCGAGCTGATACGCAAAGCAGTTGGAAATGCCGATATACCTGGCCTTTCCGGCCTTTACCACCCGGTTCAGCCCGTCCATGATATCGTACAGCGGGGTCTCATAATCCCACATGTGATAAATATAGAGATCCACATGGTCCATGCCGAGATTTTTCAGGCTGGTATTGATCATCCGCTCGATGTGCACCTGTCCGGTCACGCCCGCTTCGATCTCCTCCGGCGTGCGCGGCAGAAATTTGGTGGCCACCACAACGCTGTCCCGTTCCGCGAAATCTTTAAGCGCCCGGCCAAGATACTGTTCGCTGGTGCCGCTCTGGTAGCCGATGGCCGTATCGAAAAAGTTCACGCCAAGCTCCAGCCCCCGCCGGATAATCTCCCGGGAATGCTCCTCGTTGATGGTCCAGCTGTGCTGTCCGTTCCCCGCGTCGCCGAATCCCATACATCCCATACAGATGCGGGACACCTCCAGTTCGGAATTTCCAAGTCTGGTATACTGCATTTTTGTTCCTCCTGCTCCGTTTTTCTTACTCCAGTCCGCCGTAAACCTCGTCGCTCACCTTTTCATCATGGATTCTCATTGCATTTTCCTCCGTTTTCTTCTCCTGTGTAAGCGGCGCGTTCCATTTTATTATCCTGCAGGGATTCCCGCAGGCGACGGCATTGTCCGGAATGGACTGTGTCACCACGCTTCCCGCGCCGATGACTGCGTTCTCGCCGATGGTAACGCCGGGGAGGATGATGCTTCCTCCCCCGATCCACGCATATCTGCCTATGCGTACCGGTTTCGCCTGCGTTTTGACTGCCGCAGCGCCGTCCGGCCCGTGCCAGAAACGCTCCGCGCCGTCAAGCGCATGGACAGCCGTATAAATCTTTACATCCGGCCCGATCATGGCGCACTCCCCGATAAAGATCGGCGCGGTGTCCAGCAGCGTACAGTTCATGTTGATGAAGCTGTTGTCCGCCAGATGGATATTGGAGCCGTAATCCACATAGATTGGCTGATTCACGCGGACGTTTCTTCCAAAGGTTCCGAACAGCTCCTTCAGCAGCCGGTTCCGTTCCTTTGTATCTCCTGCGGGAAGGACATTGTACTGCCGCATCAGATCCTTCGCGCGGTTCTGAAGCTTTCTCAGCTCCGGGTCTCTGGTGTCATAGATCCGCCCGCTCTGCTTCTTTTCCAGTTCCGTCATCTTTACCTCCGTTATCCATTCCTTTTTTCTATATTTGGAACAGGCTGTTGATCCAGTTCACGCACATGGGGACCCACATCCCGACATTGGGATTTTCCTTATTGAGCTTCTTCGCTTCCGCATTGTAGGAGCTTAAATTGTTGCATACGGACATTCCGTGCTCCCCGCCCTGAAAAAGGTGCAGTTCAAAGGGAAGGTCGTATTCGATCATCTTTTCGGCGATCATAACCGGATTGATGGCAGGCACGTATCTGTCGTACCGGTTGTGCCAGATAAACAGGGGCGGCATATGGGGACCGGCATAATTGATAAAGTCCATCTCAGGCGTACAGTTTTTTGCGATTTTGGCCGCATCCGGATTATAGAACTTCGGATTTTTCTGGATCGTATTGGTGTTATCCCAGGGGGCATAGGCGATCACGCCGGCGTCCGGCCGGATGTCCTCCGGTGCAAGTCCCAGCCGCTCCGCCAGACCGGGCGTATTCCACTGGGTCGCGGACATGGCCGCCAGGCAGGCACCGGCTGAAAAGCCCATTAAGATGACGGCGTCCGGGTTGATATGCCATTCCTGCGCATGGGAGCGCACCTGCCAGATGGCAAGGGATACCTCCTCCAGGATTTCCGGGTAAGTACAGGCGTCCCCCACCGAATACCGCAGCACAAAGGTGTTGTAGCCTTCTTTCAGGAAGGTCAGCGCCGCCGGCTCTCCTTCGGCATCGGAAAGAAAGGAGTAGGCGCCTCCCGGCATGATAATGACCGCCGGACGTTTTTCAATCTGAAATCTTCCCTGTTCCGACTGGTCATGGATGTAAGTTGTTAACGTTACCTTTTCGTTTCCGCGGAGCGGAATCACCTTATGGATCATGAAATCACCTCATTTGCAACACCCGTTTTTACAAGCCACTGCCGTAAAAGCTCTGTCAGCTGCTCTCCGCCGTCTCCAATCACGCCAAGCGCCTCCCGCACATCCGCTTTGGGGCACAGTCTGGAGACAGCTCCCCGGAGGTCTCCTGATACCCCTCCGCAATGCGAATAGAACGGGAGGATGATCTTGCTGTCCAGGTTGTTTTTATAAAGCCAGGAAGCCATCGGCGGCGCGATCGTACCGCACCAGTTGGGGGAGCCCACAAATATGACGGAATAGGGGCGCGGCGAATCGGAGACCGGAAGGAGCCCCGGATGAAATCCGGACTGAACCTCCCGTTTTACCTGTTCCAGCAGTTCCGGGAAGGCCATCGGATAGGGCTGCCAGGGGTGGACCTCAATCCAGTCTCCCCCGGTGAGCTTCTGCAGGCCCTGTGCGATCCTGTGCGTATTTCCGGAATAGGAATAGGAGACGATCAGCGGACGGTCTTTTTTCTCCGGTTCCGTTTTTCCGTTCCTTTCCACGCTCATTCCTGCTGTTCCTTTCCAAAGGACATGCACCTGCCGATCACATCTCCCGTGCGCAGATACTCGTAGGTGGGCATCTCAAACAGTACCGGCTTCAGGGCGCGGTAGTCAAGCTTTCCGGCTTCGTCCAGTACGGTCTCCTCGGCATAGGTGGCGTCGATGGTGCAGATAAAGCTTTCGAATCCTTTTGTCTCATAGATGTCCTCCACGCTGCACACCATGGTTACCGGCGCCTGGGCGATCATGGGTACGCCCGCCTCGTCTATGACATACTCAAACAATTCCGATTTATCCGCTTTGCTGCCGCTGACACAGCCGGAACGGTCTGCCTTCGTCAGAAGCGCTTCATCTACGATATTGATGGAAAGTTTTCTGTTCTCTTTGATACCCTGGTTGGTATAGTGGGCGCTGGCCAGGCTCACCATCACATGGTCGTGGCCGATGATGCCAAGATGGCCGACCAGAAGCCAGTTGGGCTTTCCGTTCACCATCGCGCCCACAACAACCAGGGGCGTAGGGTACAGTGCAAGTGCGTTTCCAATGTTCTTTTTCATTTTGAATAACCTCCTTCTTTCTTTGAACGCTTTTTCCCTGATGCTTTCCGCAGCAGCCTGGAGACGTAATGGGCAGCGAAAATAAATGTTCCCATCATGGCCAGGTAATCCAGGTAAAAAAGCAGGATGAATTCCCCAGAATCCAGAAAAACAAACTGCGTCCGCACCAGCATACAGGTGAGCAGATCCCGCCGGATAAACACATTTAGGCCATAAACCGCGATCCCGGCCCCGAGAGCAGGAAGCAGGACGCTGCGTACACGGGAAGGCTGCTGCAATTTCAGCACCTTTCCGGAGATCCCCAGGAACATGCTCCAGTGAAAACCCAGATGAAGGGCCATCAGCACAAAGCCCCAGTGGGAAGCGGCCATATGCAGAAGCCTTGCAAAGGACATCCCTCCGTGAATGTTCAGAAAGGCAAAAACATGGTTGGAAAGCATGACCCCGCTGACCATCAGCCCGATCATGGAAAGGAACACCAGCAGATCGATGACGGTCTGAAACACACGGAAGGGCGTCGCTTTCCCCCGAAACAGGCTCTTATACCAGCCTGCGTTGAGGATGTGATGAAGGATAAACAGCAGGAACATCACTGCTCCGGCCCACTCGTGCGCCACATCGCCCCAGAACTGATAACCCATCAGGAAAAGCAGTCCCAGCGTCATCAGCACATCTATCCCAATCTTGAAGACCGCTTTCGGCTTCATGTGCCCTCCTTCCCGGCTTATCCGTTCAGCCCAGGGCCGTCCAGCCATTCGGTGATACGGCTCTGCGCGTCGGACAGTTCGCTTTCCGTCAGGTCCAGGCCATCCAGGATCTCCGCGCCAGCGGCGCTCTCCTCAATTCCGGAAAGGCTTCTTCCGAAACCGCCGCTGGCACTGGTATTAAAGGGAATCAAAGTCTTTCCCGTCCAGTCATAGCTCTCCAGGAAGGTATAGACTGCCATCGGCGCGTCGCTCCACCAGTTTGGATAGCCGACAAAGATTATGTCATAGCTGTCCCAGTTTTCCACCTGGGCGGCCAGCTCCGGTCTGGCTTCTTCCTGCTGTTCCGTCTGCGCGATTTCCAGCAGGGTGTCGCAATCTTCCGTATACGGCTCCGCCGGCGCGATTTCAAACAGGTCTCCGCCCATCTCTTCCTGAATCATTCCCGCTACCGCTTCCGTGTTGCCGGACCATGAAAAATAGGCGATAAGGATGTTTCCTGTGCCGTTTCCTCCGCTTCTGTTCCGGTTTCCTGCCGGGAAAACGTCTCTGCCGCAGAACTGCTTTCTGCCCCTGCCGAGGCCGGACTTTCCTGAGACTGTCCGCATGCGGCCAGTGTGAATACCATCATGCACAAAAGAAATATACCGGCTGTCTTTTTCACTGTTTTCTGCTCCTTTCGTTGTTTTTTCGCCTTTCTGTTTCTTTTAAACTGTTATCTCCTCTGCTTTCCCCCTTCATTATATTGACGTTCTTTTTTTATGTAAAATGCCTGTTTTTTATCATTTTCCATACATAAAACGCATGGATTCTTTTTCTCAAAAACCTCAAAAAAGCCGGCTATAGCCCCAGCTCCCGCCAGGACTATAACCGGCCCATTAAACGTTCCTTATGCAGCCTTTATCCTCTACTCGCCATGTACCTTCAGCTTTTCATCCAGGAATCCAAAGATCCTGTCGTAATACTCCTTTCCATCAAAGAATCCATGTCCCTGTCCGGGAACGAGGATCAGCTCCGCATCGTTCCCTGCATCCTTAAGAGCCTTACACATGTTTTTGCTGCACTCCGGGCTGACCAACCGATCCGCATCTCCATGCATGAGCAGGGTGGGCGGGTTCTTTCTTCCCGCATAGATGATGGGGCTGGCCAGTTCCATCATTTTCAGGCGCTCCTCTTCTTCATCGATGGGGAACATTCTTTTATATGCCTCTTGTCCGTTCCATTTCTCCTCATCCATCCGCAGATCGTCTGGCGCATACCAGGGAATGACCGCCAGGATGCTAGCCGAGAAGGATGGATAACAGTCGTTCCTGAATTCTTCCTCCGCGGTGTACGCCATCAGCTCTACCAGATGGCCGCCTGCGGATTCTCCCCATGCGGCGATCCGCTCCGGATCCACATGGTACTTCTGGGCATTGGCACGCAGGAATCTCACTGCTGCCTTGCAGTCCTCTATCTGTGCCGGAAACGGCGCAGCCTGACTCAGCCGGTAGTCGATGCTCACCGTCGTATAACCGCGCCCGCTCAGTTCCGCCAGTTCCACAGAAGGCAGATATCTTCTGGTAAGCTTTTCGTCGCTCCAGCCTCCGCCATGTACCCAGACCACGGTGGGCAGCCCCCCTTCTGCGCGCGCAGGATAAACAATATCCATTTTATATTCCCTGCCGTTGTAAGTGCTATAGGTTATCCCTTCGCACTGTAGAGCCCTTCCGCTTCATAATTAATTTTTTTCGGCGTGATTACTTTTGCCAGTGGTTCTTCCTGCAGATTCATAATCCTTCCTCCATCATTCCTCATTGTCCTTTATCTGATCATATTCCGCCTTCAGCGTGATGTATTTGCTGTTCGCCCATTCCGTCAGCTGATCGGCGCCCATCTGATTCGCCGTCTCAAGCATAGCCTGGTATCTCGCCTTGCTTATTTACCTGTTCTGGCCGACGTCAAGAGTCTTTATGCTTACCACTCGGTTCACTGTCAGTTCAAAGCTTCCCGGCGATATCATCCACAGTAACAACGCCTCTATCCTCCGCACAGGAAGTCCATATAAATGAAAAATCTTTTATTTAAAGAAAGGACTTCCCCCGTTTACAGCAGGGATCAGTCCAAATCAGCGAGAATATTATAATGATAATCTTTTGATAAATTCTTCTGCTGTAATATTGTAGAACTCGATTTCCCACCCCTCACTCTTCCTGCACAGCAGGCTGATACAGGCATTTTTCAGTCGTGTTCTGCCAGTACCGATTTTATGTTCAGAAATCACTGCAAGCAGGGCGTTAATCCTGATAAAAGTCCGTAATCCCGTTCGATTAGGGAAGGATTAATAATAAGAGGGCATTCTTGTTGATCGGCAAAGATTTCTGCCGTTCTTCTGGCTCTGCTTAAGGGACTGGTCTGGACACATTGCAGAGGAACTGCCTTCAGAGCCTCTCCACAGGCTTCTGACTGCTTTAAACCGGTCTTATTCAGCGGAATGTTTTCCTGTCCCTGCAATTTCCCTTCCAAATTCCAGTCGGTTTCACCGTGACGAATCAGATAAATTTCCACATGTTTCCTCCCCCACAGATTTTATCCCACAAATATGATTCCATTTTGCGCAAAAGGCGCGGCATCATTCCAAAGAATCCAGGTCCGCATGCTCCCGAGCATATGCCAGGAATTCCGGCGTTTGTGACCAGTATCGGATTCCCCAGTTCTCAAAATTCCATTCCGGCATATAGGCATTGCATTCGTAATCTATGTAATAAAGCGTTCCCTTCTGCAGAATGAAGTTGGTGGGAAAGTAATCGATGTTCCTGCCTGCTCCATACAGCAGACGGCACATTTCTCTCACCTGCTCAAGACAGCCGGACGGCAGGGCTCCCCTTAAAACCATTTCATAGATGGTCTCACCTTCGATGTATTCCTTCAGAATCCGCTCCTGCTCTCTGTCCGCATCAATCAGGCGCGGCAGAGGAATGCCGATTTGAGAAAGGCATTGGTAATCGTTCAGTTCCGCCGCCATTTTGTCCCCAAACTGGTAATAGTCACAGGGCTCATGGTGAATCTGTTTCAGGACGTAGCGCTCTCTGCCATCGCTGACCAGCCAGGAATAGCCTCCTTTTCCTTTACCCAGCAGTCTGCACACGTCATATTCCTTCTGATTGACAGTCATTCGTTCCATTGCGTTCTGTTTTGCCTTTCTTCTATTATTCCGATACTCCCCCGGAGCGCGGAATCCGCGTCAGATATTCCTGTTCCGTTTCTCCATGGATATAAGCGCCGTTTTTCATCTGTACTCTCAGGGAGGCCGGATTATCCTTATGGACGCTCAGAAAAATTTCATCCTCCGGAATTTTGCTTTCTGCGATCTGAAGTATCAGCCGCAGCCCTTCTGTGGCGTATCCCCGCCCCCGGTATTTCGGTCCTATACCATATCCGATATGGCCGGGGCCGTTTCTCAGAAAATCATTGAGGCAGTGGCGGAAATTGAAAATCCCCACATATTCTCCATCCTCATTTTCCAGAATATAAACCGTATCCGGCACATAGCCCTCCGGAAGCTGCTGCCCTCTGGAATTGGCTTCCCTCCGCCGGACATATTCTTCAAATTCCTCCCGGGACAGTCCATAGGCCGCGTTGACGAATCCGTTTTCCTCTTTGGGAAAGGAATTCTGCAGTGCATAGGCTTTGTCAGGGTCTGCTTCCCATAGTTTTATCAGTTTCATGTATTTCTCTCCTGTTTTGTTTCTCATCCATTTCCTGGGCGGTCTCTTCCATCCTCAGATAACGGTCTAACTGTCGATCTACCAGTCCCGCAATCAGATCGGCAAAAGGAGCCAGATTCTTCTCCACTGCATAGGCCTCCAGCGTATTAAAATATTCCAGCCGATCTTCTTTTGCAATGGATACAGCCGGAAAACCATTTGCCAGAAGCTGATAGTTCATGATTAGCCTGGAGGTGCGGCCATTTCCATCCGGAAACGGATGAATCCTTACAAATTCAGCATGGGTCCATGCTGCCAGCTCAATCAGATTGAGTTCCTGACCCTTCCAGGAAAGATCTGCATAAAAATTTTTAATCTGGCGGTACATCTCAGCCGGAGACGGCGGCGTATGCTGTGCTCCGGATATATACACATCCACGTTCCGGTAAATCCCCCCGGTAAAGATATGATCCATCAGGATCGCATGAATATCCTTCACTATTTTTTCGCTGAGGGGTTTCTCTTTTCCGATACATTCCTTTACATACCGGTAAGCATTCCTGTGGTTTACCGCTTCATACAGTTCCCTGAGCTGCTTGCCACCGATGGAGATTCCATCTTCCAGAAGCACTTTAGTTTCCATCAATGTCAGGGTATTCCCTTCAATTGCAGTGGAGTTATGAGTATATTCGATTTCAAATGCCTGTTCAAAGGTCTGCAGGGTATATTCCGGGATCTTATCTTTTGCCGCCTGATACCGGTTCCGTTTCCGTATTAACTGTTCATAATTCAAGCCCGTCACTCCTCCTTCTCCTGTCCGGATCTCTAATATACCATAAAATCACTGTGAAAGCTCCAGTTGATTACTTTTATTCACATACTTTATTTGATAATCAGAAATTTCTTTGCATGGGTATTCCGGACATTCGCTGCAGAAAGAAACATGATGCTCCTTACAGCACTTTACGAAGGGACAATCCCTGCAGAGTCCAAATCTGTTATCTGATCTTCCGCCCTCACAGTTAAATTCCTCAAGCGGGATATCCAGTCCAAAGGTTTCCTTATAGAATCCTTGGGATTTCTTTCTTAATATGTCATCATTTCTCTGCGTTGCGATATAAGTATTGCACTTCGCACAATCATGACCGCAGTAACATGGTATGGAAATGATCTGACTGGCCCATTCAGCGTTCCCTTTATTCCGCATGTAACTCACCTTCTAATCCTGTTTTCTTCTGGCCGTGTGCGATGATATCAAAAGAGTCTGATTATATAAAATATAACATGTACATACTGACTTTTCTACTGGTTTCTCCCTCATCCGAACAGCCCCAAATGATTCTTCCGGGTTATAAAGATAATCGTGATATACAGTTTCAAATTCAATTTTGAAAGCCTGCAGGAATTTATATGGTTTAAAACAGATTTTTTAATTTTAACTCTGACTTTCATCCGCATCCTTTTCATGCTATACTGATCCATAGCAAAAATTCCATGCCGCCCGGACGGCGGCCGAAAAAGGAGGAAGCGAATGGATGGACAGACGCGCAGAGAACAGATATTGAAAATGCTTGCAGAAAGTGAACAGCCCTTATCCGGTTCCGCGCTGGCGCATCAGCTGGGCGTCAGCCGCCAGATCATCGTCTCCGACATCGCCCTGCTGCGTGCCTCAAACCGGGACATCATGGCCACCGCCAGGGGATATCTGCTCTATTCTCCGCCTGTTCCCCGCCATAGCCGCTGTTTTATGGTTTCCCATACGGATGAACAGCTGGAGGACGAGCTGAATACCATCGTGGATCTGGGCGGAAGGGTACTGGATGTTCTGATTCCGCACCCCATATACGGAACCATCCGGGCCGATCTGGTGCTCTCCTGCCGTCAGGATGTCGCCGCGTTCATGCAGCGGCTCCATTCCTGTCATACGAAGCCGCTCTGCACGCTGACGGACGGCGTTCATTATCATACCGTGGAAGCGGCGGATGAGGAAATTCTGGATTCCATCGAAAAAACGCTTTTTTCCAAAAAATACTTGCTCACACCCTGATGATATGTTATGTTTTGCTGTAAGATGACAAGACACCTGTCATATCATATCAGATTACAGGATGGGGATTATCATGGAAAAAGTGAAAAAGCTGTGCAACCGGATTTTTATCGAGGGACTTTCCGGAATGGCCCAGGGACTCTTTGCCACGCTGCTGGTGGGAACCATACTGGAACAGATCGGCGGTCTCATCGGCGGAACCATAGGCGGATATCTCATCGTCATTGCCACGGTTGCCAAGAAGCTGACCGGAGCGGGGATCGGGATGGGCGTTGCAGCCCGTTTCAGGCAGGGGGCTCTCGTGTCCGTTTCCGCTGCGGCGGCTGGCATGATCGGGGCCTATGCAAAGGAAATCACCGCCGGAGAGCTGCTTGCGGACGGAGTGTTTACATTGACCGGCGTGGGGGAACCTCTCGGCGCCTTCGTGGCGGCTTATCTGGCGGTAGAGCTGGGCGGGCTGGTCGCCGGAAAAACCAGGGTGGATATTCTGGTGACGCCGATCACCACCCTCTGCGTGGGCGCGGCAGCCGGACTTTCCGTCGGCGTTCCGATCTCC
>CAJFMW010000092.1 GCA_904392525.1 uncultured Eisenbergiella sp.
AAATGACAGATAGATGAACAACATCTATCGTTACACTATCTCCCCCCTCATAAGACAAAAAGGCCTCTGCATTGCGCAGGGGCCTTCTGTCTGTCCTGATTTTTTTACATGACAGCCCGGTAATCCGCTTCACATTGCCGCAGTGAATCCCTATTTTTGCAAAGGTCCCTGCATTTTTTCCTCCATGCCGAAGCGTTTTGCTCTGAGGCGCGCGCCGAACCTCCAGTTCGGCGCTGCGATAACGGGATTTGCGACGCTTCGGCGCAAATCCTGATTAAAAAATGCGCTATCGAGCGCATTTTTCAATCTTCAGACCTGCAAATTTTCACCCTTCGATCTGCTGTCTGCGGACGAGGCCGGCGAAGTATTCATTGGTCCTCATCAGCTCCTCATAGGTGCCGTCCGCCGTAATCCTTCCTTTCTCCATGACCAGAATCCGGTCACAGTGGCGGATGGTAGACAGACGGTGGGCGATGACGATACGGGTGCTTCCCAGCCGTTCCAGAGAATCGGAAACCTTTTTCTGAGTCACGTTATCCAGTGCGGAGGTCGCTTCATCCAGCATGAGGATTCTGGGCCTGGGCGCAATAGCGCGGGCGATCATCAGCCGCTGGCGCTGGCCGCCGGAGATGCCGCCTCCCCCTTCCGAAATCAGCGTATGCATCCCCATGGGCATGGCGCGGATGTCGTCCGCGATCCCCGCCATTTCCGCCGCTTCCCAGGCATCGTCCAGGCTCAGTTCAGGCGCGGAAATGACGATATTGGAATAGATATCCCCCTGAAACAGCTTTCCGTTCTGCATGACCACACCGATATGCTGCCGCAGAGATTTGAGATCTGCCTTTGCGAGATCCTTTCCATCATAATAGACCGCTCCCTTCTGAGGCTTTTCAAAGCCCAGCATCAGCCTCATCAGGGTGGATTTTCCGCAGCCGGTTTCCCCGACAACGGCCACATACTGACCGGGACGGATTTTTAAGGATACGTTGTCCAGAATCAGAGGGCCGTCCGGAACGTACCGGAAAGAAATATTGGAAAGCTCCAGACCTCCGGACAGCCTCCGGATCATCTGTTTTCCCTCTGCCACTTCCGGTTCCGCCTGCAGAATGGGCTCCACCATTTCCACGAGCGGCCTGATCTGCGCCGCCATGACGCCCACTGAGGCCAAGGAGGTCAGCGCACCGGAAACCATGCCGAAGGAAGCGGAAAAAGCGATATAATCCGCCGCTGCCACCTGATGCATTGCCGCGGAATAGTAGATCAGAATGGTCCCCACTGTGGTAATTCCGGCAGCGATGGCTTCTCCCGCCCTGACAAACACGGGAGAAGCGTACTGGTACTCCGCCTGCTCCCGGTACCCTTCCGCCCAGTGCGCAAAGGCCCTGCGTTCCGCGCCTGCAAGCCTGATCTTCTGAATGCCGGTAAACAGAGAAAACACCACGCCGGAATTTTTTGCCGCCGCCATGAGCTGCTTTTTCCCGTACCGCACCTGGCACAGGGCGGAAAGCGCCGTCACCGCAAGGCTCAAAAGCGTGATGAGAAGCGATGGAGCCACCAGAGAAGGGGCGAAAGAAAACACCTGTCCCAGATAGATCAGACTGAACAGGGAAGAGGCCCCGATGCCGAGGACAGCGCTGGAAATTGCCGCGCACAGCTGCCCGATTCCCTGCATACGGATGGATAAATCTCCGGCGCTGAACTGCTTGAAAAAGGAGGCCGGGAGGGAGAGGACTCTCGCCATGACAGCCGCCTCCACGGAAACGGAAAGCTTCGTTTCCATCCGGGAAAGGGCGAGCTGCCGGACAATTCCCACAAGGGCCGCAGAAACCGTAGTTCCCGTCAGCATGACGGCAAGCGACAGAAGCAGGCTTATCTGGCCGCTCGGCACAATATAGCTGTAAAGAAGCTGTGTGATCGCCGGTGAAATCAGTCCGAGGAGAGTAACCGCCAGGGTCACGCACAGCAGAAACATATAATCAAAAGCGGAAAGCGTTCCCCATATGTAGCCGAACAGGTCCCGTACCGTCATCCTGCCAAGCGGGAGGGGCTTATAGAAGCAGAACGCCTCCTCCTTCAGCCGCGATGCGGTATCCTTATTCAGCCTCACCGTCCGCGCGCTCTCCCAGTCAAAGAAGCGGTAGCCGCCGCCGTGCGGGATCAGCGCAGCCGGAGAACCGTCCTGAAAGAATCCCAGAAGCGGCCCCATACTGTCCTTATACCAGTCTCCCTTAAGAGAAACCTCTCTCCTCATAATGCCGGAGGGACGAAGCAGAAATTCCAGCTGGTCAGAAACACTGTCCACCCCTTTGGGAAGCGGTTCCGCATGTATATGATAAAATTTCAGGATTTCTTCTATGGCGTCATGCGCCCGTTCTCTCTCATTCCGCGTAAAAGCCGCTGCCTTCTTTCCCATGACAACGGAGGAAAGCCCGATAAAGGCGTCGGAAAAAACCTTTTCATCATTCTGCTTTCTCGTCCTGATCTGTTCATCAAACCATCCCATTCTCCGCTGCCTCCTATTCGCTGGTCACCAGGCGGGTATAAAGCCCGCCTCTGGCATAAAGCTCCTCATGGGTGCCACGTTCCGCCACCCGCCCCTTGTCCAGCACGATGATCTCATCACAGTCCCGGATGGTGGAAAGCCTGTGCGCCACCACCACCGTGGTGATTCCCCGGTCACGGATGGATTTCACCACCTCATATTCCGTCCTTGCATCCAGCGCAGAGGTCGCCTCATCCATGATGAGGATGATGGGGTCCTGCGCCAGAACCCGCGCGATCTCAAGCCTCTGGCGCTGGCCGCCGGAAAAGTCACGGCCCCCTTCCAGAATCCGATAGCCGTATCCGCCGTCACGCTCCATGATCGTCTCATGGATATGGGCGTCCCTTGCCGCCATAATCACTTCAAAATCCTCAATGGAATCATCCCAGAGCCTGATATTGTTGGAAATCGTATCCTCAAACAGAATGATGTCCTGATCCACGACCGCAAGGGAACCGGTCAGCACCTCTCTTGGAATTTCCTCCCTGCGCCTGCCGTCAAACCGGATCTCCCCGCTCCACGGCTGATAAAGGCCGGAAATCAGCTTGGACAGCGTGGATTTCCCACAGCCCGACGCCCCGACAAAGGCCACGCTGTGCCCCGGCTCAAGCGTAAGGCTGAAATCCTCGATAACGGGCGGCGCAAGCCTGGAATAGCCGAAGGTCACATGCTCCATCACAAGGCTTCCTGACAGCTTGGCATAAACCGTCTCTTCTTCCGTTTTCTTATCCGTTTCCACATCGGGGGGATAATGCATGACATCCTCAATCCGCTCCATACTGGTACGCATTTCCTGCATGGACTGTCCCACCGCCACCAGGGAATTGAAGGGCGTAAGGAAGGACTGCATGAAGCCCTGAAAAGCCAGCAGCGCCCCCATCGTAAATTCACCCTGCATGATCAGGAAGGCGCCGATGAGCAGCACGCTGATATTGGCAAGAGACTGAACCAGCTCGGGAACCGCTCCCAGGAAGCGGTTCACATTCGTCAGCCTGACGTTCGAAGCGTTGACCGATGCCTGATAGCCCGCCCAGCGCTGAAAGAAACCGTTTTCCGCTCCGGACGCCTTAATGCTTTCAATCATCTCAACGCCTGCCACTGTGGCTCCGGAAAGCTTTCCGGAATCCCGCATCTGAACCCGCGTAATATTTACCCGCCTCTTTGAAATGATCTGTGCCGCCGAAACATTAATCAGAACCGAAAGCAGTCCTACAGCGGTGAGAAGCGGACTGTAACGCAGCATCACCAGAAGATAGAACACCAGCATGCCGAAATTCAGCAGGGAAGGGGCGAGCCGTTTGATCAGAGATGCCGCAATCTCTTCATTGGAGGACTGACGGACCGCAATATCGCCCGCGAGGCGCTGGGAAAAGAATTCCATGGGAAGGCGCAGCACATGCCACATAAAGGAAGCGTTCGCCTCGATCGCCAGCTTTCCTTCTATCTTCGTCATATATACGGCCTGAATGATGCTGACTCCGACCTGGCAGAGCGCCACCACAGCCATAAGAAACAGAAGCGGATAGAGCCATTCCGGATTATCCTCCGTCAGAATCCGGTCCAGAAACACCCTGGAAAACACCGATTTGAGAATTCCGGTCGCTGCCGCAATCAGCCCGGTGAACAACACGAAAAGAAAGGCGCTCCCGGTTCCCCTCAGCCGCTCCTTCACAAATCCCCATACGCTGTGACGGCTTCCTCCCTTTTCAAAGCCTTCTTCCGGAGAAAACATCAGACAGATCCCTGTAAACGAACGGTCAAACTCTTCCCAGGAAACCTTCACCCTTCCCCTGGCCGGATCGTTGAGCATGGCTTCCTTTTTGGAAAAACCGCAGAGCACCACAAAATGATTGAAATTCCAGTGGATGATGCAGGGAAAGCTCCCTTTCTTCCGAAGCGCTTCCGGCTCATAGCGAAAGCCCTTTGCCGTCATATGATAGCTTCTTGCCGCCCGAATCACGTTCTTTGCGCTGGCCCCGTCACGGGATACGCCACCTGCCCCGTCATGAACCGCTCTGACTGTTCAACAGGAAGGTGATCGGACGGATCGAATCGGTTATGATGGAGAGCGAATACACCTGACCGTCCTCCAACGCTGCATCCGTTTCAATGGAAACAGCCACATTCCAGTCCCCCAGGTTCAACGCATACGCAGCATAATCTCCCTCCACGGATGCGGACACCTCCTGTTCGGACAGAGGCGTCTTTCCCACTTCGCTCACAGTTCCCGTACCGGCGTTTTCAATCTCCACCGTCATTCCTGCCCTGAGCCGGGCCGCCTCCTCCGGGGACAGATAGCAGACAAGGGAACCGCCCCCGGCAATTCCCGCAGCGCTTATGCTGACCGGCAGACTTCCCACCGCGCTCCAGACAAATATCGCCGCCAGCAGCACAAAGGCTGCCACAAGCGCGATCCATACATCCGGCCTGGAAATCCGGATATACTCATTCAGCTGCTCCGGCGAAGATATTTTCTCCATGCTCGCCTTTCGGAAAATATTCTGATTCATATACATCCTTCCTTTCAAATAACGTCCCCGTTTTCTTCCATGTACGCACGCAGCTTCTGAATGCGGCTGAAAGTCTTGGGCTGGAATGCTGCTGTGGCCTTTATACCAGTGCGGAGCGCCTGCCGGAAAAGACAAAAAACGGTGGACATCGAACAGCTCAGAAGCATGAAGGCAAACGGCGGACAGGGGCTTGCCAGCATGGAACATACGGCGGCAAAATACGGAGGCACCGCCGGGTTCCGTTTCCAGAAGCCCCTGTTTCATACCAGGATCAGTCTTGTGCCTGACCCTTCCAATCCGGATTCGGGGTCGGGAACATTGCCTGAACATCCTTCTGCCAGCCGTGAAGCATGAGAAGAAGCTTAGCCGCAAGCTCCGGATTCTCCCCGGCCAGATTTCTGGTCTCTCCGAAATCCGTTTCCAGATCATACAGCCGCAGGCTTTGATCCTCCAGGGATTCAATCAGCTTATAGCGCCCCAGCCGTATGGCGGAACCCGGCACGCCGCCCTGATTTCCATAGTGCGGATAGTGCCAGAACAGGGGATGTTCCGGCATGGCTTCCCCGCGAAGCAGAGGAACGATGCTCCGGCCGTCGCGATGCTGCTCTTTTTTCTCCGGAAGGCCCGCAAACTCCAGGAAGGTGGGATAAAAATCGGGAGTGGTTACCGGCACGTCACACCGGGTGCCCGGCTTTATCCTGCCCGGGAAACGGACGAGCAGAGGAACCCTGATTCCGCCTTCTTCCACCCAGCCTTTTCCCTCCCTTGCCGGAAGATTGCAGGTGGGCGAGCCCTCGCTGGTGGAAAGCCCTCCGTTGTCAGAAGTAAAAATCACCACCGTATTTTCCGCCTGTCCGCTTTCCTCAAGCGCTCGCAGAAGCCTTCCGATGTTCCAGTCCAGATTCCAGATCATGGCAGCATAGTCCGGATCTGACTGAAGGACACGGCGCATCACTCTTTTTCCCGCCTTATCCTCCGTGTGCATCAGCTCTCCTTCCACCAGAGCGGTTTCCTGATCCAGCCCCAGCTCCTTCGCTTTTCTTACGAACCTCTCCCGATCCTCCGGCTTTACCTGGATGGGCTCATGCACCGCATAGTGGCACAGATTCAGGAAAAAGGGCTTTTCTCCGTCATGGGAGAGGATCAGCCGGACGGCCTCATCCGTGATGCGGTCCGTCAGATACTCTCCGTCCGGCCCCTCCGGAAGCGTCTCAATCCCATAAGGGGCGAAATATCCCTGGTGAGGATGGCCCCAGGAGCAGCCGCCGATGTTGATATCAAAGCCTGCCTTATCCGGATAATACGCTTCTCCTCCCAGATGCCATTTTCCCACATGCCAGGCCGCATAGCCGCCGTCGCGAAGGGCCTGTGCCACCGTATATTCCCCCTCCGGAATATGCTTCACATACGGTGCGTCAATCACCCGCCCCCGAAGCGGATGACAGGTTCCGTCCATGTCGATCCAGTCTGTCAGTCCAAGCCTTGCAGGGTATTTTCCCGTCAGGAAGCTGGCCCTGGAAGGGGAACATACCGGACAGGAGGCATAGGCATTTGTGAAGCTCATTCCCTCCCTGGCAAGACGATCGATGTTCGGCGTCTCATAAAAAGTGCTCCCCGTACAGGCCAGATCCTTCCAGCCCATATCATCCAGCAGAATAAACAGAATGTTCGGTTTCGTCATCATGGTCCTCCCTTTTCCGCCGCTGTGACAGGCGGCTTTATCTGTTTCGGATTTTCGGCGTGTACGCCGTTTTCCTGTCCTATTCCCATCTTATCCGGCTTTAGGGATGCAGTCAATCATATTCTTTTTTCATTTTTTAAAGAAATCCTTCAGAAAATTTATAGGTTTTTTTGAAATCAGACACATTCCCGACACATTTTCCATGTATCATAAATGACAGATAGATGAACAACACCTATTGTTACACTATCTCCCCCCTCATAAGACAGAAAAGCCTCCGCGAAAGCGGAGGTTTTTCTGTTCCAGTCTTATCCCCTTTCCACCTTCCGATACGCCGCCCGGCTCCTGCTTCCTCTTCCAGCTCCGGGGAAAAGAACGAAAAGCTCATGGGCCAGAAGGGGAAATGCCGCGAGGATCAGAAGCCGCAGCCATTCCCGCAGGGAAAGGTGGGCCGTGCCGAAGGCCGCCGTCAGAAACGGAATTTCCGTAACCGCGATCTGCAGCAGAAAGCCCGCCGCCAGCGCCAGCAGCATCAGGCGGTTTTTCAGATGATTCATGCCAAAAACCGACTTTTCCACATCCCGCATGCCGATGGCGTGAAAGAGCTGAGACATGCCGAGCACCGTAAAGGCATAGGTCTGTGCCCGGCTCAGCACCGCCTCATTCTGAAGAATCGTGGCGAAGGCAGCCGGAGAAAACGCAATCCCTCTCTCCCGCATGATCCCATATGGAATCGTAAAGAAGGCGGTCAGGCTGATGCCTGCGATCAGCAGGCCGTAGAAGCAGGTACGGGCAAGCCCGCCATTCGCAAACAGGCTTTCCTTCGGATCTCTCGGGGGCTTTTCCATCAGGCTGTCCGCGTCATTGTCGTCGGCTCCCAGCGCCAGGGCCGGAAGGGAGTCGGTGATCAGGTTGATCCACAGGATATGGCTGGATTTTAACGGAGAAGCCAGCCCCATGAGAACCGCGGTGAACATGGTCATGATCTCTCCCAGATTGGAGGAAAGCAGGAAGATCACCGACTTTTTGATGTTCTCATAAACGCCCCGTCCTTCCTCAATGGCCTTTTCAATGGTGGCGAAGTTATCATCCGTCAGAATGATTTCAGAAGCCTGTTTTGCCACGTCCGTTCCGTTCTCTCCCATCGCAATGCCGATGTCTGCGGCCTTCAGGGAAGGGGCGTCATTCACTCCGTCCCCGGTCATTGCCACAATTTTTCCCTTTGCCTTAAACCCCTTCACGATCCTTACCTTGGACTGCGGGGAAACGCGTGCGAACACCCGGACATCCTCCAGCGCACGCAGGAATTCCTTATCCGGAAGCCGTCTCAGCCGGGTTTCGGTCATACACTGCTCCCTGCGCTTTACGATGCCAAGCTGCGCGGCAATCGCATACGCGGTGTCCACATGATCCCCGGTGATCATCACCGTGCTCACCCCGGCCCTGCGGAAGCGCTCCACCGCTCCCGCCGCCTCCGGCCTCGGCGGGTCCTTCATGCCCACCATTCCGATAAAGGTAAGATTCTCTTCCTCCGGACGGTTTCCGCCCCTGCGCATCGCCACCGCCAGCGTGCGCAGAGCCTGACCGGACATTTTCTCCACAGCGGAAAGAATCTGCCGGACCTGCGCCTCCTGCAGGGGAACCTCTTTCCCGTACATCAGAAGCCGGGTACATCTCTTCAGAATCTCATCCGGCGCTCCCTTGGTATAGGCGACGCTTTCCGAACCGTTTCTGTGGAAGGTGGACATCATCTTACGATTGGAATCGAAGGGAAGCTCCGCCGTTCGGGGAAGCTTCTTCTCCAGCGTCTGTCTGCGGATGCCGCAGCCTGCGGCGAGATCGAGAAGAGCCAGCTCCGTGGGATCCCCGAACCGCTCTTCCCCTTCCAGGGTCGCATCATTGCACAGAGTCAGCCCCTTCAGAAATTCCTCGTATTCCGCACCGGAGATCTGCGCAGAAGTCTTTGCCGATTCTGCCGCAAGCTCCCCGGCGTCCAGAAGCCGCTGATTCAGGAAACATTTTTCCACCGTCATCCGGTTCTGGGTCAGGGTTCCCGTCTTGTCGGAGCAGACCACGCTCACCGCCCCAAGCGTTTCCACCGCAGGAAGCTTTCTGACGATGGTATGTACCCGTACCATTTTCGTCACGCTCATGGCAAGACAGATGGTGACCACGGCAGGGAGCCCTTCCGGCACCGCCGCCACGGCGAGGGAAATGGCTGTGATCAGCATCTCCACAATGTCCCTTTTCTGAATCAGCGCAATGAGAAACAGTGCGCCGCATAGGAACAGTGAAAGAATGCTCAAAAGGGTTCCCAACTCTCCCAGCCTCTTCTGCAGAGGCGTCAGCTCCTGCTGGCTTTCGTCGATCATGGCCGCGATTTTTCCGATCTGCGTGTTCATTCCGGTGGCGGTGACGACGCCCTCTCCCCTGCCGTTTATGACGATGGTGGACATATAGGCCATATTCCGCCTGTCACCCAGAGCCGTTTCCCGATCCGAAGGGGCCAGATATCCCGCGCTTTTTTCAATGGGAACGGATTCTCCGGTCAGCGCGGATTCCTCTACCTTCAGGCCGCTGGTCCTGGTCAGACGCAGATCCGCCGGAATCTGGCATCCCGCTTCCAGGCAGACGACATCTCCCGGCACGAGCTGTGATGCCGCGATCTCCTTCTCCTTTCCGTCCCGGATGCAGTACGCCCGCGGGCTGGTCAGCTTTTTCAGGGAATCCAGCGCCCTCTGTGCCTTTCCCTCCTGAATCATCCCCACCACCGCGTTCATGCAGACCACCACCGCGATGATGGCCGCATCGCTGATTTCATGCAGAAGCAGGGAAATCACAGCCGCAGCCATCAGCACATAGATCAGAGGATCGTTCAGCTGCTCCAGGAAGCTTTCCAGTGCGCTTTTTTTCTTTGCCTCCTTCAGCTCATTCGGCCCATTCGCTTCATATCTTTTCGCCGCTTCCTTTTCGGAAAGGCCCCTGTCCGGATCGGTTTCCAGAAGCGCACAGGTCTCCCGGATATTTTTTGCTTCAAATTTTTCAGACATCTTTCCCTCCATTCCTGTCCCTTTGTCCAAGTCTATGACAGAACAGGCGGGAATATGTCCAAACCTTATTTTGCAGTATGTCCTCCAAACACATCGAAGCTCATGGTATCCAGCTTCGCGTCAATATCCGCAACCTCCGCCGCGCTCAGCGCGATGCTTCCGGCTCCGAAGTTTTCCTTCAGCCGTTCGATTTTCCGGGAGCCGGGAATCGGAACGATATAAGGCTTCTTACAAAGCATCCATGCCAGGGAAATCTGCCCCATGGTGGCGTGCTTTTCCTCTGCCAGGCGGGAAAGCAGTTCCAGAAGCCCCTTCGCCTTCGCATAGCCCTCCTTCGTATACTGAGGCATGCCGCCGCGGTAATCCTGTCTGCCTTCAAACTTCGTATCCGGCGTATATTTTCCGCTCAGGATCCCGTTTGCCAGGGGAGAAAAGGCCACATACGACACGTTCAGCTCCTCGCAGACAGGAAAGATCGTCTCATGCCATCTGGCCATCATGGAATAACGGTTCTGAATGGCCGTCACCGGGCAGACGGCGCTGGCCCTTCTGAGATACTCCTCCGTCGCTTCGGAGATTCCCCAGTAACGGATCTTTCCTTCCCGGATCAGCTCCGTCATGGTTTCCGCAACGGTCTCCGGCTCCACCTTCGGATCGATCCGGTGCTGATAGTACAGATCGATGTAATCCGTTCCCAGCCTTTTCAGGCTTTCCTCCACGCTCTTCCTGATGATCTCCGGGCGGCTGTCCATCCGCAGGGTGAGATCCTCATTGTGGTGGACTCCCATCTTTGTGGCGATCACCACCTGATCCCTCACGCCCTTCAGCGCCTCCCCAACCAGCTCTTCATTATGGGAAATCGTTCCGTCCGGATAAATGCCGGTATAAACCTCCGCCGTATCAAAGAAATCATAACCGATCTCATACGCTTCCCGGATGGTTTTCACCGCTGCACCCTTTTCCATCGGATCGCCTGATGCATGACTGAAACCCATACAGCCAAGCCCCACGGGATTTACATACAGTTCACTGTTTCCAAGTCTTCTTTTTTCCATATCTTACCTCCATATCGAAGCGCCTTTTGCTCCGACTGCGCGGAAAAAGAAGCGCCCTCTGTCTGTTTTCGCTCTTTATTATAGCGAACAGACAAAGGGCGCGGTATTTTCGTTTTGGAAGCCAGTGAAAACCTCCGGGTAATCAGTCCCGTTTAGTCTTCGTTTGTCAGATGG
>CAJFMW010000093.1 GCA_904392525.1 uncultured Eisenbergiella sp.
ATTAAAACGTTCCTGATCTTTCATTTTTTTGACTGAAAATGTTTGCCATTTTTCGCTTAAGTGTTTATACTGTAAGAAAAGTAGCTTTTATGCCGCCGCAGGGCGGCGGAAAGGAGTGCCCTATGAAAATGATATTAACCATCGTACGCAACGAGGATGCACCCCTGCTTCTCAACGAGCTGAATGAGAAGAAGTACTACGTCACAAAGCTCGCCACGACAGGCGGATTCCTTAAGAAAGGAAATACCACCCTCCTTATGGGAATCGAGGATGAACAGGTGGAAGAGGTCTGTGAGATCATCCGTCAGCATTCCGGGAAACGTCAGCAGATCATGTATACGCCGCCCGCACCCTCCAATGTCAGTGTCTATAACTCGGTATCCTCCGTTCCCATAAATGTTGAAGTGGGTGGAGCTACCATCTTCATCCTTCCTGTGGAAGAAGAACGCAAAGTATGACATACCCTGGTATAAAATGATATATGAACATTCAGGTAATGACAGGCAGCAGTTCCGTTTGGTTCGGACTGCTGCCTTTTCTTATTCCGGACAGGGTTCACAAAACGGAGCTTCACAGCATCCGCCATCACTGCTTTCACTACCCTCACTCTGCCGTCAAAGCGTCATATTCCGTTCGGATCCGCTCCGCGATCTGCTCCATTTTCTCAAGCTCCTGCTGATAATTTTCCGAAGTGATACGGTAATGATCCTGCGCCATTTCCTCCACCATCCAGTGATTGATGTCCTCGCTGAAGTGGATGGGATCCATATAGAAATCCAGATCCAGAATCACGTCCTCCTCATTCTGAAAATAGTACAGTCTCACATTATCATAGGGAAGAAGCCGCTCCATGGAGGTTCTCGCCGCATACAGGCTCTGTTCCAGCTGGCCGCTGCGGATCATGTTGTCCCACCACAGAAGGGAATAGGGCGGATAGAAAATGTAAAACGTGGTATCCGGGTTTTCCTGAACCATCCGTTCCAGAAGATCCACATTCCCGTCGATGTTGGGCCGGTATTCCTCCGCCGTCCTTTCCTCCGCGATTTCCTGGGGCCTGCCGTAGTTGGCGAGGGCGTCGTTTCTGGAAAAGGTGTGGTACTGGGCCCAGTTGTAGGAAGCGCCTTCGTCATAATCCTCCAGAAAAGTTTCCGCAATCATGTAAGGGATATCCTCAAAGATTACATCCTTATTCAGCAGATATTTTACATCCGTAAAAGGATTGCTGTCGTACAGATAAAGCGGCATGGTTTCATCAGGAAATTCCGTATCCGGATCTCCGGAAAGGGCGAACAGGTCCAGGCTGTAGAATACAAAGTCAAGCTCTCTTTCCTCTGCCGCCATTCTCACATAATAGTCCAGCTGAGCGGTCACGCCGGAGCTTTTGATCGCCTTGACCGACTGCGTGCCGAAGGCCTCGTCAAACCAGCGGTTATTGAAATTTTCCGCAGTCGAGGAACCGACGAGCACGCTGTCATAGGAAAAATTCCGCAGGGTGCCGGGCACCTGATATTCCTTTTTCGTAAGCACCGCTTTCAGCGGGCCGAGGGCTTCATGATAATGAAAAAACGGGTCGAACACGAACACCAGCCCAGCCGCGGCAAGCAGCAGTACGGCAGCC
Organism: uncultured Eisenbergiella sp.; assembly: GCA_904392525.1. Taxonomy (GTDB): domain Bacteria; phylum Bacillota; class Clostridia; order Lachnospirales; family Lachnospiraceae; genus Eisenbergiella. The sequence goes on from CAJFMW010000093.1 coordinate 1,619, forward strand.
GCAAGAAAAAAGCGTCTGATAAATTTTTGATACATGCTTTTTCCTTTCCAATTCTAAAAATTAAAATAGACAAAGGTGCTCACTCCGGACAGGGAAATCACGGACCAGGCGAACAGAAATGCCAGCCAGAGTGTGAAACCGAAGCTGATCTGCTTTCGCGCGATGATCTGCACCGTGTTTTTCCGGGAAAGCACGAAGAAGCTCACCGCCAGGAGGAAAACCATGGCAGCGATCTGGGCCGCTCCCACCAGCGAAGGGGCGATCAGGGATAACGCCTTGGTCACGATATAGATTTCCGAAGGTTCCATGGCCGCGGCCATCTGCGAAAGCTTCCCGTCCGCACGGAAGAAAAAGATCCGTGACAAAAGCAGAAATCCGTCCTGAATGCTGTCCGCACGGAAGAAAACGAATGCCATGCAGACATAGGCAAAGGTAGCAAGCTGACACAAAAAACGCAGCGCCCTGTTCTGCGTTCCTTTGTCCTGCGATGCCCTTCCCTCTTTTTTACTTTCGGCAATTCCCGCAGCCGCAACGCCGAGACCGTGCAGAAAGCCCCAGAACACAAACGTCCAGTTGGCGCCATGCCACAGGCCGCTCACCAGGAAGGTGATCATGGTATTCACAAAGGTCCGCAGTTTTCCCTTCCGGCTGCCTCCCAGCGGAAAATACACGTAGGTCTGCAGAAAGCGGCTCAATGTCATATGCCACCGTTTCCAGAAATCCTTCACGGATACCGCCAGGTATGGAGAGTTGAAGTTTTCCGGGATCTCAATTCCGAACATCTTCCCCACTCCGATGGCCATATCGGAGTAACCGCTGAAGTCAAAGTACAGCTCCAGCGTATATCCAACCGCAGCCACAAGAGCCGCAGGCGCATCCAGGGAAGCGATGTTTTCGTAGCCGTAATTCACCGCGAGAGCCAGCGTGTCCGCAAGAAGTACTTTTTTCCCGAGTCCGATGACAAACTGCATCACGCCCTTCGCAAAGCCTTCCGCAGAAAACTTTCTCTTCGCCTCATCCTGAAACTGAGGAACCGTCGAGGCATGAAGGACGATGGGCCCTGAGATCAGGGACGGGAAGAAGGTCACAAAGCAGAGATAATCCACCGCTCCGTAATGAGGCGCCTCCCCTCTGCAGCGGTCAATCAGGTAGGAAAGCTGCTGGAAGGTGAAGAAGCTGATACCGAGGGGAAGCAGAATATTCCGGGTCTGGAAATCGGCCCCAAAGACCGCGTTGACGTTCTCCACGAAGAAATTGTAATACTTGAAAACGCCAAGTGCCCCTATGTTGACCGCGCAGCCGATGATGAGCAGAAACTTTCTCATCTGCGGCTTATCCCGCCGGGAAAGAAGGAAGCTGACCCCGAAATTGAAAAGGCAGCTTCCCAGCATGACCCAGAGGAAGCTGGCATTATACCAGGCATAAAACCACAGGGACATCCCGATGAGATATCCCTGTGCCAGTTTAAACCGCTTCATCCTGTTTAACAGATACCAGCCCGCCAGACTGAGCGGGAGAAATACAAAAATGAAAAAATACGAATTAAACAGCATCTGAAGCTCCAATCTATTTTCTCGATTCGATAAACCGCTTCACCTCTTCCACTTCAGGCATGACGCGAAGCGCTCCCTTTCTGGTTGTGATGATGGATGCGGCCGCATTGGCAAAGGTGAGCATTTCCTTCAGCCTCTCCTCATTCAGGCCGTCCAGGCCGTATTCCAGTACATAGTGCAGACAGCAACCGCCGAAGGTATCGCCCGCTCCCGTCGTTTCGATCGTCTCCTTCTGAATGAAGGAGGGTATTTCCACACGCAGATCCTTATAGTAGGCACGGCTTCCGTCCTTTCCCATGGAAAGCAGGATCAGAGGGATATCATACTCCTGGCGGAGCTTTTCGATTCCCTTGTCATAATCCTCTTCTCCCGTGAACCACTGAATCTCATTGTCGGAAATCTTCAGCACATCACACTGGGTAAATCCGTATGCTGCCTGCTCCTTCGCATCATCCAGGGATTTCCACAGTGGAGGACGCAGATTCGGGTCGAAGGAAACCACTGCTCCCGCTTCCTTTGCAAGACGAATGGCTTTCTTTGTGGCTTCCCGAACTCCTTCATGAGTCATGGAAAGAGTTCCGAAGTGGAACAGCCTGGCGCTCTTCACGAGCTCTCCATCCACCTCATCCGCCGTAAGGAGCATGTCCGCACCGGGGTTTCGATAGAAGGAAAAATCTCTGTCCCCGTCCTCAAAGGTCTGAACGAAGGCCAGCGTGGTTCTGGCGTCCTCATCCACAATCAGGTTGGAGGTGTCGATTCCCACCTCTTCCAGAACGGACTTCAGCTTCAGTCCGAAGATATCCTTCCCCACCTTGCCGATGAAGGCCGTGGGATGGCCGAGCTTATTCAGCATGGCCAGCACGTTGCAGGGCGCGCCGCCGGGATTCGCCTCAAACATGGTATTTCCCTGCGCGCTCATTCCGTTGTCGGTAAAATCAATCAACAGTTCTCCAAGCGTTACGACATCGAATTTTTTCATGGCTACCTCTTATTTTTTTGCCGCCTGAAGCGGCTTTTTTATCATTAACCCTATTGTAACAGCAACCCTCTGAAAAGGAAACCCATTTTTCCCATATCTTAATTTTTTCTAAATACCGGTCAAACACAGGATAATTATCGAATGATATGTTATACTGAGGCCAGAACTGCAGACTGGAACTGCCGTTTGCGGCGGATTGGAGGTAAATATGGATATTACAGAAGGAATCAGAAAAATTTTTCTTGCAGGCGTAGGCGCGGTCGCCACAACCGGAGAGGCTGCAAAGAGCCTGATCGACACGCTGGTGGAAAAGGGCGAGCTCACAGTGGAGCAGGGAAAGGCCCTGAACGAGGAGCTGAAAAAGAGCGCGAAGGACAAAATGAACCGGCACGTTACGGTTCACGTGGTGAATGAATTCAAGGATGTCTATTCCGCTGTGGATAAAATGTCCAAAGAGGAGCTGGAGTCTTTGAAGGAAAGGCTGAATGAGCTCACTGCCAAAAAAGACGAAGCTGCGGAGGATATGCCGCAGGAAGCCCCTCAGGAAACGGTATCTTCCGAAGATACAGGAGACGGGGAAGAAAATCCTGATGATCCAGCAGAATCCTGACGGAAGAATTAGCGGATTATATGTGAAGGCAGCCGGAATTTCATACTTTTCCGGCTGCCTTCATCGGTGCTGTTTTCCTTATAATTATAAAAACGGAACCATATAAACCGGAAGCATCAGAATATCTCCATCCTTCTGCAGATCCTTGGTATAAACAAGATATTTCTCCAGAATCCTTCCAGAATATTTTTCTGAAAATTTATCCAGAGAAGCATGGGTTTTATACCCCGATGACTTTACTTCAATAGGACATATTTTATTTCTTCTGGAAAGGATAAAATCTATCTCATGATTTCGTCTGGTTTTTTCACTAACACAAAATCGCTGTTTTTATTTATCATTTTTCCCTCAAAATCGCTGTTTTTACAGGAACAATAGAAAAAGCCGCTGCCCATCACCATTTTCCGGGCACGGCTTTTTTCAACATATCATTTTTATACTAACGGATTTTCTCTCTCCATTCATTGTAAATCCCAAGACAGTTTGTCTTGAACCCGTCCACTCCAAGCCGGTCCATCTCCGCCCACCAGGAAGGGGTATCTCCCAGGTTGGAAAAGACCCGGATTCCTCTGGCATGCAGGAACTCCACTTCCTTTCTGCAGAAGGTTCCCGCATTCAGGCCTGCCTCATAGAGATCCCATTCGTCCAGAAGGGGAAGGGTGGTTTCATTGAGGAAACGAAGGTTGGCGCCAAGGCGCAGTCCCTCCGGTCTGGCATTCTTTCGATAAAAGTTCTGAATTTCCCGGTTGCAGCTTTCGATTCCGGAAAAGAGAATGCATCTGTGCGCCGTATTCGTACTGCGGAGCAGACGATCCGTTTCTTCGATCAGCCCGCCCTCCTTGAACTCAATTTCCGCAAAAAAGCCTTCAGGCTGTGTATCCATCCATTTCAGAAAGGTTTCCAGAGGAATATAGTGATCCAGTCTGCCGTCCTGTTTTCTCAGAACCTGATACATATCCCGGTAATTTTCATGAAACCAGGAGAACATCCGGTCAAACCGTTCTTCTCCGGGAAGGCCCTCCGACGCGCTCAGGCACTGCATCGCTCTGGATCGAATGGTTTCCCGGTCGTCCAGATCCCAGGGAAAATAGGCATATAATTCATTCTCAAAGCCGCCTTCCGGAAAATAATCCAGAAGATGACCCGCAAAAGGAAGGAGGGTCTGACAGACCTGATCCAGGGTCATTTCCTGAATGGACCGCCTTTCTATTTCATGGGAACCGCACATCACTCTGGCAAATCCGGCATCGTGCGCGACCACGATTTTTCCATCGGCGGTTCTGCGGATGTCCATCTCAATTCCTTCACATCCCTTATTCACCGCACCGGTGAAAGCGAACATGGTGTTTTCCGGACCGGACCAGATATCCCCTCTGTGGGCGATCCTGGCCGGTCTGTTCGGGAAAGCTTTTGGCAAAGTTCTATTTTCTACTTCTTTTCCCATTCCTGCTCCTTCATGTTGGTATGAATGTAAACCACGGCTGATACGGCTGAAAACAGGAAGATGATGACTGAGAGAGCCGCCGCGCGTTCATAGTGGAAATTATTAAACAGGCTGTACAGGGCAATTCCGAGCATCTGAGGATTATTTCCATCCATCAGATAAGGTGTCGTAAAGGAACCGATGTTACTCATAAAAATAAAGGTGATCGCAATAAACACGTCCTTATAGGTCAGAGGAAGGATCATGTTGAAAAACAGCTTTATTTTGTTCGCACCTGCATCCTGAGCCGCTTCTATGATGGAATCCGGGATGGACGACATGGCGGATGCCAGAAGCATGGTGGCAAAGGGGATGTTGAACCAGAGGTTCATCATGATAACACCCTTTTCGTTATACATCAGCCCCAGCTGGATGTTTAAACCAAACAGCTGGCCAATCCGGTTGATCAAACCGGAATCCCGGATGATGGTGATCATTCCATTTACCGCTACCAGGCCGGGAATGTCCAGAGAATTTTCCGGCGTTTCATCACAGCCGGAATGTGCTGTTATCATGCCGTATTCCTTCCTTTCCTGAAAACTTTTTTTACTTCTTCAACGTTCCGTTTCGCGTCCTGCTATCCGGAAAGGCCGCTTTTCGGACCCGCGTATTATATTAACAGAGTCCTTATGTTCTTTATCACCATATTCTCTTATAAATTCTGTAAAAAGAAATCTCTCTCATACTTCCCATTTCCACATTTTATGTAAAATGATTGACCCACACTTTAAATTTCTGTAAAGCCTCTATCTTTTTATTTTTTACAAAGGTAAACTGTTTGCCGGGGCCTGACGGCACTGCAGCGCCCCTGTTCAAATTCATTTTTATAAGGAAAGGAATCCACCTATGAATACTGTTACCATTTTCAGGGGAACCCTGCCGAAAAATTTTCTGGGAAATGTGATTTATCAGTTTCAGCTCCCCTGCTCCTGCACAGCCCTTCATATCAGGCTGATCTGTCATCTGCAGGACCGGAAAGAAGCGGCGTTCCTCCACGAGAAGGAGGCGGAGGCGGCATTTTTGGACCATTGCGGAAGGCTTCCGGACGCACAGGAAAAAGAACGAATTCTGGTACAGATGAAAACGGAGATTCAGCTTGCCGCCTTTCTTTCGGGAAAGTTTCTTGGAAACGTGCACAGACCGGGAAACATTAAGGAAATGCATTTTTCCCCGGATGAAGAACGGACCTGCGGCTGTATGGACCAAAAGGGGCCTTATCATGGACTTCTGAAGCTGGTTATCAATTCCTTCGGTGTTCTGGAAGAAGAAATTTCCTATGAGCTGAGAATAGAATGCATCCCCGAAACGTTTGAAAAAGAGGAGAACAAAAGATGTTAAAAAGAATTGAACTTCATAACCACAGTCTGGAATCGGACGGACGCATGAGCGTGGACGAACTGGCCTCCTGGCTGATTTCCAACGGAATTTCCGCCTTCTCTCTGACAGACCACAACACCGTTTCTGGCTTTCCTCTTTTGCGGGAATATTGGGAAAAAAATCCCGTCTTTGAATATCTGACGGGCTATGAGCTGACCTCCTGGTACGGGCATATTCTCTGCCAGAACATACGGGAATATATTCCCTGGGACGACCTTGATCTTGAAAACGGAGATCTCTTCCTGGACAGGGTTCATGCGCAGGGAGGGCTGGTTGGAATGGCGCATCCGAAAAGCTTTCCCCATCCGGTTTCCAACGGCCTGAATTTTGAATTTTGCATCCATGACTGGACAAAGGTTGACTTCATAGAGATCATCAACAATTCTCACCCCGCTTATCCGGATAATGCCGAAGGAATCCTCTACTGGGAAGAAGCACTGCTTCAGTGCTCCGGAGCCGGCATCGCTCCGGTTTCCGGGATGGATCTGCATGCTCCCGTCGATATGAGCCGTTATTACCGCACCTGGATGGAGCTTGACTGTCAGCTGGAAACGGCACCTCTCTCTGAGCAGCTGGCATATGCGGTAAAGAAAAACAGAACCATCGTATCCAACGGTCCTGTTCTTCTATGTGAAAGGGATGGAGATTCCCTTTCCCTTCATATTGATCTGAAAACCGACGAGCGGGTCCGGGATCTGCCCGCAGATACTCCGTTCCTGCTTTCTCTGCGCTCTCCTTCCGCTTCCTTCTGCCGAAGGCTTCAGGGAAGAGCCCGTCTTTCTCTTTCCTCCTGCGGCATCCGGACGGAGGAACCGATTGTTCTGAAGCTGTATCCGGAAAACACGCTTCTGGTCGAAAACGCCCTTCCGGTGTGTATCCGCGCAAGCGTTTTACCATAAAAGGCTCAGTCGATCCGGTAAATATCCACGGCCGCCTTTCCGGAAACCTCCACTGTCACATTTCCCTTCTTGCGGTCTGAGGGCAGCTCCATCATCGCGAGAACCAGACCATCTTCTGCAGATACCTCCAGCAGCTCTCCATCCGCAAGAAGGGAAAAATCGTTGAGGTTTCTCCCGATTTCATACACCTGTGCTCCCACACCGAGCTTTCCGCAGGATGCAGCATAGGTGATGGGAGTACCATACAGGTTTATGGTAAAATCAACAGACTTTTCCATATGAATACAGATTTCCAATGCGCCGTCCCTTTGCGACATACAGAATACCTTCCCTTCTCCATTTGAAGAGTGGACGGCGCTTTTTGCCAGCAGAAAACTGTCCACGGGGAGCTGTCTGAGGCGGTATCCTTCTTTTGTCTGAACAAGCGAAAGTTTTCTTGGAAGCCCCATAGCTCCTGTATACAGCTTATTCCGGTTCTCCGTCCTCAGCCAGGGAATCAGAATCACATCCTCCGTTCCCCAGATAGTCTGAGCCGCATAAGGAACCGTGGTCTTCCAGGCGTTCTGCCTGATGCCGTCCGGTTTGAATTCATGACCGTCGAATTCACCGGTGAAATAATAACCATCAGCGCTGTAGAATACCCATTTTTCTCCGCCGCCCTCCACCGGAAGCTTTCTGAGGTCCGGGCATTCCCATGCTCCCTCCAGCGTCAGCGTCTGAGACCTCTTCCAGTTCTTCAGATCTCTGGAACGCAGAATCGCGAAATCATTCTCCCGAAGATAAAGCACCATATAATAGGCGTCGCTTTCCTCATGCCAGTATACCTTGGGATCTCTGTTCTCCTCCGCAAGCTGCCTGACCGCAGCTCCCTCCATCCGCTTCAGCGTCTCTCCTCCATCCGTACTGACGGCGATCCGCTGGGTGAAGGTCTTTCCCCGGCTCCACTCCGACTTGCTTCCCGCACAGGTATAAAAATAAATCTGCGCATCGCTATTAAGCCCCAGCATCTCCCTCTCATTCACAATGCCGCTTCCGGAATAAACGGTTCCGTCCCCATCCGGATACAGAATGGTCTCCTTCCTTTCCCAATGCAGCAGATCACGGCTCACCGCGTGGCCCCAGCACATATTTTCCCATCTGGTATCAAAGGGATTGTGCTGATAAAACAAATGATAAATCCCATTCTGATACAACAGACCATTGGGATCGTTGATCCATCCCGTATCCGTCGTGAAATGAATCAGAGGATGGGACTGACAGACCTGAGGAATGCTGTCGGAAAGGGAAACGGCGTTCAGGAATCCGTTCGGGACATCTCCCTCCACCAGCATTTTCCTGTCCGCATACTTCTCCACATTCAGCGGCGCATAATAATGGAAGGAATAAAAGCCCTCCTCATCCTCACTGACCGGAATCTGAAATTCCAAAACCTTTCCCTCCTGCACGGAAAAGGAAACCGTCTTCGTTTCCTTCTCCGCACAGATGGGAATGAGCAGATATTTTTTGTTGATGCGGATATATTTTTTCACTGTCTGCTGCCCCCTTTCCTTTCAAAAAGAATCCTGGCCGGAAATCTGAATTTTTCCCGCCCTATCGCCCATCTTACTCAGCCCAGCTTATCTTCCCATTCCTTTTTCCGAAATCCCGTAAGGACATAATCATCGGCAACGATCAACGGCCGCTTCACCAGCATCCCGTCCGTTGCGAGAAGCCTGATCTGTTCCTCCTCGCTCATGTCAGGAAGTTTCTCCTTCAGATTCAGTTCCTTATATTTCATTCCGCTGGTGTTGAAAAATTTCTTTATCGGAAGGCCGCTTCTGGCAATCCAGGTCTTCAGCTCCTCCTCTGTGGGATTCTTTTCCACAATGTGCCTGTCCTCATAGCTGATCTTTCTCTCATCCAGCCACTTCTTCGCCTTCTGACAGGTGGAGCATTTCGGGTATTCCAAAAACAGAGTCATTTATCAACCATTCCTTTCTTTTTTTCTCTCTTTATCCACAGAACAGGAGGAATATCCTCATTCTGGCCTGTGGATACATGTTTTTCTTACAGCTGGGGCACGATCACATCCATGCACCGTTTCATCATGCTTCCTGCATCCCGGCTTTCCGCATTGATGGCGATCACCGCGTCCTTCTCCGGCAGAACGATGGCAAGCTGCCCATATTTTCCATCCGCCCGGAAGCTGTTATAAGGCCCTCTCCAGAACAGATACCCATAGCCCTCCGCTCCGTTATCGACCTGAACACAGGAGGCCTCTCTGATATATTCTGCCGGGATGAGCTGCTTTCCATTCCAGGTTCCTTTCTGAAGCAGGAGCTGCCCGAACCGCATCAGTTCCGTCACGCTCAGAAACAGGCCGCCCGCTCCGAAGGTAAAGCCCTGCGGGTCCACCTCCCAGACCGTCCGCCTGATTCCGAGCGGCGCAAAAAGTCTGGGCATCAGATAATCCACCAGATTGCATCCTGCCCTTCTCTGCACCAGAATT
>CAJFMW010000094.1 GCA_904392525.1 uncultured Eisenbergiella sp.
GATGTAATCGATCAGAAGCTGGTTATCCAGCATGGTGCAGTCCTGAATCAGCGTGTTGTCCATAAACATGTTGAAGCCGCTGCCGCCTTCCTTGATCATATAGTTATGGGAAGCAACGGTATAGGTTCTGTTCAGATCCAGAGGTTCGCCGTTTACCATTACGTCCGTTACACGGTATGCACCGTTGACGCTCACGAAAGCTCCGGTGTCATCCAGAACCACGGAGGAGGGAACGGAAACGTTGATGGAATAAGTAAGGCCGGAAACATGCTGGAATCCGCCGTCCTCAAAGGGATAATTCATCGCACCAAGCTCAAGAGCGTCCAGAATTTCCTGCCCGGTTGCTTCAACAACGCAAATTTCATTGCCGTAGGGGTGTACGTTAATGATGTCCTCATAGGTCACGTCTCCGGTTTCAATATCGGCGCGGATACCGCCGCCGTTGACCATTCCGATATCGGCATCCATTACGACGCGGTATGCGTCGGCAACCAGATCGCCCAGATTGGTTTCTCCATTGCGGATACGTCTTTCGCCGGTTGCAGGATCGTTTGTGGTAAGAGTTACCTCAGAGGTTGCAACAACCTGGTTCAGGATATCGCTGAAGCCTTCCTCCAGTGCCTGAATGAACACATCCGTTACGGGATCCTTTTCCGTATAATCTGTTACGAGCTTCGTGCTGATTTCGCCGGTGGCGGGATCGATTACGACCTTGCCGATGGCGGCCAGCCTGGTTCCCGTCTGTGCCAGAAGGACGTCTTCTCCGGCCGCGTTTGCAACGGTGCTCTCATAGGTCTCATGGGAGTGGCCGTCGATAAACACGTCGATTCCGGTGGTATGGGAAATAACGGCTTCAGAGGTATACTCCGGCGTGCTTCCTTCATTTCCCAGATGGCCTACAGCCACCACATAATCCGCACCCTCAGCCTTTGCCGCGTTTACAGCGGTCTGAACGGCTGTGTAGAGCAGTTCACCGTCCGCACCCTGGCAGAAGCCGTAGATGAAGTTTCCGTTTTCATCCTGGAAATAGGCGGGCATCGTCTTGGACAGGCTTTCCGGAGTGGAGATTCCCACATAGGCAACCTGTACGCCGTCATAGTCCAGAATCTGGTAAGAGGGCAGTACGGAAGCGCCCGTTCTGAGATCCAGGAAGTTGCAGCTGAGATAGGGGTAATCGGCCCTCTCCTGCGCAAGCTCAAGGAAATTCTCAGTTCCGTAGTCAAATTCATGATTTCCGGGTATGGCGATGTCATACCCGAGCTGATTCATGATGTCCACCAGAAATGCGCCGTCGCTCAAAGTGCCGATGGCGCCGCCCTGGATTGCGTCTCCTGCGTCAACCAGCGTGACGCGGTCCGCGCCGTACTGAGCTTCCATTTCCGCCTTATAGGCGGCAAGACCCGCGTAGCCGATGGAATCGTCGATGCCGCAGTGCACATCGTTGGTGTGCAGAATGACGATCGGCTCCGTATCTGCCGTTTCGTCCGTAACAGCAGGCGCGGCAAAAGCCGTAGCCGACATGGATACGGAAAGGACGAAGCCAAGCAGCAGGCCGGTCAGTTTCCTTTTTTTCATGTAAATAAAAACCTCCAATCCCCGGGAATCAGTCATAGCATGCCGTATGTCTTCGGCTCGGCTCCCGGATATAAATTTAATTTTATTCTTGAAAAATAAAAAAGACAAGAGAGGAAGCCGTCAAAACGCGCAAAAGGATAAAAAATGGAGTGACTGGCGTGAAGCGGACAGAAGCTTGCAGGGGGGCATAATATGATACAATGAATCTGTTCTGCCGCATCAGTTTCCCGGTTCTTTTGAAATCACAGGAAGGATTTTCCGTTATGGCTTTTTTGTCGCTGCGTTTAAATCCCGGATTACCTATCGAAATTCCGCTTTATTTGCCATGGCAGGCAGCATTATGGAAATCTGTATTAAACTGGCTCTGTGGATTTATCTGTATAGAAACAGCCGGGAGATGACGGAGTACATGATTATGTATACGGTATTATCCAATGTCATTTCCCTGTTTTATCTTAACAGGATTGCGCAGCTGATCGGGGATAAGATCACGGACGGCTCCATTACGGTTGACCTGATGAAGCCCTGTTCCTTCCTTTATGCCAATTATATGCAGTGCCTGGGGAATCTGGCTGCGGATTTTCTTCTGAAAGGATATCGATTCCGTATACGACCGGATGATCGTGATTGACCATGGAAAGCTCGCGGTTGATGATGCCGTCGAAAACGTGAAGAAAAAATACGGGACGAAAGAGACCGTTGAAATTGAGGTGGAAGGAGATCTGAATAGTCCGGAGGACTTCAGGCTGCCTGTTTGGGCTGCCTGTGAGATGGAGGGAAACCTGATCCGGTGCAGCTATGACCGGAAGGAGATGAACGCGGCCGCTGTTATTCAGGCAGTAATGGAAAGATATAAAATCATGGATGTGAAGGTGAAGGAAGCGGATATTGATGATGTGGTAGAAGAGATCTATAAGGAAGGAGCGGAGATTGAAAAATGCGCTCGATAGCGCATTTTTCAATCAGGATTTGCACCTCAGCGTCGCAAATCCCGTTCGGCGTGGAGGTAATGATGAAAAAAGAAGTTCAAAAACAAAATCAGAAGGACATACGCCGCCATGCGGAAGCAATCATTCAGAAAACGCTGGCGGACGTCCTGCCGGACAGAGCGGTGCAGGAAGCGCTGGAAAGGCTGAATCTGCTGGGAAGGGTTTTCGTCCTCGCCGTCGGAAAGGCGGCCTGGGTGATGGCAGAGACGGCCGGAAAATGGCTGGAAGGACGGGAAGAGGTGTGGCTGGAAAAGGGGCTGGTGGTGACAAAGTACGGCCATGGGAAGGGAGAACTTCCCCGGTTTGCGATGATGGAGTCCGGTCATCCCGTGCCGGATGAAAATTCCGTAAAAGCGGGGCAGGAGGCCGTCCGTTTTGTGCAGGAGGCAGGAGAGGAGGATACGGTTCTGTTTCTCTTATCCGGCGGTGGCTCTGCGCTTCTGGAGCTGCCGGAGGAGGGGCTTTCCCTTACGGATATTCAGGAGGTGACGGGGCAGCTTCTGCGCTGCGGGGCGGACATTACGGAAATCAATCTGATCCGAAAGAAGCTCTCGGCGGTCAAGGGCGGAAAGCTGGCCGGACATCTGAAAACGAAAAAGGCGTATTCCATTATCCTATCCGATGTGGTGGGAGGCAGCGAGGACATGATCGCTTCCGGTCTTACCTATCCGGACAGAAGCGATCCACGGGAAGCGGGCCGCATTGTGGAAAAGTATGGTCTGAAGCTTCCGGAGCCTGTGGAAAACGTCCTGATGCGGGATGCGGCAGCAAAGAAAGCCGGAGAGGGACTGCAGAGCGGGAGGGGACAGGTGGAGAATCATGTGGTGGGAAGCGTCCGGGAGCTGTGCCGGGCCGCCGCCGGACATGCCGAAGAGCTGGGCTATCACCCCTATATTCTCACCGACTCCATGCAGGGGGAAGCGAGGGAAGAGGGAAGGCGGCTGGCGTCCCTGGCGGACAGCCCGGAATATGAGCGTCCCTTCGCCCTGATTGCGGGAGGGGAGACGGTGGTGAAGGTGACAGGAAAGGGACTGGGCGGAAGAAACCAGGAGCTTGCCCTGAGCGCCGCCCGTTTTCTGGAGGGAAAAGAGGATGTGCTGCTGTTTTCTCTGGGCTCGGACGGAACAGACGGGCCGACGGACGCGGCCGGGGGCATTGTGGATGGGAAAACGGCGGAAAGGCTCCGCGCGCTCGGCATTCACATCGAAGAAGTGCTGCAGGAAAATGACGCTTATCATGCGCTGCAGGCTGTGGATGGGCTGATTTTTACCGGCGCCACGGGAACTAATGTCAACGATGTGACGGTGCTGCTGCGGGCCTGACGGTCTGGCTGCTTTCTTCCCTTGGCCCTGCCCCGAATACCTTTTTATGCATCCGGTAAAAATGGGCGTAGCTGTTGAAGCCCGCATTGACGCTGGCTTCCAGCAGTGTCTGTCCCTCCTGATGCAGGGAGCGGGCGAGTAGGAGCCTTTTATAATTGAGGTACTGATTGATGGACATCCCGGTGACGGAACGGAATATCCGGCACAGATGGTATTTGTTAAGAAAAAAGGCGTCTGCAAGTCCGTCCAGCGTGATCCGTTCGGTCAGATGATCATTGAGCCACAGCAGGATATCCTTGATCCGCTGATCCTCCACGGCAGGCTCAGTCAGCGGTTCTTTGATCTGATTCAGCTGGTAGAGAAATTCCAGGAGCACGCATTTGGCGATGCGCAGAGCGCCCTCCTGCAGGTAGCGGTTGATTTTCAGCAGAAGCGGTGCGAGCTCCCGTTCTGCGATGGCTGCCGGAATCTGACAGTCCGCGCCGAGGGAACGGCGGAGAAAAAATTCTTCCAGCTCTTCGCAGTGGTTCTGACGGAAAAATTTCACCGGGACGAATAAGACGATTCGTCTGTAGCGCGAGGATGATAAAAAGAAGTTGTGGTGCATTTCATAGGGCCTTGCGATAAAAATGTCGTTCGGATGCGCCCGGTAGATATTGCCTTCGATGTGATATTCCAGCTCTCCCTCCAGAAAGAGATAGATTTCATACAGATCGTTGTGGTTATGGAGGCAGAATTCCCTGTCGTTGTGAGGGGTATTGTTGACGGAATAAACGAATTCATAGCCCGCATTTTCATCCTCTGATTCCCTTCCGTAAAACGCTGTAAGATACTGATCCACCATGTCGTGCCGCCTTTCGCCGCCTTCTGCGGCCTGTAAATGATCTGCCGTTTTTCTTTTATTCTACCTGTCTGATTTGAAAAGTCAAGATACGCAATGTTTTGGCCAATAAAATGAAAGAAAGCTGCCCGATTCTCACGTAACATGAAGCCAGATAATGAAAATGCCGGATTGAACGGTGAAATTTGTCAGGCGCACATGCTTGTCAGGCGCACATGCAGGCATTCCAGCCTGCAATGGCCGCGTGAACCGGGAGTTCATGCTGAAAGGAGATACCATATGAGTTTTTATCTGAAACGGGGAGCGAAATGTCCGGTCCGGGTGAGCGGGCAGGAAACGGACGCGGTAAAAATCGCGGCGGAAAATCTGCGAACGGATCTGGAAAAGGTATTCGGTAAAATAGAGGAAAACGCGGAAGCAGACACCTGCGGCAGCCCGGATGACACCCCGGGTGCCGAAGGCGCCCCGGAAATCCTGGCAGGAACCCTGGGCGTTTCGCCGGACTTTGACGCGCTGGTGAAAACGGACCGGCTTTCTGACTGCGGGCTGTATGAGGAAAGCGGGAAGCTCCGCAGGGAAGGATACCTGATGTATGTGCAGGAGGGACGCCTTATCATCGCAGGAACGGACCGGCGGGGAACCGTGTACGGTATTTACGAACTCTGCGGTATGCTGGGCGTTTCCCCCTGGTATTTCTGGGCGGACGTGCCGGTGAAAGAGAAGGAAGAATTTATTCTTCCGGCAGATTTTGAAAAGGCGGACTGGCCCTCCGTGGAGTACCGGGGCATTTTCATCAACGACGAAGAGGAGCTGGACCGATGGGTGAAAAAGCATATGGGCGAGGATACCATCGGGGTGAAAACCTATGAAAAGGTATTTGAGCTGCTGCTGCGCCTGAAGGGCAATTACATCTGGCCGGCCATGCACGTCAATTCCTTCAACATGAAAAAGGAAAACGGCGCGCTGGCGGACCGGATGGGCATTGTGGTGGGAACCTCCCACTGTGATATGCTGATGCGCTCCAACAATCGGGAGTGGAAGCCCTGGATTGCGAAAAAGGGATATACCGATGCGGCATACGATTATTCCATCCCCGGAAGAAACCGGGAGATTCTGCAGGAATACTGGCGGGAAAGCGTGGAGCAGAACAGGGATTTTGAGGTCTGCTATACCCTGGGTATGCGGGGAATCCACGATTCCGGCTTTGAGACGGAGGCCATCATGCAGCTCCCGGAGGAAGAACGGAAGGCTGCCAAGGTGAAGCTGCTGGAAACGGTCATCCGGGATCAGAGGAAAATCCTGAAGGAAACTCTGGGACACGATACCATGATGACCTTCATTCCCTATAAGGAAGTGCTTGAGCTGTACGATGCGGGGCTCGAGGTGCCGGAGGACATGACGCTGGTGTGGGCCAACGACAACTACGGCTATGTCCGCCGCTATCCTTCGGAAAAGGAGAAAAAACGCAGCGGCGGAAACGGCCTTTATTACCACAATTCCTACTGGGCACCGCCCAGCATGTCCTACGTGTTCCTCTGTTCCATTCCGCTGGCCCATACCGCCTATGAACTGGGGAAAGCCTGGCAGGAGGGCATCCGGAAGCTCTGGGTGATCAACACGGGCGCCATGAAACCCCTGGAGCAGGAAATCGAATTTTTCCTTCGCTTTGCCTGGGAGATCGGAAAAGAAAGCGCCCCCCGCTTCGGCGCCCTTTCCGGAAAGAGGGAAAAGCCTCTCAGCCAGGATGTGGACGCCTATGTGGCGGATTGGATCACACGGAACTTTTCAGAGAAAAGTTTCGAAAATTTCTCAGGCGGTATCGGAGGAGAGGTGGCGAAGCTGCTCAATGATTTCTCCCAGCTCACCAATGTCCGGAAAATAGAAAACATGGACGACGACGCCTTCTCCCAGACAGCCTATGGGGATGAAGCCGCCGTGCGCATCCACAAATATGAGGAGCTGTTTGAAAAGGGAAACGCCATCTATGCGGGACTGCCCGAAAAGGAGCGGGATGCTTTTTTTCAGCTGGTGCTGATGCGGATTCATGCGGCCTATTTTACCAATCTGGCTTATTATTATGGAGACAGAAGCACCCTTGCCTGCCGCCAGGGAAAGTTTGCGGCTGCTGCGGAGTATGTACGAAAGAGCAGAAAATTTGACGACGCCAGACGGAAGATGCTGATTTACTATAACAAACGGATGGCGCAGGGAAAATGGGACGGCATTCTGGACCCGGAGGGCTTTCCGCCTCCGCGCGCGGCAATGCTGCCCGGCTGTACCCCTCCGCTTCCTGAAAAGCTTCGCATACAGTGGAAGCCGGGAACGGAAACTGCTGTGGGAGAGTCCGCAGGCGGGAAAACAGGAGCGGGCGTGGCTGAACGTGCCGGACAGCCGGAGGGCTTTGTGAATGGGCGGATGATCCTGAGCCTCTGGAACGAAGGGAAGGAGCTCGTCTTTTCCGGCAGGAGCGTGAAATGGCTGGAAATCGGAAACGGAGCGGAGAGAGCCTCCGGCTCCACGGGAATCTATGATTCCCTGGAAGCATTTGACTTTGAAGTGGAGGCGCCGGACTGGATCGGCCTGTCTCAGAAGCGCGGCACGGTACGGACGGAGGTGCGCGTGCTGGTAACGGCGGAGGACGCAGGGAGGGACCGGGCAGGAAGCATCCGGGTGAAAAACCTGACCGACGGCGGGGTGATAGAGATTCCCGTGCGGCTTGTGGCTCCCGCTATGGAGGATGCCGTTTCTTCCGGAACCGTTCCCGCTGAAAAGGAAGCCGCTTCTTCCGGGGCGGCGACCGGTGTGCGAAGGACTGTCCCGATAGAGGATGGCGGTCTGGTCTGTGTGGAAGCGGACTCGACGGAAAAAATGTCTCCCCAGTTCCGGGTAATCAAAAGAGCGGGCCGCTGCCGGGGAAATCTGGTGGAATGCTGTCTTTCTGAAAAGGAGGCTGGAGAACAGGCGGAGCCACTCCGCTATCCGGTCTGCCTGGTGAATGAAGGAGAGTTTCTGCTGGAAATCCATCGATTCCCTTCCCTGAATTCCACCGGACAAATCCGTATCGGCGTGTCCGTGGACGGAGGAGATATGCAGATCGTGGAAACGCCATCCACGGATGAGTGGCGCGGAAACTGGAAGAAAAATGTGTTAAACAATGTGGATCGTCTGTATCTGAGACTTCCGCGCCTTTCCGCAGGCGTTCATGAAATCTGCCTCTATGGAATAGACCGGTATTTCGCCCTTTCCCGGTTTGTGATCTATACGCAGGAACGCAGGGAGAACAACCTGGCCGGTGTGACGGGCTGTCAGGCGTTTCCGAAGGAATGGGATGTGGATCGATGGCTTGAAGATTTTTACGGCAGGATCGAGCTGAAACCCAGAGCGGAGCTCTGGGAACCCATCAGAGTATCATCGGATGATCTGGAAGCGGGAGATCTGGTGAGACTGCCGGAGCGGTATGCGGATCCTGTAAGCCCTGAATATTATTTTGATGAGGGAAAAAAGCTTTTTGAAGAAAAGGGGAAACAGATACGGATTGATGCCACAGCGGCCCTTTCGAACAGCGAATACGCCTGGCCTTCGGATGGCAGGTGGCAGTATTGCGCCGGAGAGACCTTTGGAAGAAGCGGGCTTGCCATGTACATCCGCAATGCGGGAACGGCGTGGGAGGATGAGAAGGAAGCTCCCTGCCTGAACTATCGCATCCGGACCGAAGGCGGAAGCTATTATGTCTGGCTGCTGTGCCGTTTCGGGCTGAGAGAGGAATCCCGGGCATTTGCCGGTATGGACGGCAAAGCGCTTGCACCCCTGCCCGGTCACAGAGACGGTTTCCTGTGGAGATATGAAGCGGAGCAGGTTTACCGCTGGGTGCCTCTTGCGAAAACAGAGATCGCACCGGGAGAACATACACTGCAGATCTTTTGCATGACCTCCGGAATGCGGTTTGAGCGGATCTGTCTGGTGAAGGGAGAGGCACTGCCGCCTGCGGATCTGGAGTGGAAGGCGGCAGCGCCGGAATAAGGCTCAGGCGGAATATTTTTATTCCGTAAACAGCTCCCCTTCCAGATCAGAAAGCATCAGATCCAGTGCGGTGATGCCGCCTTCCGCCGTGTACCATACGGCGGGATGCTCCAGATAAACGATGTTGCCGTTCTTGTATGCGTCCGTTCCCATGATCAGCTCATTTTCCACGATGTCCTGTGCGAGCTGTGCGCCGTCGGTGCCGATAGCCGCGTCACGATCCAGAACGAACATATAATCGGGATTTAAGTCCACGATCAGCTCAAAGGAGGTTTCATTTCCATGGGTGGCGGTCACATCGCCGTCGCCCAGATTTTCAAAGCCGATCTCTCTGCCGATGAGGGAGCAGCGGCCGTCGTTGCCGAGCACGTTGAAGCTTCCGCTGGTGCACATGCCGATGACCGCGGTTTTTCCTTCCGCGAATGCGGCGAGAGCTTCGATCCGGGAATCAAAATCAGCCATCAGTTCGTCCACCTGATCCTCCAGGCCGAACAGGGAGGCAATGGTTGTGGCGTTTTTGCGGACGCTTTCCACCACGCCGAGCTCCGTATCGGTGGAAAGATAGATGACGGGAGCGATCTCGCTGAGCGCGTCATAAGAGGAGGAGAGACGGCCGCCGATGAAGATCACATCCGGCTCACAGGCCATGACGGCCTCCAGGTCGGCTTCCTTGATGGTGCCCAGGTTGGACACATTTTCATCGGTCACATAATCCTGCAGGTAATCCAGGGAGGTGGAAGCGGAACCAACCACCCGGTCACCGACGCCGAGACGGTCCAGGATGTCCAGGCAGGCCATGTCCAGGATGGCGATTCTCTGGGGATCATAGGGAACCGTCAGTTCCGTTTCTTCCCGGTTGGCGTTCAGGCTCGTGATCGTAACGGTGTCGGGAGCCTGCGCGGTATCGGATGGGGATTCCGTTTCGGAGGAAGCGGTTCCGGCGGCTGTCGTTTCGGCTTCTGTGCTTTCGGGGGCCGCAGATTCTGTCTGTGTTTCTGCTGCGGATTCGGCGGAAAAGGATCCGGCCTGTGCGGAAGAGGATTCCGTCTGTGCGGCAGACGAGCAGGCCGTAAGAGACAGGGACAGCAGAAGCGCACCTGCCAGTGCGGCACAGGTCGGTCTGCTAAAGCAGTTTTTCAGAGTTCTTTTTTTCATCATGTTCTCCTTTGGTTTATTCTCGCGCAGCCCGGGGATATGTCCGTCGGGCGGCTGCGGCAGGTAACAAACAGTTGCCGTTAATAGTAGATGGACAGGGGCTTTCCGGAGATTTCCAGAATCTCGAAGTCCACCCCGTAGATTTCAGAAAGCGTTTCTTTGGTCATCACCTCCTTTACAGTGCCGAAGCTGGCGATTCTGCCGTCCTTGAATGCGCAGATGTAGTCTGAGTAAAAGGCGGCGTAGTTAATCTCATGCAGCACCAGCAGGACAGTTTTTCCAAGCTCGTCGCACAGCCGGCGGACGATTTTCATCATGTTGGTGGCGTGATAGATGTCCAGATTGTTGGTGGGCTCGTCCAGCAGGACATATTCCGTGTCCTGGGCGATGACCATGGCGATATAGGCTCTCTGGCGCTGGCCGCCGGACAGCTCGTCGAGAAAGCGGTCCTGAAATTCCTCCAGCTCCATATACTGAATGGCCTGATCCACTTTCCGGTGATCCTCCGGCGTCAGCCGTCCGCCGGAATAGGGGAAGCGGCCGAAGGCTACAAGCTCCCGGACGGTAAGCTTCATCTGGATGTTGTTGGTCTGCGTCAGAATGGCCAGACGTTTGGAAAGCTCCTTACTTTTCCAGCGGGAGATATCTGTCCCGTCAAAATCCACAAGGCCGCTGTCTCTGGCGATCAGCCGGGACAGGATGCCCATGACCGTGGATTTGCCCGCTCCGTTGGGGCCGATCATGGAAATGACCTTTCCCTTCGGAATCCGGAAGCTGACGGAATCCACGACCGCCTTTCCGTCATATTTTTTCGTTAATTCTTTTACCCGCATGGCAATTTCCTTTCTTCAGGCTTTTTTCGCGGCCAGCAGCAGATAGAGGAAGTAAATGCCTCCGCCCACCGTGATGAAAACGCTGACCGGGATGGAATAGGTGAATACATGCTCCACGAGGAGC
>CAJFMW010000095.1 GCA_904392525.1 uncultured Eisenbergiella sp.
CTCTGCGGGCAGACCTTTAAGAATTTACTGCAGACAAAAAGGCTGAACCAGTCAGCCTTTCTTCTCACCACAACGTCCATTCCCGTGGAGGAAATCATCACCGCCGTGGGGTATGATAATACCAGCTATTTTCACCGGATTTTTAAGGAACAGTTCGGGATGACGCCAAGGGCCTACCGCCTGTCCCATTCCTGAAAAAGGATGTGGCAGGCTTATTTTTCGCCCTCTTCCGGATACAGGCAGGTGATGCCGGAACGCTCAAACAGCTCAAGCCATTCCTCCGACGGCTTCTCATCCGTCACCACAACGTGAATGTCATGCACATCACAGATTTTGGAAAAGGCGATGCGGTCAAACTTGGTATGATCCGCTGCGAGGATGCACTGCTTCGCGGATTTGAGCATGGTCTGCTTCGCTTGGGAGAACAGCTCGTTTCCGTCCGTAATCCCTTTTTCCATATCCAGCCCCTTACAGGAAATGATAGCCTTCTCCACGTTAAAGGCTCCAAGTCCTTCCACGGCTCTCGGTCCGACCAGGGCGAGATATCCCTCCCGCAGGCTTCCGCCGGAGGAAATGATGTTCCAGTCCGAGGTATCTGAAAGCTCCAGAATCACCTCGATGGAATTGGTAATCACCGTCAGCCGTTCCTTGTTCTTTAAGGCCTTCGCGATAAAAACCGCCGTGGTGCTGGGGTCCAGAATGATGTGGTCCCCGTCCTCGATCAGTCCCTCCACCAGCTTTGCAATTCTTTGCTTTCCGGTCGGGTTGTTTTTCTTACGGACATTAAAGGGCATATCCAGGCTGCTGTTCTCGTTGAGCACAGCGCCGCCGTAGCTTTTAATGGCGAGCCCGTCCTTATCCAGCTTCTCCAGATCCCTTCGGATGGTTTCCTCGGATACCTGAAACTCCTGGCTCAGCTCGCTCACAATCACCTTTTTTTCTTCCTGCAGCTTCTCCAGAATCAGATTTCTTCTCTCTACCGCTAACATTTCACACCGCCTTTCTCCGATTCCGCCAAAAACAAATTACAGAATGGACCGGCATATCTGCTCGTCAGGATGGGCGATCACGGAGGAATCCAGATACATGCCGTCTTTCGCCACAGCCTGCTTCGCCTTCTCAATGGCAGCCTCCACCGCCGCCACCTCACCGGTCAGAATCAGGTAGGATTTTCCGCACATACCCTTCGCAATACGAAGCTCGATCAGGTCCACAATGGCCGTTTTTGCCGCCACATCCGCCGCCACAATAATGGACGCGGCATCATAGGTTTCCAGAATGCCAAAGGCGTTCACCTTTTCGATATGGGTGGCTCCGTATATGGCCGGGAAAATGCTTTCATGGGGATTGCCCAGAACAAAGCTTCCGATCAGCTCCTCCCCGCGCACCTGCTTCGCCGCTTCCACAGCCGCCTGCACGGCGGAAAGCGCACCGCCGATCAAAGCGATATATTTGCCGGGGCAGACCGTCTGGGCCTCCAGAAGCTCCACCTGCGCCGTCTTCACCATGGTATCGGCCGCCGTAATTCCGGCGGATACCGTTTTAAATTCGATCATTCCGATTGCTTTACTCATGATTTCCTCCTGCCGTAAGGATCACGGCGCCTGCTTCAACCTTCCGCACGATTCCGGAAACGGAAGCATGTACCGGTACGCTTAAGCCCTCTGCGGCCGCTCCGATCATCTGTCCCTTTTCCACCCGGTCGCCTTCCTTCACCGCCGCTGCGGCAGGCGCACCGATGTGCTGAGAAAGAAGGAGCTTCACCGTCTTTGCTGCAAGCAGCTCCTCCTGTAACGGCGCATCCACATTGTAGCGGGTCAGGCCAAGTCTGGCCTCCAGGCGCTCCTCCGGCGCCTTCCGGTACTGTCTGGACTCCCTGATCGGAGCCGGAACCACATCCGCAGTCGGCTTCACGCCTGCCTTTCTCAGCCCCGCCTTGTATTCCGCCATCAGACTTCTGGGAGAGAGACCCTGGGGACAGGAATACAGCTCGCACAGGCCGCAGGAACTGCAGAAGAAGGTATTCAGGAACGGATTCGCATCCCGGAAATCCCGGTTGGCCGCCGCCCGCATGAATTTATGAGGTTCAATTGGATGTCCCAGCGCATGTCTGGGGCACAGGTCTGTGCAGGTCTCGCACTGGCAGCAGGATGAAGCGGCCCTCTTCAGTCCGATGGCCGGATTCTGCCTTTTTTTCTGAATCAGCGGATGATCCTGAGCGAGGACGATGACGGCATTGGTGGTCTTGGTGACCGGGCTGTCCGCCGGACGGATATTTCCCATCATGGGACCGCCCACCAGGTACACCGGATCCTGGATGCGCGCGCCGCCCGCCGCCTCGACGCAGTCCGAAAGGCTGGCTCCCAGAGGCACACGCAGGGTCACCGGGGAGACCACCTCGCCCACCACGCTGACGAGCTTTTCCGTTACCGGCATTTTTTCCTGCAGCGCCCGGTAAATGTTATACATCGTTTCCACGTTAAAAACGGCGATTCCCTGTTCGATCGGCAGTCCGCCGGGGCGCACCACCTTTCCGGTGGCCTCATAAATGAGCACCACCTCGTCTCCCATGGGATAAGCGCTGTCCAGAAGCGCAAGACGCATTCCCGGAAAATCCGGCAGACAGGCCTTCAGAGCCTTCACCGTCTCCTCATATTCTCCCTTGATCCCGATGACGGCTTCTTCGGCGCCCACCGTCTCCTTCACCACAGCGAGGGCCTGCAGAATCTCTCCGGTATGACGGGAGAGGAGCTGTCTGTGCAGCTTAAGAAGCGGCTCGCATTCCGCGCAGTTCAAAAGAATGGTCTGCACCCGCTCATCGATTTTCATGTAGGTAGGAAAGCCTGCACCTCCCGCTCCCACAATTCCGTTTTCTCTTATGATTCCTGCTAATTCCTTAATCTCCATCGCACTCTCCACTCCGAAGCGTCACGCTCCAACTGCCATTACTCCAGTCTGCTGGCATCATCAATAATGCCCACGATGGCCGCATCCACAGGAGCGTCCGGAACATCGCAGCCAATCCTGGCCGCGCTTCCCTGCGCCACCAGCACATATTCTCCGATTCCGGCGCCGATGTTGTCAATGGCAACCAGCCTGTCGGCATGGCCCTTCATGGATTCCAAAGGCTCAACGAGCATGAATTTGTTTCCCACCAGCTTTTCGCTCTTTCTGGTGGAAACGATGCTTCCGATCACCTTTCCGACTATCATATTTCCTCCATTCCGCGTTTCTACGCGCCCATGCCTGTCACTGTCTGATCATGCGTACCACGTCTCCTGTCCGGATCTGTCCCGCATTCGCTTCATCTGTATCGATGTGCATTTCCAGGGTAAAGCTGTCATCCACGCGGATCTTCACGTGATCGAAAACCGTCCCTCTCTCATTTTCCGCCTTCACGGATACATAGTCTCCATCCTTCACGCCTGCCTGCGCAGCGTCCTTCGGAGACATATGAATATGTCTTTTGGCAACGATACAGCCCTCATTCAGATAAACCGCACCCTTCGGGCCTACAATCGCGATCGGCGCGCTCCCCGCCGTATCACCGGATTCCCGAAGAGGTGCTTTCACCCCCAGCTTCATGGCGTCCGTGGCGGAAATTTCCACCTGGGAGGCCTTCCTCACCGGTCCGAGCACGCGCACATTTTCAATCGCCCTCAGCTTCAGCCCCACGATGGTTACCTGCTCGTTGGCCGCAAACTGGCCGCCCATCAGCTCCTTTTTCTTTGTGAGGTGATAGCCGGGCCCGAACAGCGTCTCCACGTGCTCCTGGGTCAGATGCACATGTCTGGCGGATACGCCGACGGGAACCATGTAACCGTCCGCGCACTCCTGCTTCGTCATGGCTTCCATTACCATCTTTGTAATCAGTTCAATTTGACTCGCTTCCATTTTATCCCCTTCCGTCCGAAGACCGTATTTACAGGATATTTTCAAAAAACGGGCAGGCGCACCCCTGCCGGGGCCGCATCTGCCCGTTCTCCGGCACCTTTACCGGCAGCCTCTGCCGTCAGGGCCGCTCAGGCTGTAAAAGCAGCGCCTTATTTTACCTTCGGAAGAATCATCTCCACGTCAGTATGAGGCCTGGGGATTACATGAGTCGCAACCAGCTCGCCCAGTCTCTCCGCACTGCTGGATCCCGCTTCTACAGCGGACTTCACAGCGCCCACATCGCCGCGCACCATCACGGTTACCAGTCCGGAACCGATCTTTTCCGTTCCAACCAGCGCAACGTTCGCAGCCTTGCACATTGCGTCAGCAGCCTCGATTGCGGCCACCAGTCCTCTTGTTTCCACCATTCCCAAAGCTTCCTGTGCCATTCTTTTTTCCTCCTTTTTAACGGCTTCTTCCTTTACCGGCTCCTCCGGCGCAGGGGCCGGAGCTGTTTTCGCAGCGGTCCTTCTTGTGGTCCTCACTGCCTTTGTCTGCCCGTTTCTATCTTTCTTTTCCTTATCAGCGTTATTTTCCGGCATGACCTTCTCCAATCTCTTCCGCACTGCGGAATCGCTTCATGCTTCTTTTCACCTGCGCGACGATTTCCTCATGAGGATTTGCGATCACCCCGCTGGATACGAGAGGCTTGATCGCGCGGGTCCTGGCAGCCTCAACTGCGGCGGTCACAGCCGCCACATCTCCTTCCACAATGATCGTGACAAGTCTTCCGCCAAGCTTTCTTTCCCAGGTGGACAGTGAAACGTCCGCCGCCTTACACATAATATCCAGCGCGTCCAGCGCCGCAACCACTCCCGATATTTCAATCAGGCCATATGACTTCCTCATGAACCTTCACTCCTGTCTCAGATGGTGGGGAGAATCTTTTCCACATCGCTGTGGGGTCTCGGGATCACATGAGCTGCAACCAGCTCTCCCAGCCTGCTCGCCGCCTCGGAACCGCTCTCCACGGACGCCTTCACGGCTCCTACATCGCCGCGCACCATCACGGTTACCAGTCCGGAACCGATCTTTTCTGTTCCGATCAGCTTTACCTCTGCGGACTTTGTCATCGCATCCGCCGCCTCAATTGCAGCGGTGAGTCCTCTTGTTTCCACCATTCCCAGTGCTTCCTGTGCCATATTTCCTCCTTTTTTCGCCGCCACAGGCGGCGCTTCAATCATAAAAGAATGGCGTCAGCCATTCTTTGGCACGAACCGGAGTTCGTGCCGGCCTCCTTTTTTCGCCGCCATGGGCGGCACTCTAAATTTCCAGCAATGCTTCCTTTTATGATTTATCAAATGCGCAGAGCTTCAGCATCTTTTCCGTATCGGCCGTAGGCCGGGCGATCACATGCTTCTGCACCACTCCGGTCAGGCTCTTTGCCATACGCTCTCCGGCCTCCATCGCCGCTTCCACATCCGATACGCTGCCGCGGAACTTGATCGTCACCAGCAGCGGCACCGGAAGGCTGTCCGCGTTGGCAGGCTTGTTTTTATCGAACGGCTCAAGCCTCACATTACCCGCCTTGCATCCGGCGTCAGCCGCCATGAAGGCGCATACAAGGCCGTATACCTCAAGAATTCCTACCGCTTCCTCCATGGGCGTTCCCTCCTGACCTTTCGATTACTCATTTGTTGATGATTGCGATTTTCAGCCCGCTCATGGCCAGATTGGTCTGATGGGCTTCGTTGATCTGTTCCAGAGGGAAGGTATGAGTGATCAGCTTCTCCATGGGGATGCCGATCTTCTTCGCACTCTTTAAGAATTCAAAGGTGGTCGCATAATCTCTCAGGGTGTATACCCAGGAGCCCACCGTGGTGATTTCCTTGGAGCAGATGTCAAAGTGCGGGTTAATGGTAGCGTCTCCTCCGTTGATGAAGAATCCCAGCTCGCACAGTCCGCCGCCGTTGCGGATGAACTTGTAAATGTTGGAATGTCCCGCAGGAGAGCCGGTGCACTGGAACGCGAAGTCTGCCAGATGGCCGTCGCAGGCATTTGCAACAGCGCCGGCGAGCGCCTCGATTCCCTTATGCTCCTTGAAGTTCACCGTATCGGATGCGCCCATTTCCCTTGCGAAAGCAAGACGCTTATCCTCTCCGTCCACCGCCACGATCTTGTTGATTCCCATGGTGCGTAAGATCGCGATGCAGATCAGGCCGATGGGGCCGCAGCCCTGAACCACTACCCTGCTGTTAAAGCGCAGGATTCCGGTGGATTTTGCCCGCTCCACCGCGTGAACCAGAACCGCACAGGGCTCGATCAGGATTCTGGAA
Organism: uncultured Eisenbergiella sp.; assembly: GCA_904392525.1. Lineage (GTDB taxonomy): Bacteria > Bacillota > Clostridia > Lachnospirales > Lachnospiraceae > Eisenbergiella. Next base: position 6,210 of record CAJFMW010000095.1, read on the forward strand.
TACAGATCCAGGTCGCTCACGTTGAATACGGTGGATCCGCCGCGGATGAACAGATAATCTGAAAACCATCCGTTCAGATGGATGTCATCATCGGGAAGCAGACCGTATACATCCGCTCCTCCCACGTTCTGCTTGTTTAAGTCAAACATGGTGATGTCCGGATTGTCCTTGAAGATCATGCAGGTCACGACCTTGTCGCCCACCTTCAGATCCTTTCCGGCACTGTCCTTCTTCACATTTTTACCCATCTTCACGATTTCTCCGGTTCCCTCATGGCCCAGCGCCACGGGGATCAGGCCGAAGGGATCCTTCCTGAACTCATGCGCATCCGTTCCGCAGATGCCGCAGCCCTCCACCTTTACCAGAATATCATCGTCTCCCACCTCGGGAATGGGGAATTCCTTAATATCATAATGCTCCAGGCTGGTCAGCATGGCCACACGTGCTGTTTTCGGAACGCTTCCAGTTCCCGCTGCAGCTGCGGCAGGGGCCGTCTGCCCTTTTCCTTCCATGCTGTTTAAGACCTGCCTGACGATCTCTTCTATGTTTGCTCCGTTGATTTCCATACTCTTTTCCTTTTCTGCCGCCGGGGCGGCGTTCCTTTCAGAAGCTTCACCTGAACAGATGTCTCATCCGGTCAAATGGATCATCTGATGCACAGGCTGTCCGACATCACACAGCGCCTTCTCTTGGTAAAGGTGCTGGCGCTGGTCAGGCCCTCTCCGGTTCTGCTGGCGATGGTAAAGGTGCAGTAGCCCTCTCCGCCAAAGCCCAGCGCCGCATAGGAAGGCGCGTTTTTCACCAGAATGGCCGTATCAATCGCTCTGGCGTATTTGGTGATGTTATCGATGTTCTTGGAGTGGATATGGGCCGAATGACGGTTTCCATGCTCCAGCCATACCGCCTTTTCCACCGCGTCATCAAAATCCTTCGCGCGAACCAGTCCCAGAATGGGCATCATCAGCTCCTCAGAAATCAGAGGATGCTCCTTTTCTCCTTCAAACACGATGCAGCGGATGTTGGACGGCGCATCGATTCCGATCATGGAAAGCAACACTCTTGCGCTTCTTCCCACGCATTTCCGGTTCAGTCCCTTGGGGGTGAGCACCGTATTCACCAGTCTGTCCTGCTCTTCCCTGGAAATCAGGTAGCAGCCCTGTTCGCTGATCATGTAATGCATCAGTTCGTCCGCAATGCTGTCCACCGCCACGATCTCCTTCTCCGCGATGCAGGGAAGGTTATTGTCAAAGGTACAGCCGTTGACGATGTCCTGTGCAGCCTTTCTGATATCGGCAGTTTCATCTACCAGCGCGGGCGGATTTCCCGCTCCAGCGCCGATTCCCCTCTTTCCGGAGGAGAGAACGGCAGTCACCACACCGGGGCCTCCCGTCGCCGCGATCAGCGGAATGTCCTTATGCTTCATCATGACGGAGCTGGAAGCCAGCGTGGGCTTCTCCACCGTACAGGCCACGTTGTCCGGGCCGCCCGCTTCGATGGAAGCCTCGTTCACCAGATTCATGGCGAACATGGATGTTTTCACCGCCTGAGGATGGGGATTGAACACCACCGTATTTCCCGCCGCGATCATGCCGATGCAGTTGCAGAGCACGGTTTCGCTGGGATTGGTACAGGGGGTGATCGCGCCGATCACGCCGAAGGGTCCCATCTCCACCAGAGTCAGGCCTCTGTCTCCGGACCATGCTGTTGTTGTAATATCTTCTGTTCCGGGCGTCTTGTCCGCCAGAAGATGATGCTTTAAAATTTTATCTCCCACGTTTCCCATTCCGGTCTCTTCCACGCCCATGCGTGCCAAGACCTCCGCGTTCTCGTGGGTTTTCCTGCGGATATTGGAAATGATCTGCTCTCTCTGGTCCATGGTCATGACGCGGACCTTCTTCTGCGCTTCCTTCGCGGCCGCAATGGCGTCGTTCATATCGGCAAACACGCCGTGATATGTACTCTGTGCCGTCCCGGAAAGCTGCATTCTGGCAACCACTTCCTTCACAATATCCTGTACCATTGTTTCACTTACAGGCACGAGATTACCTCCTTCAAAAGGGATGCGCCGAAGGCTGCGAGAGCAGTATCCTGTTCGGCCGTTCCGCCGCTGACTCCCAGGGCTCCGATCAGTTTTCCCTCCACGACAAGCGGTTCCCCGCCGCCGAAGATCACGATCCTGCCGCCGTTGGTATGCTGTATCCCGTACAGCGGGCCATCCGGCCGGGCCAGTTCGGAAAGCCGTTCTGTTGACATCCGAAATGCCACGCAGGTATAAGCCTTGTTTACAGCCACATCCACGCTTCCAATATAAGCGCCGTCCATGCTGCGGATTAGCTTGGTATTTCCGCCCTCATCCGCTATCGCCGTCACCACGCGCATGCCCCATTCCCGGGCTTTTTCCTCCACACGTGCCGCAAGCTCCTCCGCCAGACGCAGGGTCATGGAAGATATTTTTCCTCCATACCCCGTTTCCGCCAGCGCTTTTCGGACTGCTTCAGCAATCCCTTTTTCGTCTAATTGATTCATTTCCGCTTCCGAACCCCTTTCTTTCATGCTGTTGTCAGAAGGTTCAGACAAAAACAATTCGAAGTGGAATTTAAGCGAGCTGCTCCATAACCTTCTTCACGATTTCAGCAACCATTTCCTCGCTCACTTCGCCGCTTCCGGAAGCCGGAGAAGAAACAGAGCCGCAGCCGTTTCCGCAGTTATGGCAGTTCTTGCCGTTCTTGTTCAGGCACAGGTCTGCCGGATGCTTTCCGGACAGTCCCATCTTTCTTCTGATCTCATACAGCTTCTGAACCGTAGCCTGATCGAATTCCTTCGGTCCGCCCAGCATCTTCGCCTTGTACAGAAGCTCTGCATAGAACTCCACGGACTCCATCTTCATGTAAGCCGCGAGCAGATCGGTGCTCCAGGTCAGAGCGCCGTGGTTCTCAAGAAGAACCGCATCATAATAAGGGAGGTATTTCTCCACGTTGTCCGGAATCTCGTTGGTGGAAGGCGTACCGTACTCTGCAATCGGAACGCAGCCCAGAGCGATTACCGCTTCCGGCATGATGGGCTGGGTCAGCGGAATACCTGCGATGGCAAAAGCCGTAGCAAAGGTGGGATGTGCATGCACCACAGCTCCCACGTCCGGGCGCTTCTGATATACACGCATATGCATCTTGATCTCGGAAGAAGGACGGAAGCCCTTGTTCGCCTGGATCACGTTGCCCTGCGCATCCACCTTACAGATGAATTCCGGAGTCATAAAACCCTTGGACACGCCGGTGGGCGTGCAAAGGAACTCATTGTCGTTGAGCTTTACGGAAATGTTTCCGTCATTGGCCGCGACCATGTTCCTGTTGTAGATTCTCTTTCCGATGTCGCAGATCAGTTTTTTCAGTTCGTATTCGTTCTGCATGTTCTCCTCCATTCCGAGGCGTTTTACGCCGAGGGCCGCGCGCCGCATGTCAGATTCGGCGCTGCGATCCGGGAATTTGCGACGCCCCGGCGCAAATTCCGGCTGAGAAATCAGCCATCGGGCTGATTTCTCAGCCTGTCCTCCATTCCGAGGCGCATATACGCCTTCGTTTCTGCCGGATTCCGGCGGGTTGATTGAGTGATGTTTTTATGCTGAATGTTGATTTTTGTTAATTATACTGCCGTATACAACACATGTCAACAGCTCTGATGTTGTTTTTGCTTATTTTTTGTTCTATTTTTGTGGTTTTAGTTCTTTCCATTCCTTCAAATAATCCAGAATGTCCGAAACGCCTTCTCCCGTGGTGGAATTTACCCGGAAGATCTTCCGACATCCGGAAAGGCGCAGCCAGCGCTCCGCGCGTTCCGGGTCCGCCTTTGGGGAATCGATGTGGGTGATGATTCCCACCACCTCCCGGTTTACCATACAGGTAATGTTGGGCGGGTAAAGGCTGTATGGCTCTTCCGCCGACAAAAGCAGTCCTACCACATCCGCCTCATAGGAATACAAAGCCAGGGCATAGCCGAGCTCATGGGTCTGTGCATACTCGCCCGGCGTGTCGATGATGCTCTCGAAGTGGTTCACGTACTGGGTCTTATGGTATTTGATTTTCTCGCCCTTGAGCGCCTGGGTGAGTGTGGTTTTTCCCGCCCCGCTCCTGCCGATCAAAATGATTTTTCTCATTTTCTCTTCCATGATTCCAGCGCCTACGTCCGGGTGATCTCACAGACAGTATAGCCCAGCTTGTCCTCCACATAGGAGAGGATGGCCGCCGAGGCCGCTTCCACCTCCGATACGGTTCCCGTCACGATGAGAGAGCCGCTGAACCGGTCCACAAAGCCCAGGGCCACACCCGAGGACTTTACCGCAATATCCGCCATGATAATGGCGGTCTCGGAGGGACTCACCGTCATGATCCCGATGGCAGCGCGGGAAAGCTCTACCCGCGGATCCAGCCCCAGCTTTTCATAAAGCTCTCCGTCCGGATTGGCGATGATGTGGGCCAGGGTAATCTGCTTTCCCGGCACCAGCTCCTGCACAATCCGCTGCTTCTGCTCTCTCTGTCCGATTTCTTCC
>CAJFMW010000096.1 GCA_904392525.1 uncultured Eisenbergiella sp.
GTCCCGTTTCGACGATGAGAAGCGGCTCTATGAGATTCTGGCCGAGCTGAAATCCCACCTGCAGTCCGCGCTGATTTCCGCCGGACACAGCGTGGCGGCGGGACGTGCCATGTCCTATTTTTCCAGACCGGCGGCCATCCAGGAGCGTCTGAGCGGCATGCCCTTCTACCGTCTGGTGGACGATCTGGAGAAGAATTTCGACAGCAGAAAGGACGAACTGAAGGAAAAGCTGACCCGTCTGGTCCGCTGCATTTTCCGTCCGGAGAACCTGCTGCTCGACTACATCGGAACGAGAGAGCACTATGAGGAATTCCTCCGGCTGGCGGAAGGAGTGAAGGCCTCCCTCTTTACAGAATCCCTGCATGGAGAACCCTTCGTTATCCGGCCGGAAAAGAGAAACGAAGGCTTCCTGTCCGCGTCTCAGGTGCAGTACGTCTGCCGGGCCGGAAACTTCATCAACAAGGGGCTTTCCTACACCGGAGCCCTGCGCGTGCTGAAGGTTCTGATGAGCTACGAATATCTGTGGCAGGAAGTCCGCGTCAAGGGCGGTGCCTATGGATGTATGTGTACCTTCGGAAAGAGCGGAGACAGCTACTTCGTTTCCTATCGGGATCCCAACCTGAAGGGAACGGTGGAAGTATACGAAAGAGCCGCAGATTTCGTGGAGAACTTTGACGGGGACGAGCGTACCATGACCCAGTACATCATCGGCGCTGTCAGCGAGATGGACACGCCCTTAAATCCTGCGGCAAAGGGCCTGCGTTCCATGAGCGCTTATCTGACCAACCAGACTCTTTCTGATCTGCAGAAGGAGAGAGATGAGGTGCTTTCTGCCACGCAGGATGACATCCGCGCGCTGGCCGCTCATATCCGTGCATTCATGCAGGACGACTGCCTCTGCGTGGTGGGAAATGAAGAAAAAATCAGGGAACAGGAAGATCTGTTCCAGCATCTGGAAAATCTGTACTGATTCCTGCAGGCAGCAAAAGAAGCGTACCGTGCTTCTTCTGCCTGTCAAAAGAGCGTAAATCTTTTGAAGGGGAGGGGTTTTATGAAAAAGAAGACAGAAAAAGCCGTTTCGACCGGTCTGGTGCTTCAAAGGTGGAAAGCCGTTCTATCTGTCGCAGCCTTTTTGATTATGCTCACCATCCCGGCCTGTGGAGCCAGTTCCGGCTCCAGTGCCGCGGATTCAGCCGCCTGGTCCAACAGCATGCCGGCGGAAGGAGCCGTTCAGGAGGCCGGCGTTTATGAGGAAGCCGCAGAAACGGACATGGGTTCCGGTTCCGAGACTGCAGCGCTGGATGAAAACGCAGTCTCTGACAGAAAGCTGATCAAAAATGTGAGCATGGCGGTGGAAACGGAAGATTATACGGGGCTGATTTCCAATATTCAGAGCCGTGTGGAGGAGCTTGGCGGTTATACGGAAAGCTTTGAAGCCTACAACGAAAGCAGCGTGGGGAACCGCAGCGCATCTCTGACTCTGCGGATCCCGGCGGACCGGCTTGACGAATTCGTTTCGCAGGTAGAGGAGATCTCCAACATTGTGTCCCGCCAGGAGACCGTGGAGGATGTGACCCTCACCTATGTGGATCTGGAAAGCCGCAGGCGCATGTACGAGGAGGAAGAAGACCGACTCCTCTCTTTACTGGAACAGGCGGAAACGCTGGAGGAGATCATCGCCCTGGAAAGCCGTCTGACGGAGGTGCGCTATCAGCTGGAAAGCATGGAATCCCAGCTTCGCACCATGGACAATCAGGTGAATTACAGCACGGTTTATCTCTCCATCGATGAGGTGGAGCGTTATACGCCGCCTGCCGAAAAGGGAACCTGGGAACGTATCCGAACCGGCTTCACAGAAAACGTATACCGTGTTGGGAATGGAATCAAAGAATTCTTCATCGGATTCGTCATTTCCCTTCCTATCCTGCTGGTGCTTGCCGTTGGAATCATCATTGCGGTGATCGTAATCCGGCTGTTCCTGCGCATTTCAGCAAAAAATAATGCCAAAAGAGCTGCGGGAAAAAGGAATGCCGGGCCTTATTATGGTTCCTTCGGCGGTCCCGGGGGACCTCAAAATGCCGGCCCGGGGAATATACGGCCGGAAAACGTCGGGCCTGCGGCGGGCCCGGGAAGTCCGGAAGACGGCCAGAGCATTCAGCGCGCCCCGGCACCGTCCGCACAGCAGCCACAGACACCCAACAATCAGAAAACAGACAAGGAGAGACCGAATGGATCTTGACGCATATTTTGCAGAACATGGAAGCGGCGGAAAGCCGCAGGAGACGGGTGAAGGAGCCGAAATGGCAGCCGGAGCGGGAGAGAACTTCCGCTCCGGTTTCGCCACGCTGATCGGCAGGCCCAACGTGGGCAAATCCACCCTCATCAACCGGCTGGTGGGGCAGAAGGTTTCCATCACATCCAGAAAGCCGCAGACCACCAGGAACCGCATTCAGGCGGTTTATACGGGAACGGACGGACAGATCGTGTTCCTGGACACGCCGGGAATCAACCGCGCCAAAAACAAGCTGGGAAACTATATGCTCCGTGCCGCAGAAGGCACCCTTCGCGACGTGGATGTGATTTTGTGGCTGGTAGAACCCACCACCTTCATCGGAGCCGGAGAACGATACATCATCGAGCAGCTGAAAAAGGCCCAGGGACATACCCCGGTCATTCTCGTAATCAATAAGACCGATACGGTAAAAAAGGACGAGGTTTTTCCGGCTATAGACGCTTACCGGAAGGAACTGGATTTTGCCGAAATCGTCCCCGTTTCCGCAAGGACGGGCGCGAATACCGACGAACTGATCCGCTGCATTCTGAAATATCTTCCTTATGGCGATCCCTTTTATGATGAGGATACCGTCACCGACCAGCCGGAACGCCAGATTGTGGCCGAGCTCATCCGGGAAAAAGCCCTCCGGTGCCTGGGGGATGAGGTCCCTCACGGTATCGCCGTGGCTGTTGAGCGCATGAAGCAGCGCGGTCAGATCATGGATATCGAAGCCACCATCATCTGTGAAAGGGATTCCCATAAGGGGATCATCATCGGCAAAGGCGGCGCGATGCTCAAGACCATCGGTTCCAAAGCCCGCGTCGATATCGAGGAAATGCTCGGATGCCGCGCCAACCTACAGCTTTGGGTGAAGGTGAAAAAGGACTGGCGCGACAGTGATTTCCTGTTAAAAAATTTTGGCTACAATCCAAAAGATACGGTATAGAAGAACCCGAAACAGCAGAACCTAATACCATCCGTTTTTTGAAAACAGAAGAGAACCTGAGCGCGTAAGCGCGGGAAAGCAGCGCCGCATTGGAGATCCGGCGCGCGTGCCTCGGCGCAAAAACGCTTCGGCATGGAGGTAAAAATGGAGGACAGGAACGAATGGAACCGGTTTTGGCTGTCGGGAAAGGTGGAGGATTATCTGAAATACGCCGCAAAGGCGGAAAAAGGACACAAGGAAGCGGGAACGGATACTTATGCAGGATTTACTTACGATGACAGGCCTCGTTCTGAAGGCGGAGCCGGTCGGCGAATATGACAAAAGAGTGGTCATCCTGACAAAGGAAAGGGGCAAGCTGGCGGCCTTCGCCAGAGGCGCAAGGAAACAGAGCAGCCGCCTGCTTGCGCCCACCTGCCCGTTTTCCTTCGGCCAGTTCGGACTGTACGCGGGAAGAAATTCCTATACGCTGACGGAGGCCTCCATTTCCAATTATTTTGAAGCGCTTCGGAAGGATTTTGAAGGTGCCTGTTTCGGACAGTATTTTCTGGAAATCTGCGACTACTGCGCGCGGGAAAACAATGATGAAAGGGAGCTCCTGAAGCTCCTTTATCAGTCTCTCCGGGCGCTGTCGGCATCCAGCATTCCCAAGGAGCTCGTCCGATACATATTTGAAATCCGGACCGTGGTGATTAACGGTGAGTTTCCCGGATTACCCGATGAAGCGAAATGGCAGGATTCCACGCGTTACGCCATTCACCATATAACGACCGCTCCCGTAGAAAAGCTCTATACCTTTATCGTCAGTCCCCAGGTGCTCGGAGAACTGAAAAGGCTCGCGGATTTTTACCGGAAACGTTTCCTGAACGAGCCGTTTCACAGCCTGCAGATTCTGGACACTCTGTAAATTTGGGTTGAAAAACGGGAAAAGGTCGGATATAATGGGGAGGATATGTGTATCCGCAGGTTGTACGCCCGGTATGGGATACACATGAACAGGTGAAAGATATACAAAATAATGAGGATTTCTATATGCGAAAAATGGTTTTGCTTCTTCTGGCGGCGGCGCTGCTGCTTGCCGGATGCGGCGGGAACGAAAGCACGGAAGATGTGACAAATCTGGAATTCCGGAAAAACGGTCAGGTTGTCCATACCATTGTAGAGGACTTTTCAGCCTCCTACTACAGTCTGGATGAGCTGCAGAGTCAGGTTCAGACACAGGTTGATGCTTATAATGAAAGTGCGGGAAGCGAACGGATCAAAGTGAATTCCGCCGAGGTTAACGATGGTGTGATCACCATGGTGATGACCTTTCAGGGCGCCGAGGATTATTCTTCCTTTTACAGACAGGCGCTTTACTGCGGAACCGTCCGGGATGCCTTCAATGCCGGCTATGATCTGAACATTGAGCTTGTGAGCGCACAGGAAGAGGGAACAACAATCGGACGGCAGGATATTCTGGAGATGGGAGACCGTCATATCATCGTGGTCCGTGAGCCGATTGCAGTCAGGCCCTATGCAGATATTCTGTATGCCAGCTCAAGCGTAGAGATTTCCGGAAGCCGCGAAGCGACAGTGACGGATTCTGAGGCGCTTTCTTACATTATTTTCAGATAAAATAAAATGCTGCCGATGCAGCAGGAAAGAGGCGGAAAAAATCTCTGATTTTTTCCTGGAAAAAGGGCAAAGCCCTTTTTCTCAGAATAAAATGCTGCCGATGCAGCAGGAAAGAGGAAGTTATGGAAAAAACAATGGAAAAAATTGTGGCGCTTGCCAAGGCGAGAGGCTTTGTGTATCCCGGCTCCGAGATTTACGGCGGCCTTGCGAACACCTGGGATTACGGCAATCTGGGTGTGGAGCTGAAAAATAATGTGAAGAAGGCCTGGTGGCAGAAGTTTGTCACGGGGAACCGTTATAATGTGGGTGTGGACTGTGCCATTCTGATGAATCCCCAGACCTGGGTGGCAAGCGGACATCTCGGCGGCTTCTCTGATCCCCTGATGGACTGCCGTGAGTGTCATGAGCGGTTCCGCGCGGATAAGCTGATCGAGGATTATGCGGAAGAAAACGGCATCCAGCTCGATGGCTCCGTGGACGGCTGGAGCCAGGAAAAGATGATGGATTTCATCAACGAACATAACATTCCCTGCCCGACCTGCGGAAAGCACAACTTCACGGAGATTCGTCAGTTCAATCTGATGTTCAAGACCTTCCAGGGCGTGACCGAAGACGCGAAAAACACCGTGTATCTGCGTCCGGAAACCGCACAGGGCATTTTTGTCAACTTCAAGAACGTGCAGCGTACCTCCCGCAAGAAGATTCCCTTCGGCATCGGCCAGATCGGAAAATCCTTCCGTAACGAGATCACGCCCGGCAACTTCACCTTCCGTACCCGTGAATTTGAGCAGATGGAGCTGGAATTTTTCTGTGAGCCGGATACGGATCTGGAATGGTTTGCCTACTGGAAGCAGTTCTGCATTGACTGGCTGAAGTCCCTTGGCATGAAGGAAGATGAGATGCGCGTCAGAGACCATGAGAAGGAAGAGCTTTCCTTCTACTCCAAGGCGACCACCGACATTGAATTCCTGTTCCCCTTCGGCTGGGGCGAACTCTGGGGCATAGCGGACAGAACCGACTATGACCTGAGCCGTCACGCGGAGGTCTCCGGACAGGATCTGAGCTATTTTGACGATCAGAAGAACATGAAGTACATTCCCTACGTGATCGAGCCTTCTCTGGGAGCTGACCGCGTGGTGCTTGCCTTCCTCTGCTCCGCCTATGACGAAGAGGAAATCGGAGAGGGTGATGTGAGAACGGTGCTTCATTTCCATCCCGCGCTCGCGCCTGTGAAGATCGGCATCCTTCCGCTTTCCAAGAAGCTGAATGAGGGCGCGGAGAAGATTTACGACAGACTTTCTCAGAAATATAACTGTGAGTTTGACGACAGAGGCAATATTGGTAAGCGTTACCGCCGTCAGGATGAAATCGGAACGCCTTTCTGCGTGACCTATGATTTCGATTCTGAAACAGATGGCTGCGTGACCGTCCGTTTCCGTGATTCCATGGAGCAGGAGAGAGTGCCGATTGACGGACTGGAAGCCTGGTTCGCGGATAAATTTGATTTTTAAGGTTTGTATGTTTGAAAAACCGGGGCATTAACACCCCGGTTTTTTTGCTGAAAAGAAATCCGCATTTTCCCTGATAAAAGGAATCATTTGTAGGAAATGAACAATTTTTTCGTAAAAGTGCGGAAATTTATCTGAAAAATGACAAATTTTACGTGCATTATGCAGAAACCTATGTTATAATGGATTCGCAATAGCAGACATAAGTGCCAAAAAAACTTTTGTCTGAAGACCATTACCAAATATTTTGTTCAAAGGGGGAACTTAAAAAATGGCAAAATGGGTTTATTCTTTCAAGGAGGGCAACGCGGATATGCGGGCTCTTCTGGGCGGGAAGGGTGCCAACCTGGCAGAGATGACAAATCTTGGACTTCCCATTCCGCAGGGCTTTACTGTAACGACAGAGGCCTGTACGGATTATTACAACAATGGAAGGCAGATTTCTGATGAAATTCAGGGACAGATCTTTGACGCGCTTTCCGAACTGGAAAAACAGCAGGGAAAGACCTTCGGCGATACGGAAAATCCGCTTCTTGTTTCAGTCCGTTCCGGCGCCAGAGCGTCCATGCCCGGTATGATGGATACAATCCTGAATCTGGGGCTTACAGACATTTCCGTGGAAGGCTTCGCCAAAAAGACGGGAAATCCCAGATTTGCCTACGATTCCTACCGCAGATTCATTCAGATGTTCTCAGATGTGGTAATGGAAGTTCCCAAGTCTCTTTTTGAAAGGGTGCTTGATGAGATCAAGGATGCCAAAGGCGCACGCTTCGATACGGATCTGACGGCGGATGATCTGAAAGAAGTGATTGAGCGCTTCAAGGCAATTTATAAGGACAAGATGGGAGAGGACTTCCCGCAGGATCCCAGGGTGCAGCTCATGGAGGCCGTGAAGGCCGTATTCCGTTCCTGGGACAATGAGCGCGCCATCGTTTACCGCAGAATGAACGATATTCCCAGCGAGTGGGGAACCGCTGTAAACGTGCAGTCCATGGTATTCGGAAACATGGGAAATACTTCCGGAACCGGAGTCGCCTTTACAAGAAATCCCTCCACAGGTGCGAAGGGCATCTACGGAGAATATCTGATCAACGCCCAGGGCGAGGATGTGGTGGCCGGAATCCGGACCCCTCAGCCGATCACCCGTCTGGAAGAGGATCTTCCCGACTGCTATAAGCAGTTTATTGAAATTGCCACAAAACTGGAGCAGCATTACCGGGATATGCAGGATATGGAATTCACCATCGAGGAAGGAAAACTTTACTTCCTGCAGACCAGAAACGGAAAGAGAACAGCGCCTGCAGCCCTGCAGATTGCCTGCGATCTGGTGGATGAAGGCATGATCACCCCGGAAGAGGCGGTGAGCCGTATCGAAGCGAAGTCTCTTGACCAACTTCTTCATCCCACCTTCGATCCGGAAGCTTTGAAGAACGGCGTTGTGATCGGACAGGCTCTTCCCGCTTCGCCGGGCGCAGCGGCTGGCAAGATTTATTTTACCGCTGAAGAGGCAAAGGAAGCCCATGAGACGGGTGAGCGGGTGATTCTGGTCAGACTCGAGACCTCTCCGGAGGATATCGAGGGCATGCATGCGGCGGAAGGCGTTCTTACTGTTCGCGGCGGCATGACTTCCCATGCGGCCGTTGTGGCAAGAGGCATGGGAACTGCCTGTATTTCCGGCTGCGGCGACATCGTGATCGATGAAGAAGCAAAATACTTTACCCTCGGCGGAAAGACCTACCATGAAGGCGACTACATTTCCCTGGACGGCTCCACCGGAAAAATTTATGACGGCGATATTGCAACCCAGGATGCTACCATCAGCGGTAATTTTAAACGGATCATGGAATGGGCCGACTCCTTCCGCAAACTGAATGTACGCACCAATGCGGATACGCCGGAAGACGCGGCAAACGCTCTGCGGCTTGGTGCAGAAGGCATCGGTCTCTGCCGGACAGAGCACATGTTCTTTGCTCCTGAAAGGATTCCAAAAATCCGTAAGATGATCCTCTCCACCACCAGCGAAGCAAGAGAAGCCGCATTAAATGAGCTGATCCCGTTCCAGAAGGGCGATTTCAAGGCCATTTATGAGGTGATGGGAGAGAACCCGGTTACCATCCGTTTCCTGGATCCTCCGCTTCATGAGTTTGTTCCCACGGAAGAGAAGGACATCGAAGACCTTGCGGTTGAGATGAATCTGAGCGTTGCGGAAGTAAAGGCCGCCTGCGACAGCCTGCATGAGTTCAACCCGATGATGGGACACAGAGGCTGCCGTCTGTCCGTTACCTATCCGGAGATCGCGAGAATGCAGACCAGAGCGGTCATCGAAGCGGCAATTGAAGTGAACGAAGAGAAGGGCTTCAACATCGTTCCTGAAATCATGATCCCTCTGGTGGGCGATAAGAAAGAGCTGAAGTTCGTCAAGGATGTGGTTGTGGAAACCGCAGAGAAAGTGAAGGCGGAAAAGGGTTCCGACATTTCCTATCATATCGGAACCATGATCGAGATCCCCCGTGCGGCGCTTCTGGCCAATGAGATCGCTGAAGAAGCAGAATTCTTCTCCTTCGGAACCAACGATCTGACCCAGATGACCTACGGCTTCTCCCGTGACGATGCGGGCAAGTTCCTGGTTGATTATTATAAGAGCAAGATTTATGAGTCCGATCCGTTCGCCAAGCTGGATCAGAACGGAGTGGGACAGCTCATCCGCATGGCGGCGGAAAAGGGACGCAGCACCCGTCCGGACATTAAGCTGGGCATCTGCGGCGAGCATGGCGGAGATCCTTCCTCCATCGAGTTCTGCCACCGCATCGGCCTGAACTATGTATCCTGTTCCCCGTTCCGCGTTCCCATTGCGAGACTGGCGGCGGCGCAGGCAGCGATTGCGGATAAATAAAACCGGAATCGTCATGAAAGGTTCTTCATAAAACACACGGGACTGTCGTTCGAGCTGAAAATGCAGCACTGGACGGCAGTCCCGTTTCTATCGGCCTACTGCTGGGAAGCGGGCTCAGTTGTCACTGTAACGGAGGCGTCCGTAGGCGTTTCTCCCTGCAGGACCTCGGAAATAATGTTCATGCGCATGACGGCGCGGTCATAATTCTCCTGGGCCGTCGCAGCCGTATTTTCCGAATATCCTCCATCCGCATATGCCTCGCGGTACAGGGCAGCGGCCTCTGTCATATAGGAGGAGGCTTCGTCAGCGATTTCCTCGATGGAGGCAAATTCTTCCGGTACGGAAATCTCCGCAAGCAGGGAAAAGGTTTCCGCAAGCGAATCCATGGCGGAAAGCAATTCGTCTACAGCGGTTTCCGAAGAGGGGTCGATTCCGGAAAGCGTCTGGAAATCCTGAGCCGCACGTTCCGTAAAGCTCTCCATTTCAGAATAGAACTGCTCCAGCTCCAGATCCTTTCCGCAGCCGGTAAGAAGCAGCAGGAAAAGGCAGCCCGCCAGACAGACTGCCCTGTGGACTGAGCGTACAAAAAACATTGCCGCACGTTTTCCGCATGGCTTTTTCCCCGTTTTTTCCCATTCGGCTGCAGTTCTGTGTTCCCGAATCCTCTGTATTTCCGTTCGAATGTGCATCCCGCTTCCTCCGCCCTGATTTTATCTTCATGTGAGATATGGAATATCGTCCCGCTGATTATAGCATATCCATGAAATGGGCTCAACCGCCATTCTTCCGGGGGATGATTGTTACAGTTCACTCGTCCGCCAGAACCAGGCAGATGTCGTGCTTGCACGAACAGATGGCTGATCCTGAGCGGACGAAGGGAGCGCCGGTCCATGAGCAAAGGTGGCTGCGAAGCAGCGGAGAGCGCGGAGCGCGGCTTTGCGAATGGCTCGGAGTGAACTGCGGTGGATAAGTGCGGTATCTTCCCTTTTGCCGGAAATCATGATAAAATGTTTCATATTTGCAAAGCAGAATCAGAAAGGCAGAAGAAAATTAATGAACAAACAGGACTTCAAAAATTTTGTGATAGAGAAAGGGATCGTCCTGCTGGACGGAGCGACCGGCTCTAACCTGATGTCCCGCGGGATGCCCGGCGGCGTCTGCCCGGAGGAGTGGATTACAGAACATCCGGATGTGCTGACAGGCCTGCAGAAGGAATACGTCGACGCAGGAACGGACATCCTGTACGCGCCCACTTTTACCGCCAACCGGATCAAACTGGCCGAATATGGTCTGGAAGGAAAAATCCGTGAACTGAACCTGGCCCTGGTGGAAGCCTCCAGGCGTGCCGCCGGAAAAGACACGCTGATTGCCGGGGATCTGACCATGACGGGAGAGCAGCTTTCTCCCATCGGAAGGATGGATTTCGAAGAGCTGGTGACAGTATACCGGGAACAGATCGGCTATCTGGTGGAGGCTGGCGTGGATCTGCTGGTCGTGGAAACC
>CAJFMW010000097.1 GCA_904392525.1 uncultured Eisenbergiella sp.
GGTTTTCATGAAGAAAAACAGGCCCGCCTGGCAGCTCAACGTGATCTGTGATCCGAAGGACAGAGAACGCATGGAGGAGATCATTTTTGCGGAGACCACTACCATCGGCATCCGCAGGGTGAATATGCAGCGCACGGTGCTGGAGCGGGAGAGCGGCAGCGTCAGTACGCCGTTTGGAGAAGCGGCGGTGAAGATCTGCCGCCTTGCGGATGGAAAGCGCTTCTATCCGGAGTACGACAGCGTGAAGGCGCTGGCGCAAAAAAGCGGAAGAAGCTTTCAGGAGATCTATGAACTGGTCCGCCGGGAAGCGGAAAAGGAGAAGGATTGAGAAGCTTTGGCATGGAGGTAACGATGAAAGGAACAGGAGGGCAGCCGGAATGCATGGATGTCCGGTACGAACTGCCAAAAAAGAAGGAGGCGCTGGAGCGTTATATGAAAAATCTGCCGGGGCCGGTCATGGTGGCCTTTTCCGGCGGGGTGGACAGCAGCCTGCTGCTGGCCGCGGCCTGCCGGGCGGCCGCCAATTCCCTTCCGGCAGGCGCGGCTTCCCGTGAAGCGGCAAAGGAAAAAATGGTTTATGCCGCCACGGTTCATACCAGCCTGCATCCCGTTCAGGATGCAGACGTGGCGGCGCGGGTGGCTTCTGAGCTTGGCGCCAGCCATCTGGTGGTGGAAATCGACGAACTGAAAGATGCGGATATTGCAGATAATCCGACCGACCGCTGTTATCGGTGTAAGAAGTTTCTCTTTTCCAGGCTGCAGAAGGAGGCCGAAGCGCTTGGGGTGTCGGTCATTCTGGAGGGGAGCAATGCGGACGATACCCATGTGTACCGTCCCGGACTGCGCGCGGTGCAGGAGCTTGGCATAAAAAGTCCGCTGATGGAACTTGGGCTTACCAAGCAGGAGGTCCGCGCGCTGGCGGCGGAGTACGGGATTTCCGTGGCGGAGCGCCCGTCCGCTCCCTGCCTTGCCACCCGCTTCCCCTATGGGACGAGGCTTTCCCGGGAAAGGATGCAGCAGGTGGACGAGGGAGAGCAGTTCCTGAGAGAGCTCGGCTTTTATAATGTGAGAATCCGGGCACATGGAGACACAGCGCGGATTGAAGTGGACCGGAAGGACATGGAAAAGCTGCTGGAGCGGGCGGAAGAAGCGGTGGAGAAGATCAGGGGGCTTGGATTTTCCTACGTGACCCTGGATCTGGAAGGATTTCGGTCCGGAAGTATGGATATTAATCTTCCTTCTGCCTCCGGTGTTGAGAAAACAGACGGCAGAAATTGAAATACAGCCGGGCTCTGTGACAGTGGGACGGCAGATTTTTCAGGGAGAATAGACAGCAATTTTTCTATATAAGAAAGCAAACCGGAAGAATGGCGCAGGCCGGAGGGTATGATATACTGATCTCCTGAAACATAAGTGGACAGAATGCTCTGAAATGGAGAAAAAACGGAGGAAATTCAGATGTATTACGATTTATCCGGCCTCTGGCAGGCCGATATTGGAGACGGTAAAACATATTCCATGCAGCTTCCCGGAACGCTTGATGAAAATCGGATCGGGCATAGGGATCTGGGACAGAAGCAGTGGCATCCCGATGCGGAGCTGGGAAACGCGGAGGAAGGATTTGACGAGAGCGCGCCAATCGCCACCCGCTTTACGAGAAAATATACCTTTGAGGGGGAAGCGCGCCTGACGCGGCGTATTTCATTCGCGCCGGAAAAGGGAAAACGGGTCTTCCTGGAAGCGGAACGGGCCAGATGCCTGAGGCTCCTGGTGGATGGAAAAGAGGTACCGCATTTTTCGGAAGGCTCCCTTTCCACTCCGCATGTGTTCGAGGTGACCGGACTTCTGAACGGGGATAATGAAATCACGATCCTGTCAGACAATAGCTATCCGGGCCTGCCCCACGATGCCATCGTGTATTCTTCGGCGGCAACGGACGAAACGCAGACCAACTGGAACGGCGTGCTTGGTTATTTTCGGCTGCGGACAGAGGAGCCGGTGTTCCTGTCTGCTCTGCGGATTTATCCGGACAGGGAAGGAAATACCCTGACCGTACAGGCGGAGATTTCCTCTGACCGCTTTTGGAGCGGCGTCCTCTGTCTGAAGAGTGACGCGGTGAAGGATACACGGAAAAATATCTGCGTGCAGCCCGGAGTGAGCCGGTTTGTGCTGGAAAAGCTCCCTCTTGCTCCGGATGTGAAGAAATGGGATGAGGAGGAAGGCAATCTGTATCAGATGACCGCCTCCCTGATCTGTGCCGGGGCAAAGGATGAGCAGCCTGCAGCCGGAGCGGAGGAAGCGCCTGATACAGCGGAAGCGGAGAGCATTTTTGCCACCCGCACCGAAACCTTTGGTGTGCGTACCTTCGGAGACAACGGAAAAGGAAGGCTGGCTTTAAACGGCCGTGTGATTTTTCTGCGCAGCGAGGCCAACTGCTGCGAATTTCCGGAGACCGGCCATCCGCCCATGACGGTGGAGGAGTGGACGGATGTGCTTGCCCGCTACCGTTCCTACGGGATTAACTGTATGCGTTTCCATTCCCACTGCCCGCCGGAGGCGGCGTTTATCGCGGCGGACCGGATGGGTATGCTGATGCAGCCGGAGCTGTCCCATTGGGACCCGGTGCATGCCTTTGAAGCGCCGGAGAGCTTCGCTTATTATCAGACTGAATTAAAACAGGTCATCCTGGCTCTGGCAAATCACCCTTCCTTCGTGATGCTGACCTTTGGAAACGAGCTGGCGGCGGGCTCTGTGGGACATGCCAGAATGGACAGTATGCTGGCTCTGGCCCATGAGCTGGATTCTACCCGCCTGTATGCCAACAGCTCCAATGCCCATTACGGGGATGTGGGAGTGGATATGGAAAGCGACTTTTTTGCGGCCCAGAAATACTATCATCATGATCTGCGCGGAACCCATGCAGGCGGCGGAGAGGACGGCGCGCTTCAGGGGTATATCAACAACCGCTATCCGGATGCTGCACAGAACTACGACGAATCCATGGCTGAAATTCGGAAGGTCTATGCCAAACCCGTATTCAGCTTTGAGGTGGGACAGTTCGAGGTGCTTCCGGACTTCCATGAGCTGGAGGCTTTTCAGAGGATTTCTGATCCGGCCAACCTGCGGCTGGTGCAGGAGCGGGTGAAGGCGGCCGGAATTTCCGATGAAGAGTGGGAAAAACAGGTGGAGGCGACGGGAGAGATTTCCCGCCTGGCCTATCGGGAGGAGATCGAGGCGGCGATGCGCACAAAGGAGCTGTCCGGTATCTCTCTGCTGGGCCTGCAGGATTTCCCCGGACAGGGAACCGCGCTGGTGGGCATGCTGAACTCCCATCTGGAGCCGAAACCCTATCCCTTCGCGGAACCCGCGAAGTTTCAGGCCTTTTTCCGGGATCAGCTGCCGCTGGCACTTCTGCCCCGTTACACCTGGGAAAACACGGAAGAGCTGACGGTGCCTGTGAAGATCGCTAACTATGGAAAAACGGCGCTTTCCGGGAAGGTGTGCTGTACGTTGTGGGCGGATGCGGAGGATTCCGGCACAGAAGAAGCCGGAGAGCTGATTGCCAGCGCGGAAACCAAAGCGGGAAACTTCCCGGCCGGAATGCTGACGGAAGCAGGCTGTGTGAAGCTTTCCCTGAGATCGGTGGAAAAAGCTGCCCGTCTGACCCTGGAGGTATCGGTAGACGGCGCGGTGAACCGTTATCCCGTCTGGGTTTATCCTCCGGTTTCTCCGGAAAATCTGGTATGCCCGGAAAACGTGTATGAGACACAGCGCTTTGATGAAGCGGCGAAGCGTGTCCTTGCGGCAGGCGGATGCGTGTACCTGACCCCGCCCTCCACGAAGGAGGCGCTGCCGGGATCCATCCGGGCCCAGTTTACCACCGATTTCTGGTCGGTGGGCACCTTTGCCCAGCAGGCGGGCGGCATGGGACAGCTCATCGACAGCGCCCATCCCCTGTTCGCAGATTTCCCCACGGACAGCCACACCGACTGGCAGTGGTGGCCGATGGCTTCCCGGCGCGCGGTGATCCTGCCGAAGAGGATACAGGCCATCATTACGGAGATGGACAGCTACGCGTATCTGCGGCCCATGGCACAGCTGTTTGAATGCCGCTGCGGCGGCGGAAGGCTGCTGTTTTCCTCCCTGGGCCTGCAGGATCTGCAGCAGTATCCGGAAGCGAGGGCGCTGCTTTCTTCCATTTATCGGTATCTGGCAGGCGAAGAATTTGCGCCGGAGCAGGAACTGGACGTGGAAACGGTGGCTTCGCTGGTGGCGGAATAGAGAAGAAAAACTGAAAACGGGACATGAGAAAAAGGATATCCGAAAAAGCCGGTTCAGGACCGGCAGGGTATCCTTTTTTTCGTAAAAAAATAAAAATCTCTGTAATCTCCGCCGGAAAAAACGTAGTATACAGATGAGGGAGGTGGCGGCACTTGGAGGATCATCTGATTATTCAGCTCTTTTTGGAACGGTCGGAAAGCGCGGTTCTGGAGCTGGCCCGGAAATACGGCGGGCTGTGCAGAAGTATTGCCCGTAATATCCTGAAGAACAGCGAGGACGCGGAAGAGTGTTTCAACGACACGCTGCTGGCGGTCTGGAACGCGATTCCGCCGGAACGGCCGGACAAGCTCCAGCCCTATGTATGCAGGATCGCGAGAAATCTTTCCCTGAAAAAATACCACTCCAATACCGCGCAGAAACGAAACCGGCAGTATGATGTGATCCTGGAAGAGATCGCGGACTGTCTGGACAGCGGCAGGAGCGTGGAAGGGGAGATTCTGGCCAGGGAACTGGCGGGAGAACTGAACGCATTTCTGGGTACGCTGAACAGCCGGGACCGGATCATTTTTGTGCAGAGATACTGGTACTGCCTTTCCGTTTCGGAGATCGCGGAGAATCTGCACATGACCCCAAATGCGGCCAGGGTGTGCCTGCATCGGACCAGAGAAAAGCTGAAACAATATCTGAAACAGGCAGAAAGGGGGAGCTTATGAATATCCGGGATATCGAAGCGGCGGTCAGCGCCATAGAGGATGGCTATATTCAGGAAGCGGGAAAGGCAATCGGAGGGCAGGAGAGGCCGGAACGAAGTCTGTCGTACAGGCTGCAGCGTAGCTTTCCGAGGAGGATGCGTATCGCGGCAGCATGCCTGGCGGGGGTGCTGTTCCTTTCCGCCTCTTCGCTGCTTGCGGCTGTGGCAGCGGGAAGCATGCCGGCCTATGAGATCCTGTATGCCCTCTATCCGGAAACGGCAAAACGCCTCACGCCGGTTCAGATTTCCTGTGAGGACAATGGAATCCGGATGGAGGTGGAGGCTGTGTATGTGCATGCGGATACGGCAGAAATCTATCTTTCCATGCAGGACCTTACAGAGGAACGCATTGATGAAACCGTGGATCTGTTTGACAGCTATTCCCTCCATTCCTCCAGGGACAGTATCGGCACCTGTTCCCTGGTGGATTTTGATCCAGAGAGCGGAAAGGCGGTTTTTCTGGTTCAGGTAAAGCATATGAACGGAGAGAAAATCGAGGGCCAGAAGCTCACGTTCAGCGTTTCGGAATTTCTCACCGGAAAACAGAGGGTGGAGCAGGAGCTGCCGGAGATCGACTTAAGCCGGATGGAGGAAAAGACGGAACTTCAGACAAACGTGACCCGCCGGGGAAGCAGCGGGATGGAGATGGAAAAAGTGGAAGAGGAACAGCAGAAAGGCTTCCTGAGGCCGGATGCGGATCAGACCTTTTCTCCGGTGGACGGAGTGACGGTTACCGCATACGGATGGGTGGACGGCAGGCTTCATATTCAGGTACATTATACGGATATCCTGAATACGGATAATCACGGTTATGTTTACCTGAAGGACGGACAGGGAAATGCCGTTTCCTGCTTTGGGAGCGTGGCCTTCTGGGATGAGGAAAAGTCCGGCAGCTATCAGGAATATTTTTTTGAGGTGGAACCGGAAATGATCACAGCAGGATGGTCTGTCTGGGGATATTTCAGCACCTGTTCGGAATTGGTCGAGGGAGACTGGAGAGTGACGTTTCCAATTGAGGAGACGAAGCCTCTCCAATAAAGAACCCTGCAGAAGTGTACCCCCCGCAGGATCCTTTTTCAGATATTTCCGTTATCCATATTCCCCCAGCTCCACCGGCCCATTCAGGATTTCCCGGCGGATCACCAGACGGCGCTGAGGATCTGACGCCACGGCCCAGCGCACAAGCTGGATACCTCCGTCCCTGATCTCAATGCCGGTGATACACTGCGGATGGACGCAGCTTCCGTCGTTGAAATAGGGGCAGGTGCCGGGCTGAGCGAAGACGGGCCTGTGGGTGTGGCCGGCGATGAGGATGCGGCCGGTGTCGGAAGCGTAAGAGCAGAGCTGCCTTTCAATCTTTTCCATGAGCTTCCGGGAGCGGCCGGCGCCTGTGGGAGCGGTGAAGCCGATGATTTCCAAAGGCCGCCAGAGATAGCGCACCAGAAAACGGCCCAGAGGCCACAGCTCGTCGTTCAGAAGGCTGCCCTGATGACCGTGTACCAGAAACAGGCGCTGCAGGGTGTCACGATTTTCCAGAATCAGGCTTTCCGAAGCCCTTGTCTGCTGAAAAATATTTTCCGGCTCCTCCGGCGCGTCGCAGGCATAGAGGTCGCAGGCGGCGCGGACAAAGCTTTTTCTGCGCTTTATGATATCGTGGTTGCCGTAAATCAGGAAAAGCCGGTTTTCCTTCTGGAACTGCCCCAGCAGCCGAAAGAGACGGCTGTAGGTGCGCAAAATCACGCCGATGCAGCGGTTTTCCCAGAGCTCATCTCCGTCTCCCAGCTCGATATAGGTGTATCCGTTCTGATAATAGTATTCCAGAGCCCCCTGAAAAATCATGCTGTTGGGGAGAAAATTGTCCGCCCCGTTGCCCTGTCCCCTGTGGCAGTCGCTCATGAGGATGATCCGGGAGCTGTTGTCAAAGGGCAGGACGGCCGAGGTGGAATAGAGCTTATCGAGTTTTGCGGTGAGGGAAGGCATGTTAAGCCCTCCCTTCCCGGTTCCTCCGGCAGGAATCAGATGAAGTCCGTCCGGAAGAGCACTGCCCAGAAGACCCTGAGCAGCGGCAGCTCAGGCTCATATGCTGACAGGAACCGCATGTACGGCGCATCCCGCTGCCGCAGGAAGAGCTGCGCGAAGAAACGTATGTGACGGAGCAGCCTGTGCAGCCGGAGCTTCTGCGGTAGGGGCATTCCTCACAATTGCCGCAGCAGAGCCGGTTGGCCCGGCGGGCATGACAGCACAGATCCGGTCTGCAGGGTTCCGGAGGGCAGGGCTTCGGCGGATGAGGCATGGGCGGATGCGGCGTGGGCGGAACAGGCTTCGGTGCATGGTTATGTTCGTGAATCAGATCCAGCAGCCAGCCGAAGCCTTCATAGAAGCCTTTCGCGTACAGGGAGTGCATGAAAAATTCATAGAGCTCCGGAACAAGCGCTTTGATATATTCCAGTTTATCCAGCGTATCCGTGTATTTTCCCGTCGCCTGCCTGAATAAGGCGCAGTTGCTTTTGTTGACCTGCTGTACGGCCGCCTCCTGAAGCGAGCCGCGGGAGAGGGGCTGAACGCTGTGCGGCTTCGTATAGTGAACGGTCACAGTATTTCCGCGGACGGCGTATTCCCTGCTGCCGTAACCCAGTTCCAGAAGGCCTTCCAGGAAGGCGTCCCGCATTTCGGAATTCGGGAAACGGATGCGCACATCCATGGTGAGGGAATCCAGGGTGGAGAATTCCCCCAGCCTGAAACCGGTGAGCCACCAGTGAAGCTCTTTCCTTTTAAACAGGACACGTCCGTTCTTGCGAAGCACAAAGCTCATGGGAAGACGTTCCGAATCCTGTGCGCAGTCGTAGAAAGGTCCGGTGAAGCGCTCGGTACGGATATCGTCCTGATCGGTGTTGTAGATGCCGACCTCCGCTCCGGTGGTGATTCCGTACTGGCCCTTCCAGAGTTCGATCATCCAGCGTTTTCCGGCGTAGGAAAAACGGACGGGTTCGCAGTGCATCACCATGTTGAACAGGGAGGAGCCTTCGTCGTAGAGCTGACAGTATCCCATTTCCCGCTGCCAGCAGTCCATGAGGGAATAGAAAATGTCTTCCTTTCTGTCATACGCAAAGCCCGCTTCCGCAAGATCCCGATTCAGAGCCGCCTGCTGGGCCGCCTTATCCACGGTGGGGCGGAAACGGCGCGCGCGTACCTTCAGGATGAGGAAAACCGCGAGAAGTGCGATGACAAGGACAGCGGCGATAGAGAGTAGAATGATTCCTGTTGTCGTCATGTATCTGCTCCTTTCTGCCGTTTGGGCAGAATGCTTTTAGTTTAGCTTATGCAGATTTTGACAGAATGCGACAAAAAAAGATCCTCCGAATCATCCGGGTTCTGAAAGAGGATGATTCATAGGATCTTTTTTATATGATAGGAAACTTTGTTCCCTATCGTATAAAAAAAGACGCTCCGCTGTGGATGCGCACTCGCGCGCAAGGTAGATGTTGCCTGAAGGCAACCGCGCTCGGCGCGAGTGTGCGCCAAGGCGCACACTTTTTTTTATGCAGGGGAATCCGGAGCTGAGACGGTCTGAACGAAAACTCCCTTTATGCTGTTATGCTTCCTTCATTTTCTCATCAAAGCGCCTGCGCACCTCAATATAGGCCTTGATGGCTTCCACCGTTCCGTCGAATCCCAGCCTGGAGCTGTCCAGGGAAAGATCGTAGTTCAGGGCGTTCTTCCATTCCTGGCCAGTATAATATTTATAATATCTGGCCCGGTAGTCGTCGGTCTTTGTGATGAGCTTTTTCACCTCATTTTCCGGAAGGCTGTTCACCTTCATGGCCTCCCGGAGACAGAAATCCTCCGGCGCATGGACGAACACCCGCACCACGCCGGGCATATCCTTCAGGATGTGATCCGCGCAGCGGCCGATGATCACGCAGGAGCCTTCCTCCGCCAGAGAGCGGATGATTTTGGCCTGATAGTTGAACAGATTGTCATCGCTGGTAAAACCGGCGCTTTCCGGAGAAAGCAGGCGGCCGCCCTTATATCCGCCGGAGAGCAGGGCGCGCAGGCCGTGGTGCTTGAACTCATCCTGAAAAAGGGTGGGATTCACGCCGCTTTCCTCGGCTGCCATGGCGATGATTTCCCGGTCATAATAGGGAATGTCCAGCTCTTTCGCCAGCATTTTCCCCACAGTCTTTCCGCCGCTGCCGTACTGACGCGCGATGGTAATAATCACTTTTGACATATTTCCTCTTTTCCCGCTGCCGAAGGGCAGCATTCTATTCAGAGAAGAATGGCGGAAGCCATTCTTCGGCACGAACCGGAGGTTCGTGCCAGCCTCTATTTTTCCGCTGCCCGAAGGGCAGCCTTTCTAATTTATTCACCCAGATAAGCCTTCTTGATATCCTCGTTGTTCAGAAGCGCCTGCGCGCTGTCCTCCATCACGATGTTTCCGGTTTCCAGCACGTAGCCCCTGTCGGCGATGGAAAGCGCCTTCTTCGCGTTCTGTTCCACCAGAAGGATGGTAACGCCCTGTTTGCTGATGCTTTCGATGATGTCGAAGATCTCCGATACAAGGAGCGGGGACAGGCCCATGGAGGGCTCGTCCAGCAGCAG
This sequence comes from uncultured Eisenbergiella sp., assembly GCA_904392525.1. Lineage (GTDB taxonomy): Bacteria > Bacillota > Clostridia > Lachnospirales > Lachnospiraceae > Eisenbergiella. The sequence continues at coordinate 9,635 of CAJFMW010000097.1, forward strand.
GAGCCTGGGATTGGACATCAGCGCCCGGCCCATGGCCAGCATCTGCTGTTCGCCTCCGGAAAGGGTTCCGGCCAGCTGTCTGGTGCGCTCCTTCAGGCGGGGGAAGCGTTCATAAACCCGGGCGAGGGATTCCTCGATCTCCTTTTTGTCCTTCCGGGTATAGGCTCCCATACGCAGGTTTTCATAAACGGTCAGGTTGGCGAACATGCGCCGTCCCTCCGGCACATGGGAGATGCCGAGCTGAACGATACGGTGGGAGGGCATCTTTGTGATGTCCTGATTTTCAAAATGCACGGATCCGGATTTCGCCTGGAGCATGCCGCTGACGGTCTGCAGGGTGGTGGTCTTTCCGGCGCCGTTCGCGCCGATCAAAGCCACAATTTCCCCTTCCTCCACATGAAAGGACACGTTCTTAAGCGCATGGATCATGCCATAATATACATTCAGATTTTCTACGGTGAGCATTGCCATGAGATTCTCCTTTTCAGTATGGAATCCGGCACGAACCGCGGTTCGTGCCGCCGGTTTCAGTCGCCAAGGTAGGCCGTGATGACCTCCGGATTGTTCAGCACGTCCTTCGGTTCTCCCTCTGTAAGAAGCTTCCCGAAGTTGAGAACGTACAGGTATTCACAGATTCCCTGTACCAGCTTCATGTCATGCTCGATCAGAAGGATGGTCACGCCGTACTCTTTACGGACCAGGCTGATGGTGTCCATCAGCTCCCGGGTTTCGTTGGGGTTCATGCCTGCGGCGGGTTCATCCAGCAGAAGAAGCTTGGGATTCGTGGCAAGGGCGCGGGCGATTTCCAGCTTGCGCTGTTTGCCGTAGGGAAGGTTGGAGGCCAGGTCGTTTGCGGAGGATTCCAGGTCAAAAAGGCGCAGGATCCGCATGGCTTCCCCGTCCATTTCCTTTTCCTTCCGGCGGTAGCTGCCCAGATGCAGCATGCTTTCCGCAAGGGAATAGGTGATCTGGTTATGAAGGGCGGCCTTTACATTGTCCAGAACGCTCTGGGCGGTAAAAAGCCGGATGTTCTGAAAGGTTCTGGCCACACCCAGACGGCAGATTTCGT
>CAJFMW010000098.1 GCA_904392525.1 uncultured Eisenbergiella sp.
GCTGCTTCAAGAAGCTTTCCGGCGCTTCCCTGACCCAGTATATCCTTGCCAAGAGAATAGCCCTCGCACAGAAGCTTCTGCGGGAGGGCCATTCTCCATGCGATGCCTGCGAACTGTCAGGCTTCAATAATTATTCCAATTTTTCCCGTTCCTTTTCCAGACAGGCGGGGTGTTCGCCGAGAGAATATCAAAAGGTTGTGAGCGGGCTGCGGAAGAAATGAAGGAATTATAATTTTTATGTCAATATCAGGAAATAAAAAACAGCCCGGCCGGATTATGGTTATCCCTCATCCAATCGGACTGTCAGTATAATGCAATTAAAGCGCCATAATTATATATCCGCTTTTTATCTATACTCCCTCACGCCTCAATCTCCTGATTCCCGGTAGACCACACATGCTTGTCTCCGGCAGCGGCGCGGGTATTCTGCGCCATCACGCCCACCAGCCTGTGAGGCACGTACGCCTCCTCCAGCCAGGAGATCTCCTCCTCTGTGAGAGCCAGATCCACGGCGGACGCTGCGCCTTCCACATGATGGCGTTTTGTGGCTCCCACGACGGGCGCGGTCACCTTTGTCAGAAGCCAGGCCAGAGAGATCTCCGTCATGGTCACGCCCCGGCGGTCGGCGAGCTTGGCCACGCGGCGGATGATGATCTCGTCCTGTTCGGCCGTGGAATCGTATTTGAGGCGCGCGTAATCGTCCTCCTGAAGGCGCTTTGAAGTCTCTCCGGGATGCTTGGAAAGGCGGCCTCCCGCCAGCGCGCTGTAGGGCGTCATGGCGATGTTGTCCTCCGCGCAGAGCTTCGCCATCTCCCTCTCTTCCTCCCGGAAAATCAGGTTATAATGTCCCTGGACCGAAACGAATTTCGCAAAGCCCTCCTTTTCCGCCAGGGCGTTCGCCCTGGCGAGCTGGTAGGCAAAGCAGTTGGAGATTCCGATATAGCGCGCCTTTCCCGCCTTCACGATGCGGTTCAGGCCGTCCATGATATCATAGAGCGGGGTCTCGTAATCCCACATATGATAGATATAGAGATCCACATAATCCATGCCGAGATTTTTCAGACTGGTGTTGATCATCTGCTCGATGTGCTGCTGTCCGGTGACGCCGGCTGCGATTTCCTCCGGCGTACGGGGCAGGAATTTGGTAGCCACCACCACGTTGTCTCTTTCGGCGAAGTCCTTCAGCGCCCGGCCCACATACTGCTCGCTGGTGCCGCTCTGATAGCTGATGGCGGTGTCGAAGAAATTGATGCCGAGCTCCAGCCCGTGCTTTATGATTTCGCGGGAGTGCTCCTCATCCAGCGTCCACGAGTGCTGTCCGTTTTTCGCATCGCCGAATCCCATACAGCCCATGCAGATCCGGGATACATTCAGTTCCGAATTACCAAGCTTTGTATATTTCATGTTTACCTCCATTCTGCTGCCGCAGAGCATCCAGACTCATTTTTCATGATTATTATAAGGCAGCTCTGTTTTTCCTGTCTAATGCCTGTCATGAATAAACGAAGATTGATAACAGGCATTGGACTTTCCGTCTCACGGGGTCTACACTGTAGTCAGCATGGACCGATGGGCCGTGCCGGAGGACGACCCGTACCGGAGGATGGCCCGCGCCACGCTTCCATGAATGCAGTGCCGCCCGCGGCCCGGAATGAAACGCCGTCTGCGACGGCGGAAAGGAGGAGAAATGACGATCCATGAAGCAAGCGAACGTTATAATATCCCTCTGGAAATCCTGCGGGAATATGAAAGCTGGGGATTATGCGGCGCAGTCAAACAGGTAATGGGCTCCTGGCAGTATGACGACACTGACCTGGAGCGTCTGAGCCTGATTATGACTCTGCATGACGCAGGCTTTGAAAGCCCGGAAATTGAAACCTATATGCGCCTGCTGCTGGAGCAGGAGGGCACAGAATCCCAGCGTCTTAAGATACTCAATCAGAAGCGGGATCATATGCTGGATGAGATTCATTTCCGGGAAAAGCAGCTGGCGCGGCTGGATTATCTGCGTTATCATATCCGCAGGCAGCAGGATGTCCATAAGGGATGAGCAGGAAACGTAACAATATTTTTTACAGAAAAATGGAGGAGACTTATGACAAACTATCGTGAAACCGATCCGGAATTTATGGAACGTTTTGAACATTTCGCCTTTGACGAGGTTGTGAATGAGGCCGGCCAGCAGCTGGACGATCTCACCCGCCACATGGCCATTCTGGCAACGCTTTTAGGCTGCCAGGGGACGGACGCCTTCCTTCTGGAGCTGCCCTGTGCCCTGGACGCCGGGGTCACCCCCGTCATGGCAAAGGAAATCGTCTATCAGGCGGTGGATTATCTGGGAATCGGCAGAGTGCTGCCTTTTCTGCGCATTACCAATGAAGTGCTGACAAACCGGGGCGTAAAGCTTCCGCTGGAGGGCCAGGCCACGACGACCATGGAAAACCGTCTGGAAAAGGGCGCCCAGGCGCAGGCCGACATCTTCGGGCCGCAGATGCTGGAGGCCTGGAAGGCCGGACACATCAACCGCTGGCTCGCCGCCAACTGCTTCGGAGATTACTATACCCGTACCGGACTCACCCTCGCCCAGCGGGAAATGATCACCTTCTGCTTCCTGGCGGCTCAGGGCGGCTGTGAACCGCAGCTTACCAGCCATGCCAAAGGCAATATGAACCTGGGCAACGATAAGGAGTTCCTGATCCGCGTGATCTCCCAGTGCCTGCCCTATATCGGCTATCCCAGAAGCCTGAATGCCGTAGCATGCGTGAACAAAGCGACGGAGAGCTGACCGGAAAACGGACTGAAAAGGACGCAAAAAAGCGTCGTTTCAGCCCGTTTTCTTTGCTTAAAGGGATTGCTTTTCACCGGATGCTGTGGCATTCTTTTTCTATAGAAGGGAGTGCTTTCTTATGGAAATTCGTGTTCTGAAATACTTTCTGATGACGGCCAGAGAAGAAAACATCACAAAGGCGGCCGCTCTGCTGCACCTGACCCAGCCCACCCTGTCCAGACAGCTCATCCAGCTGGAAGAGGAGCTTGGCGTCACACTGTTCCATCGGAACAGGCATCGGATCGTTCTCACCGAAGATGGAATGCTTCTGCGCCGCCGGGCGGAGGAAATTGTATCCCTGGCAGAAAAGACGAAGGATGATTTCCGACACAGACAGGAGCATCTGGCGGGAACCATTTCCATCGGCAGCGGAGAGCTGAAAAGCTCCCGTTTTCTCACCCACCTGATCACCGATTTCCAGAAAGAAAACCCTCTGGTCACCTTCACGATTTACAGCGGCAATTCCGACAACATCAAGGAGCGCATTGAGCGGGGGCTTCTGGACGTGGGCCTGCTGCAGGAGCCGGTGGACATCACCAGATACAGTTTTGTCCGCACACCGGTCAGAGAAGAGTGGGGTATTCTGGTGCGTGAGGATTCTCCGCTGGCATTTAAGAGCAGCGTTTCACCGGAGGATCTGGCCGGTGTGCCGTTGATTCTTCCATCGCGGGAAAACGTACAGAATGAGCTTCTCAACTGGTTCGGCCCTCATGCGGAGCATCTGCACATCACCGCCACCGGAAATCTGCTCTACAATCTCGCTTTTCTCGCCCGCGACAGCGGAAGCTGCGTCCTCACTCTGAATCTGGACTGCGCCTATGAGGGGCTTCGTTTTGTTCCCCTTTCTCCGAAAATGGAGTCCGGCACGGTGCTTGTCTGGAAAAAAGCGGAAACCTTCTCTCCTGCGGCGACGGCGTTTCTTGCATATGCGCGGGATTCCATCTCAGGGAAGGAGACGGCAGAGAAAGAACTTTCCGGGAAAGCCGCTTCGGAAACGGAACTTCTCTGAAAGCGAAACAGAGCTTTTCTGAAAGGATCTGAAACAGGCGGGATGGCCGCGGCTGCCTCCGCCCTATTCTTCCTCCGCGTCCGGATGCAGGGCGCGGTATTTTTCTCCCGCCAGGGCTTCACTTCCCGTCTCCGCCGCGATTTCATAGAATTCCAGCGTATGAAGGGAGTGATCCAGCGCGCGCCGCAGGTCCCCCATCTTTTCTTCCAGCCGCTTCACATGTCTTTGGCAGATCGCAAGACGCTCTTCCAGAGAGGCGTCCCCCTGTTTCACAAGAGCCATGAAATGCCTGATTTCCCGGATCTGCATTCCCGACTGCTTGAAGCATTCGATGAGCTCGATGGAATACAGATCCTCCTCTGAAAAAATCCGGTAGCCGGACTCCTTTCTTTTCAATTCCGGAAGAAGCCCCTCTTTGTCATAAAAACGAAGCGTCGGGACGGACAGCCCCGTCATTTCGGAAACCTGTTTGATTGTATACCCCATGTCCTTCTCCTTTTTTGCCAGGCCCTGCGTCAGCGCTCCTTTAAGCTTTACCGAAGTATAGCTCCATAGAACGCTCTTCGTCAAGCGGAAGCATCCGGGGGATGTTTCCGGGGGATACTTCCGCCAAAAGGCATTGACTCTAAAGCTTACTTTAGGGTTATACTGATAAAAACTGTTCTGATGACAAGGAGGAAACCTGGATGGAAAAGGAAAAGAAGGAAGCCGGAATGCAGAAAAAGAACTTTAAAGACGGCATCCGCCTGTCTCCGCTCGGGATGGGCGCGATGCGGCTTCCGCAGACGGAGGAAGGCTTCGCGAAGCCCATCGACGAGCCGCGGGCGCAGGAGATTATCGATTACTGCATCCAGCATGGCGTCAATTATTTCGATACAGCCTATATTTACCACGGCGGCCAGTCCGAAACCTTTCTCGGAAAGGCATTGAAAAAATATCCCAGGGAGAACTATTTTGTGGCGGACAAATTCAACGTGCAGGCCGATCCTGACTACGCTGCCCAATTTGCCGAACAGCTGCGCCGGCTTCAGATGGAACGGATTGATTTTTATCTGCTGCACGGCGTCACGGACAGGCTGATTTCCGACTATCTGGATCATGGAGCTCCCGAATATTTCTTTGAGCAGAAGCGTCTCGGAAGAATCCGGTATCTCGGCTTTTCCTTTCACGGCTCCCCGGACGCCCTGCGTCAGCTTCTGAAAAGATATCCCTGGGATTTCGTGCAGATTCAGCTGAATTATTACGACTGGTTCCATGGGACAGCCAGGGAACAGTATGAAATCCTCCGAAAGCAGGGCATCCCGGTTATGGTGATGGAGCCGGCGCATGGGGGAATGCTGGCCAGCCTGCCTGCGGAAGGGGTAAATCTGCTCCACTCCGCCAGGCCGGACAGTTCCTGCGCTTCCTGGGCCTTCCGCTTCCTGCGCTCCCTGCCGGGAATCGTGGTCATTCTGAGCGGAATGTCAGCCCTGGAGCAGGCAGAGGACAATCTCCGCACCTTTTCCGAAGCCCCTTCTCTTTCTGAAGAAGAGCTGGCACTGATCCGAAAGGTGAGCGATCTGCTGCACAGCCTTTATGCGGTTCCCTGCACAGGCTGCCGTTACTGCTGCGCCGACTGTCCGCAGAAGCTGGACATTCCCTTCCTGCTGTCCGCTTACAACGAATATAAAACCGGGGGAGAGAAGGCGCTTTCCTCCTGGCGTCTGGCCAGGCTTGGCGCGCTTCCCGAAGAGAAACGGCCTTCCGCCTGCATCGGCTGCGGGCAATGCACGAAACACTGCCCGCAGGGGCTTGCGGTTCCGGCTTTCATGAAGGAAATGGCTTCCTTCAGTCAGCCGACTTCCCCAGCGCCCGGAAGGTATGCGCATACATCCCCAGCGACACCGGAAGCATGATGATCTCCACCACCAGCTGGGTCCAGATCATGCCGTACAGGCCGATGGTCAGATTCATGAGGATCAGCAGCGGGATGTTCAGAAGCCCCTGCCTGCTGAAGGTGAGAATGGCGGACTGGACTCCCTTTCCCATGGCCTGCAGCGTATAGCTGATGAGGAAATTCACGGAGGTCAGCGGCACGGCAAGGCAGGCAATCCGAAGGAACTGCGCGCCCAGCGTACTGGTCTGCGCCTCCGGGATGAACAGATGCAGGATCTGCGGCGCGAAAACGGCAAAGACAGCGACAAAGCAGGCGGGAAATCAGGCTGCTTCCGCCCAGGCCGAACAGATTGCCGAGGGCGGTAAGCAGATTAAACCAGGGAGACACCAGCGATACCGCTGCCACCATATACGGATCTCCGATCTGGCCGATGAAAAAGGTATCGGCCAGATTGTAGATCATGGTCACCACCTGACTGATGATGGTAGGGATGGCCAGCGTCGCCACCGCCTTTGGCACGGGCATTTCTTCAAAAAGATATTTTTCCGACTGTTCCTCCATAACACAGGCCTTCTTTCTGTTCCCGGCATGCCTCCGGAATCGGTCAGTCCCACCGCCGGCATTCCCCGGCGGCACTGCCCGTTTTACATATATTCCATTTTATATGTATTCCATTTTTACATGCACTCCATCAGGATGTCATAAATCTCGTTTCTGTCCAGCTTACGCGGATTGCAGGCGATCACATTGCAGGTGTCCGCCACGCTGCGCAGAAGCTCCGGGGTAATCTCCGTCCGGGACTTCAGCTCTCCCATCTTCGTGGGAAGTCCGCATTCCTTAATGAAGGCGGCAAGAGCCTCCACGCTCTCCTCAGCCGTGTCCACGCCGAAGACCTCTTTCCCGAAACGGGCAAATTTCTCCTCCGCGTCCTTTACGATGTGACGGTAATAGGCGGGATGGATCACCGCAAGTCCCTGGCCATGGTTGCAGTCCGTATAGGCTCCCAGCTGATGCTCCATCTGATGCGCCTGAAAATCGGTTACCCGGCCCACCTTCAGGATGCCGTTTTCCGCCATGGCGGAATCCCACATCAGGTTGCCTCTCGCCTGGATGTCGTCAATGTCCGCAAGCAGCCGTCTCATGTTGACCACCGTGTTTCTCATGATGGCGAGCGCCACATCGTCCGATACATTGTCCTGATCGGAATTGCCGAAATAGGTTTCCATGGCGTGGCTGAGGGTATCAAAGGCGCCTGAAATCACCTGCATCCTCGGCACGGACATGGTATAGGAGGGATCCAGGAAAGCGAACCGGGGCGCTGCCGCCGCCATTCCGGCCTTGATCACCTTTTCTTCATTGGTGATGACGGCCCCGCCGTTCATTTCCGAACCGGTTCCTGAAGCGGTCACCACCGCGCCCATGGGAATGACCTCCGTGGGGAAACGGTGCTGCGTCATTTCCATGTCCCACAGATCCTCCTCCGTTTTCGCCTGCGCCGCGACGATCTTGCAGCAGTCGATCACGGAACCGCCGCCCACCGCAAGAATGAAGTCGATGCCTTCCTCCTTCGCCAGCTTTGCGCCCTCCTGCACCTTTGCATAGGTGGGGTTGGACATGATGCCGGAGAAATCAACGACCCGTTTTCCGGCCGCCTCAAGGATTCCCTTCAGCTCATCGTAAATTCCGTTCTTTTTCACGGAACCGCCGCCGTATGCCAGCATTACATTTTTTCCATAGGCGGAAACCGCATCCGCAAGATGCTCTTTTGCCGCCCCTTCTCCAAAGTAAACCTTCGTAGCGTACTCATACACAAACTTCTGCATGGCAAATCTCTCCTTTCTTTTTTCCATTTTCAGTTATTTTCAAATATTCCTGATAACCATTCATCATAAGCCGGAATCCAGCCGCCCCGCGCTCCGAAGCCGTGCGGCATACCGTCCAGCTGCAGCCGTTCCACCGAAACGCCCGCTTCCTCCGCCGCATCCGCGTTGGCAAGGAACTGGTTGTAGAACGGGTCCCTTGTCCCGTAGCAGTAGAAGGTGGGCGGCAGGCTTCCGCTTCTTAACAGCTCCACATCCGTGGTCCCCACGCTCAGGCGGCCGTAAAAGGAATAGATCATCCCGCAGGCCGCCGCATCAGCGGAAATCTCATCCAGCGAATCCGGCACATAGTCCGCATCCAGGGCCGTACCGTTTACCTGTCCGTCAAAATTCAGAAGCATTTCTCCGCTCAGGATTCCTCCGGCAGAAAAGCCCATCACGGCGATGTCCTTTTCTTCGATGCCATATTCCTGCGCATGGGCGCGGACAAACCGCACCGCCCTCGCCAGATCCAGAGCGCCCTCCTGCTGGGTGTAGGGACGCAGGCGGTAATCCACAACAAAGCTCTGGTAGCCCAGCCCGCTCAGCGCTTCGGCAACCGGGGTTCCTTCGTTCTCATCACTGCGGAACTGGAATGCGCCGCCAGCACAGATGAGCACCGCGCCTTTGATCTCCGTTCCTTCCGGAACGGGGAAGCTGGTAAGATAGGGCCTGAAATCCGGATCATCCGAATAGCCGCCGTTATTTTCCGTATATTCCGTGACAGCCGGCGCATTGCCTTCCTCCCACAGATACAGAACCTGCTGCGCGTCAGGCGTTACGGCTGCTGTCGCCACCGTATTTTCCGCGCCGCTCTCCGGAGCCGCCGTCTCATCAAAAAAACCTAATCCCATCGCCCAGTCCGTGATTTCCTGTTCTTCCATATCTTCAGAAAGAATCAGAACCGAATCCGGAAGCAGCGCACCGGGCTGAAGCAGTAAAACAGCCTCCAGAATCCCGGCGGAATCATTCCCCGTTCCGCTCACGAAGGGAATGATGGTACGTGCTCCGAAATCATTTGCCTCCAGAAAATTCTGAACCGTTTCCAGAAGCACATTGTTCTGCGCTTCAAAACCCAGGAAAATATATTCATAGGGGCCGTCCAGCATATCTGTTTCAGCCGGCATATCCGTTCCGGCCTCCGTTTCGGATGATGCGTCCGCTTCCAAGGAAAGCAGATCGCCGCCGGGTTCCTGCGCAAGCAGCCTGGCCGCCCGCTCCACCGTATCTCCGTCCTCTCCGGACGCATAGGCGATCAGTACTGTTTCCATGTTGCCGGTTTCCGGGCTGTCAGTTTCGGTACTGTCGGTTTCTATGCGTTCGACAGAGTCGGCCGCCACGGAGGCGCTTTCCCCAACTTCTCCACACGCGGCCAGGCCGAGAACCAGAAGGAATGATAAAAGAACCGCGGAACATTTTTTCATTTGGAAACACCTCCTTATAACAATTCAAACAGGTCTGCGCATCGACTGCACAGACCGTATGAAAGGGATATCCTTACAGACCAAGGCTTTCCGCCCAGCCCGCTACCTGCTGCGCACTGCCCACCACATCATTTCTCGAAATGGTCAGACCGTTCTCACTCACCACGGCGTCCGGCTGAAGCTCCGCGATGGTGCTCTCCGTCCGTGAGAATCCGCTGCCCCCGTGCGGGCAGAAGGGAATGATGGTTTTGCCTGAAAAATCGTACTCCTCAAGGAAGGTATACAGCGCCTGCGGCATATCTCCCCACCAGTTTGGATAGCCAAGAATGATCGTATCATACTGGTCCGGATTTTCGATGTGTGTGGATAGCTCCGGTCTGACGCCCGCATCCTGCTCCTCAACGGGAAGCGCTCTCTGTGTCAGATGACTCTACCGCAGAATCATCCGTGGATTCCGCCTCTACAGTCTCTGCTGTCGTTTCCGGATCAATGGAGGCTTCTGTGCTTTCTTCTTTCAGCGCATCCGGCGCTTCCGTCTCCTGAATGAATGGAGCGCTGCCGCAGGCGGAAAGCCCCAGCGTCAGAACAGCCGATAAAAAAATGGGGATTATCCGTTTCATTCGGGAATGTTTCATGGGAATATCTCCTTTCCTGAAATACCTTTTCCTGTTCTGGTTTTATTATAGGTACTTCACCGGAAAGCCGGAAGTTTCAATAAGTTTTTGAGTATATACCCGAAGCTTATAAGTTCATCTGAAAGTCCGTTGTGCCGCGCAGATCGGCGGGCTTATTATATAAAAACGGCGGTCTTTTCCGAACCGCCGTTACAAATCCTTATTGCTCCCGCTCTTTTGCGAAATACGCCTTACAGAAATTCGTCCACTTCTCCTCGTACTCCCCGTGAGTTACCGGTATGCTGAAGCAGCGCTTCCTGTGAAAATCTGTCGTCCCTGTAAGAGTTAAGGCGTATGATTTCCATGTTTTTGCTCACCCTTTACTTCATATCAGACAAAGCCTTCAGATAGCTTTCCACCCGCCTCTGTGCATCCAGATCAAGCTCCTCATAGCTTTTGAGCAGTTTGTATTCCCTGGACTTCTTATCGATTATCACATAATCGACCTGTCTGTAGTCTCTGTGCTTTTTATTATCCGTTTCCAGCAGCAGTTCATAAGGAGATATTCCAAGCACGTCGCATATGATCATGATTTTATCGGCCGAGGGATTGGTCCCCTTTCTTCTCCAGTCGCTGATCGTGCTCTGGGAGATCCCCGTCCTTTTGGCTAACTCGAGCTGAGAGATTCCCTTTTCTTTCATGTATTTATAGATCCGTTCACTGATCAGCATGGCTTTTCCTCCTGTTTCTGCTCTTCTTTTTAGATAATATGAAGTGACCCCACATTTGTAGCAACGTGGATTTACCTGTATACTGAAGATTGACAAAATCAATGGTAACAGGGATTACCGCATACA
>CAJFMW010000099.1 GCA_904392525.1 uncultured Eisenbergiella sp.
CGTTACGCACCGCCTGGGCTCTGTGAAGCTGGCGGACAGAGTATTTGTCATGAAGGATGGCAGGCTGGTGGAAGAAGGCACCCATGAAGAGCTGATGCGCCTGAATGGGGAATATGCGCGCCTGTATAGAACGCAGGAGAAATGGTATGTGGCTGTGTAATGGGGATGGTAGATAATCAGCCCACATTTTGGACATATTATCTGCATATATTATTCCGTTTTATAAGCAGATAAGCAATTAAAATATTTGAATTACTGCATATAAAATGATAATATTATATGCAGTAAAAAACGGAGGTTATGGAATGAGGGTATTTGATTATTCTTTTTTGGTCAATGGTCTGCTTCCGGTCAGTCTGGTCAATCTGACTTCCGGTATCGCTTCGCTGAAAACAATGGCAGGAGTACGCAAGGATGAATATGCAAAGATTTTTACCGAACTGGAATCCATCGCCAGAGTGCAGTCGGTTAAAAGTTCAAATGCCATCGAAGGGATTGTTACCAGCGATGAACGTATTAACGCCATAGTAAATCAAAACAGCGCTCCATTAAACCACAATGAGGCCGAGATTGCCGGATACAGGGATGCACTGAATGCCATTCATATGGGATATGAGTACATGGATTTCCGGAAAAGTGACATTCTGAGGCTCCATGAAATGATGATGTCCATTGCCGGATATGAATATGGTGGTCAATATAAGACCGATGATAATGTGATTCTGGAGGTAGATGCCAATGGCAGGCAGCGGGTTCGTTTCCGTCCTATGCCGGCGGCAGAAACGCCTGAGGCAATGGAACAGCTGGAACTGGCCTATCTGGCGGCCAGAAACAATGCAAACATCAATCAACTGCTGCTTATCCCCTGTGTGATTCTGGACTTCCTCTGTATCCATCCCTTTCGGGATGGAAATGGCCGTATGTCCCGGCTGCTCTCTCTGCTTCTGCTTTATAAAAACGGTTATGACGCCGGGAAATATGTCTCCTTCGAGGAGCAGATCAATAACTACAAAGCTTATTATTATGAAGCCCTGCGGCAATCTTCTGAAGGATGGGAAAAAAATGAGAACAGCTATTTCCCGTTCATTGAAAATTTTCTCTCAACATTGTATATGTGCTATAAGGAACTGGATAAGAGGTTTGCTGTTGTGCATGGAAAAAAAATCACCAAAAAGGCTCGTGTGGAAGCTACTGTGTTGAATCATCTCACTCCCATATCCAAGGCTGAGATCTGCCGGATTTTGCCCGATATCAGTCCAACTACGGTAGAAGCCGTACTTGGGGCTATGGTGAAAAGCGGAAGTATCAGGAGGATTGGTCAGGGGAGAAACAGTAAATATGTCAGGGCGTAAATGAAGGATAGGAAAATTGAATTCATGATTTAAAGGGAGGCAGCATGAAAAAACTCTACTACGCCGAGGACGATATCACTATCGCCCGATCCGTACAGGAATACCTGTATCAGCAGGATTACAGTACGGAAATTTTTCCCACGATCGGGCAGACAAAGCAGGCGCTTGAGAAAAACGTCCCGGATCTTCTGCTGGTGGACTGGAATATGCCGGACGGAAGCGGGGACGAGCTGTGCCGGTGGGTTCGGCGCAGATGGGAGAAGCTTCCCATCCTCTTTCTCACCGTCCGAGGCGACGCCAGAGATGTGGTATCCGGTTTTGAAAACGGTGCGGATGATTATGTGACAAAGCCCTTTGAACTGGAAATCCTTGCATCCCGGATCCGGGCGCTCCTGCGGCGTGCCGGGCAGAATCCAAAAGAAGAGGAAGGCATCCTGCGCTGCGGACAGATTAGGCTGGATGAAGGAAAAACGGCGGTTTTCTGCGGACAGGAGGAAATCGGCTTAAGCCGTCCGGAATACGGCATTCTTCTGATTCTGATGAAAAACAGGGGAAGGACAGTGACCAGAAGGCAGCTTCTGGAACAGGTCTGGGACAGCGAGGGAAATTTTGTAAATGACAATACCCTGACCGTCACGATGAAACGGCTGCGGGAAAAGCTGCACAATCCTGCCTGCCTGAAGACCATCCGCAGCTTCGGGTACCGCATGGAGGATGTTTGAGGGGATATGGTAATGGAAAAAAGGCAGACTCTCTTTTCTATTTTTCCGGCTTTTCTATGCCTGGCAGGAATGATCATTCTGATTTTTATCTGGCAGAGTGCCTGTCAGCGGGCGGTCTATACTCAGATGTCTGCTTTCTGCCGGACTCTGCTGGAAGAAAATCCTGAGCTGGAAACAGAAGTGATTTCCGTCCTGCAAAGCTATGAGAGCAGAATGACCGGGGACAGCTTTCTTTCCCGTTATGGATATGAGGCAGCGGATTTCGTGCCGGAAATGGGAGAATCCGGATATCTGCTGCTGTTTTCCACCGGACTGACAGCTGTCATTTCGGCGGCTGTTTTTTTCCTGAACCGGAAAGAAAAGCAGAGAATCAGGAGGAAGATTTCAGGGCTGACGGATTATCTGGAAAGGATTAACATGGGAGCACGCGGCATAGACTGCGCCAGCTCTGACGGTATATTGCTTCCGGAAAAAGAGGATGAATTCTCCCATCTGCGGGATGAGATTTATAAGACGGTCACCCATCTTTATGCCACCAGAGACGCTGCTCTGCGGGCAAAGGACAGTTTTGCGGAAAATCTGGCCAACATTGCGCACCAGCTAAAAACGCCGTTGACCGCCGCGCTTCTTTCCCTGCAGCTGATGGAGACGAAAGCGCCAAATCCGTATGCGGAACCGGTCAGAAAGCAGATGGAACGGCTGAACCGCCTGGAGGAGGCCCTGCTTTCTCTCTCCCGGATCGATTCCGGCTCCCTTTATCTGGAGAGCGCTCCTGTGGATGTGTACACGGCGCTGAATCTTGCCGCCGAAAATCTTGCCGGTCTGCTGGAAGAGGCGCGGATTCAGGTGGAGATTTGGGACCGGGGATCCATCGCTTTTCCCGGAGATCTGGAATGGACCATGGAGGCGCTGATGAACCTGATGAAAAACTGCCTGGAGCATTCCCCGGCAGGCAGCTGCATCCATTGTGACTATTCGGAAAATCCGCTGTATGTACAGATTCTCATTCAGGATGAGGGAGAAGGCTTTGCGGAAGAAGACTTGCTCCATCTTTTCGAACGTTTTTTTAGGGGAAAAAACGCGTCGGAGGGAAGTGTGGGAATCGGTCTCTCCCTGGCCCGTGCCGTTTTTGAACGGCAGAACGGAACTCTGACGGCACGAAATTTGATGAAAGACGGAAGGACGGCCGGAGCCTGCTTTGAGATTCATATTTACAGGGGATGAGAAGTAATGTCACCCTCCTGTCACTTTTCTCTGCTATAATCAGGATGATTCCAGTGATATGGAAATAAAAAAGACCACACGAAAAAGGATCGGCAGGAAGGCTGAGCTGTAGCCGTTTTCTGCCGTCGGAAAGAGAAAGGAGACAGCTTTGGAAATCTTACGGTGCGAGGGACTGACAAAAGTATATGGATCCGGAGCCGGACAGGTCACTGCTCTGAATGGAATTGATCTGTCTGTGGAGAAGGGAGAATTTGTGGCGATCGTCGGGGCTTCCGGTTCGGGGAAATCCACCCTGCTCCATATTCTGGGAAGCGTGGATAAGCCCACCTCCGGAAAGGTTACTGTGGAGGGGACGGACATTGCCGCATTGAGCCCGACGAAGGCAGCCATTTTCCGCCGCAGAAAGGTGGGGCTGGTCTATCAGTTTTATAATCTGATTCCCACGCTGACCATTCGAAAAAATATTTTGATGCCTCTGCTTCTGGATAAAAGAAAGCCAAATTCCGACTATTTTGACCAGGTGATTACAACACTTGGGATTCAGGACAAGCTGGAAGCCCTGCCGGGCCAGCTTTCCGGCGGCCAGCAGCAGCGGGCGGCCATCGCCAGATCACTGATCTACCGCCCGGCCATTTTACTGGCTGATGAGCCCACAGGCAACCTGGACCGGAAGAATTCTGCAGAAATCCTGGATCTGCTCAAGCTGTCCAACCGGAGTCTGAAACAGACGATTCTTCTGATCACCCATGATGAAAAAATCGCGCTGGGGGCCGACCGCATTGTGACCATGGAAGACGGCCGCATCATCAGCGACCGGAGACAGGGGTAAGGGAGGCGGTTTATCATGTGGAATTTTGGAAAGGATTATTCTCTGAGCTATATTCGGAAAAACCGTGCTTCCAGCGTTTCTGTGATGGCTGCCGCCCTGATTTCGGCGCTTCTTTTGTCCCTGCTGTTAAGCCTGCTTTACAGTATGTGGGACTACGAAAAAGTGCGGATTACATCAGAGGAAGGGGATTTTCATGCCCGGCTTGCGGGGGAGATTGACGAAGAGGAGCTGGCGCTTCTGAAAAGCCTTGGTAACGTGGAAAGCGTGGAAATCAATGAGAAGGAGTCTGATGGAGAAAACACCGTTGTGGACATCCGGCTGAAAAATACGGCGGACATCTATGAGGAAATGCCTGAAATTGCGGAATTGATCGGGCTCCATGCCCAAAACGTGGTTTATAACGACCAGCTGCTGTCCCTGTATCTGGTGCGAAATCCCCGTGATCCGGATGGAGCGATGATTCTGATGCTGTTCGGCGGCGTGACGGTTCTTGCCTGCATTTCTCTGATTCTGGTCATTCATAACGCCTTTGCGGTATTTATGAACGATCGGGTGCATCAGTTCGGCATTCTTTCCAGCGTCGGCGCCACACCTGCTCAGATCCGTGCCTGTCTGCTTCAGGAAGCAGGGATGCTGTGTGCGCTGCCGGTCCTCATGGGAAATTTGCTTGGCATGGCCGCTGCGGCCGGCCTGCTGGAGGCAATAAACGAATATGTGAGAGAGGCAGCGCCGGATCGCCTGGAGTCCCATTTTGTCTTTCATCCGCTGGTTTTTGCAGGTTCTGTTCTGTGCGCGGCGATGACGGTGTTGATCTCAGCCTGGCTGCCTGCGCGCAGGCTGAGCAGGCTGACCCCTCTGGAAGCCATCCGCGGCGCGGACGACTTTTTTCTGAAAAGGAAAAAGAATTCCCACATTCTGACTCTTCTGTTTGGCATGGAAGGGGAGCTTGCGGGAAATGCGCTGAAGGCGCAGAGGAAAGCCCTCCGGGCTGCCGCGTTTTCCCTGACCCTTTCCCTTCTTGCCTTCACCCTGATGGAATGCGTATTTTCTCTCTCCCGACTCAGCACCCGGATCACCTATTGGGACAGATATGCGAATGCCTGGGATATCATGGTGACGGTGAAGGATACGCAGATTGCCTCTTTCGCAGAATCACAGGAGCTTTCGGAGATCCGGGCCGTTTCCGGTATCCAGGATGTGCTCGCCTATCAGCGGACGGAAGCGGAACGGTTTTTGACTGATGAAGAATTGAGCGATGCATTTACGGCCGCAGGAGGCTTTCAGGATACGCAGGAAGGCTGGCTGATTTCTGCTCCCCTGATCATTCTGGATGACGAAGCCTTTCTTTCCTATTGCAGGCAGATCGGCGCACCGGAGCGGCTGGATGGGGCTGTTATCTACAACGAGGTGAGGGACGGCAGAGACCCCAATTTCCGGAAACGCAACTACCTTCCCTATCTGCAGGAGAATCAGGATACCACTGTTCTGCGTAAGCTGGGACAGGAGGATGTGGAAGTGAAGATACCTGTGACCGCTTATGCCCATCAGATACCCGCATTCCGGGAGCAGTTCGGCGTGGAGGACTACCATGAGCTGGCCCATTTCATTCCCGCATCTCTGTGGGAAAAAATAGGCGGACAGCTCGGAGATACAGGGCCGGATACGACCATCCGCATCCTCACGGAAGAAAGGAACTCCATGAAGACGCTGGACAGCCTGGAAAAAGAGGTCGATGCTCTGCTTGAGGAAAAATACGACGTGGAAAGTGAAAACCGAATCCGGGCGGGGCTGGAAAGCGACAGGGCTTATGACGCACTCATGACAATCTTTGGAAGCTTCTGCGTCCTTCTGGCGATTTTCGGCATCAGCAGCATGTTTCTCAACACCCTTAGCTTCGTGCGCCAGAGGCGCCGTGAGGTTGCAAGATATCTGTCCGTGGGAATGACGCCAGAGGGAGTTCGAAAAATGTTCTTTGTGGAGGCAATGGTGCTGGCAGGCCGTCCGGTACTGATCACTCTTCCGGTTGCAATTCTTCTGACAGGCTGGTTTTTGAAAACGAATTATCTGGATGTCGGCCTGTTTTTACAGAATGCGCCGGTTATGCCCGTTCTCACCTTTATCCTCGCGGTTTTCTTCTCTGTCGGTCTGGCCTATTACCTGGGCGGAAGGAAGCTCATGCGGTACAGCCTTTCGGAGATGCTGCGGGATGAGACCATGCTTTGATGTGATGCCGTTTTGCTCTGTTTTTTGGGCTGCTCCTGACCGTTTCACGGCGAATACTTTTTCTCTTGCGCCCCCTTTGGGGACATGTTAGAGTAATAAAAAGAACAGAATTTCCGAAGAACGAAGAAAATCTTCAGAAAGGGGATTCAAATGTGCGCAGATACAGGTAATACAGAGAAAAAAAAGCTTCCTGTTGGAATAGAGAGCTTTGAAGAAATTCGGAAAGAAAATTTTTATTTTGTAGATAAGACAACAATGATCCGGGACCTGCTTCAGCAATGGGGAAAAGTTAATCTGTTTACCAGACCCCGCCGATTTGGAAAGTCTCTGAATATGAGCATGCTGAAAGCTTTTCTGGAGCTGGACTGTGACAGATCTTTGTTTGAAGGACTGGAAATTTCGAAGGAGACGGATCTGTGCGAAAAATATATGGGACAGTTTCCCGTGATTTCAATCAGTCTGAAGGGGACCGGCGCTTCTGATTTTGAGACGGCCCGTGCACTGATGTGTTCCGTAATCGGCAATGAGGCGCTGAGGTTTCTTTTCCTTCTGGACAGCGACAGACTGTCTGAACAGGAAAAGGAAATGTACCGGAAGCTTGTCAATGTGGCGCCGGACAGCCCGGATAATTTTGATATGTCGGACGATGTCCTGATGCGGAGCCTTCGCACTCTTTCCGAACTGCTGCAGAGACATTTTGAAAAAAAGACGATCATTCTGATCGATGAATATGACGTGCCTCTGGCGAAAGCAAATGAAGAGGGATACTACGAACGGATGACGATACTGATCCGCAATCTGTTTGAGCAGGCACTGAAAACCAATGACAGTCTCTATTTTGCAGTGCTGACGGGATGTCTGCGCGTGGCGAAGGAAAGTATTTTTACCGGGCTGAACAATCCCAAAATTCTTTCGATTACGACAGTACGTTTTGATGAGTACTTCGGCTTTACCGACGCAGAGGTGCGGAAAATGCTGAAATACTACAACCTGGATCACAAATATGATACTGTGAAGGAATGGTATGACGGATATCGTTTCGGAAACGTGGATGTCTACTGTCCGTGGGATGTGATCAGCTACGTTGATGATCTGACGGATGATCCGGACATTCCCCCAAAGGATTACTGGTCTAATACCAGCAGCAATGATGTTGTCCGTCATTTCATTGAAAAGGTTGGAGACGGGCTGACAAAGAGTGAGATTGAAATGCTGGTTGCAGGTGAGACGGTAACAAAGGAAATCCATGAGGAACTGACTTATAACCGGCTATATGATTCCATTGACAACATCTGGAGCGTGCTCTTTATGACCGGTTATCTGACACAGCGCGGAAAATCGGATGGAAACAGAATACAGCTGACGATTCCCAACCGGGAAATCAGAAAAATATTTATCGGGCAGATTATGGCAATGTTTAAGGCACAGACCGGAAGGGATGGGGAAACCCTGAACGCATTCTGCAATGCGCTGAAAAGCGGCAACGCGGATGAAGCAGAGAGGCTGTTTGGCGCCTACCTGGGGCGTACAGTCAGTATTCGAGATACGTTTGTCAGAAAACCTACAAAAGAGAATTTTTACCATGGCATCCTGCTGGGAATTCTGGGATTCAAAGGCGACTGGTTCGTAAGATCAAATCAGGAATCGGGAGAAGGTTATTCAGATATTCTGATTAGAATTGAAAACGAAGATATTGGAATTATCATTGAAGTTAAGTATGCGGAAAATGGAGATTATGATTCTGTATGCAAAAGTGCGCTGGAGCAGATCCGGAAAAAAGATTATACTGCCAGACTGGAGGAGGAAGGCTGTCGGATCATTTACAGCTATGCAATTGCCTGTCAGCGGAAAAAATGCAGGGTAATGGTGGAAATGACAGAAATGGACTGACATAGAGACGACGATGAAAAAGGAAGCATCTGACCGGAGTTGTTCCGGCAGGAAGCTTCCTTTTGTTTGACCGAAATCTTTTCACAAAAAAAGCACCAACCCCAGAGCTCATATGTCTCCAAAATCGGTACTTTCAGTGCGCCTTCAGGGGCTCGAACCCTGGACACCCTGATTAAGAGTCAGGTGCTCTACCAACTGAGCTAAAGGCGCGTTTCTTATGTTTGCTGCTTCCTCAGCGCGAAATTCATTATATTATATTCTTTTTTATTTTGCAACACTTTTTTTGAAAAAATTTATAATTTTTTTCCGAAGCTTTAAGAATACTGAAAAGTATGGTATTTTAGATTTATGCTGCCGGATTGGAAATGTCCGTAAAGGGAACCAGTCATACCATCGGCGGAAACGGACAGCTGAATGAGGCACATGGAGGTAACTATGATTTTTGACAGCCATGCCCATTATGATGACAGGGCATTTGACGAAGATCGGGATGAACTGCTCTCATCCCTGCCGGAAAAAGGAATAGCGGGAGTGGTGAATGCGGGAGCGAGCATCCGGTCCATATGGAAAACGTTGGAGCTGGCGGAGAAGTATCCCCATGTCTATGCGGCGGTGGGAATCCATCCGGAGCATGCGGGAGAGCTTCGTGAGGAGGATATGGAGTGGCTGAGAGGGATGCTCGCCGGGGCCAGAGTGGTGGCTGTGGGAGAGATCGGTCTGGACTACTACTGGGACCGGCCGGAAAGGGAGATCCAGAAAAAATGGTTCGCGGCGCAGCTTGCGCTCGCCCGTGAGGAAAAGCTTCCCGTGGTGATCCATTCCAGGGACGCGGCGGCCGACACGCTGGAGATGATGAAGTCGGAATATGGGGCCGGAAATCCCGCCTACATCCACTGTTTTTCCTATTCCAGGGAAATGGCGGCGGAATTTCTGAAGCTGGGCTATATGATCGGCATAGGAGGCGTTGTCACGTTTAAAAACGCTAAAAAAGTAAAAGAGGCTGTGGAATACATTCCTCTGGACAGGATCCTTCTGGAGACGGACTGTCCCTATCTGTCTCCGGTGCCCCACCGGGGAGAGCGCAACTCCTCCCTGAACCTGCCCCATGTGGTACAGCAGATCGCGGAAATCAAGGGTGTGGAGCCGGAAGCGGTGGAGGAGATCACCTGCAGGAACGCGATGAAATTTTTTGGAATTGATACCCTTTAAGAAAATGGAGGTAAATATGCCAAAACTTGGAACGCCCACAGGTACCCTGGAGGTCCTGCGGAAATATGATTTTCATTTTCAGAAAAAATACGGTCAGAATTTCCTGATCGATCCCAATAAGCTGGAAGCGATTGTGGACGCGGCCGGTGTGGGAGAGGAGGACTGTGTTCTGGAAATCGGGCCGGGAATCGGCACGCTGACCCAGTATCTGGCGGAGCGGGCGGGAAGCGTGATCGCCGTGGAGATCGATCAGGCGCTCATCCCCATTCTGGCGGATACCCTTTCCGATTATCCGAACGTCACCGTGATCAACGAGGATATCCTGAAGGTGGATATCGCGCGCCTTTCCCGGGAAAAAAACGGAGGCAGGCCCTTCAAGGTGGTGGCAAATCTGCCCTATTATATCACCACGCCGATCATCATGAAGCTGTTTGAAAGCCATGCGCCCATCGACCTCATCACCATCATGGTGCAGACGGAGGTGGCTGAGCGGATGCAGGAGGGACCTGGAAGCAAGGAGTACGGCGCGCTTTCGCTTGCCGTCCAGTATTATTCCAGACCGGAAATCGTGGCGCATGTGCCCGCGGACTGCTTCATTCCGGCTCCGAAGGTGGGAAGCAGCGTAATCCGTCTGACCCGGTATGAAGAGCCGCCGGTAAAGGTAGAGGATGAAGCATTTCTGTTCCGTCTGATCCGGGCATCTTTCAACCAGCGCAGAAAAACCCTGATCAACGGACTGGGAAACGCGGAAGGGCTTGCGGTCACAAAGGCGGAGGCGGCGGAAGCGCTCCGAACCCTTGGCATTCCCGAAAATGTGCGGGGAGAAGCGCTTTCTCTGGAGCAGTTTGCCCGCCTTTCGGATCTGCTCGGCAAAAAGGGCGCGGCGCAGTAC
>CAJFMW010000100.1 GCA_904392525.1 uncultured Eisenbergiella sp.
GTCATGTATGACGACAGAAGAAAAGTTGAAGCATTTTATGGATGTGACGACGCAGAAGGTGAACGAGGAAAACGCGGAAGCGCTGGAAGAATATGAAAACGGCCTGAATAAGGTCTTTGAAGATTATAAGGAAAACGCCACCCGCAGGGCGGAACTTTCTTTGAAGCTGAAGGAAGAGAGCCTGATAAAAAAGAAAAATGCGGAGGTCGCCAGAAGGCAGATGGAGATCCGTGAGGAGACGGGCCGTCTGCAGAAGGAACTGACCGAGAAGATTTTCGCCGAAGTGAAGGGAAAGCTGGAGCGCTACATGGGAACCGGGGATTATGAAAGATACCTGATCGCCCAGGTGCGCGCGGCAAAGGATTTCGCCGGAGACGATGAAATCCTGATTTACATCGATCCTGCGGACATTGATAAGAAAAATTCCATTGCAGCGGCGGCCAACACCACGGTCATGGTGAGCAAGTACGGCTTTGGCGGCGGCATCCGCGCCGTCATCAAATCCCGCGGCATCCTGATCGACCAGTCCTTTGAAACCAAGGTAAAAGAAGCGGCAGAAGGCTTCGTATTTCATTTATAAGAGAAAGGAGGAAATCTTCCAATGGAAAGAACAGCCAAAATTTACGGCATTAACGGACCGCTGGTCACCATTAAGGGCGAGACGGATCTGAAGATGGGCGAAATGGTTTACGTGGGAGCAGAAAAACTGGTGGGCGAAGTGATCCGCTTAAACAGTGAAATGGCCACGATCCAGGTTTTTGAAGAGACCTCCGGCCTGAAGCCCGGCGAAACCATTTACCCTACGGGAGCGACCCTTTCGGTAACCCTTGCTCCCGGCATCATCACAAATATTTTTGACGGCATCGAGCGCCCCCTGGCGCAGATCGCGGAAAAGTCCGGGGCCTATATCGACCGCGGCTTTTCCATGGACTCCCTGGACATGGAGAAAAAATGGGAGACAAAACTCTGCGTGAAGCCGGGCGATCAGGTATACGGCGGAACCATCATCGCCGAGGTACAGGAGACGGCCGCCATCGTGCATAAGGTCATGGTGCCTCCGAATATCTCCGGAACCGTGGAAACGGTGGTTCCCGACGGCAGCTATACCATCGGAGAAACGCTGGTGACGGTGTTCCAGCCGGATGAAACGGTTGCCTCCCTGTCCATGATCCAGAAGTGGCCCATCCGTGTGCCCCGCCCGGTGATGAAGCGTTTCCCTGCTTCCCGTCCTCTGGTGACGGGACAGCGTATCCTGGATACCCTGTTCCCCATCGCCAAGGGAGGCACGGCTGCCATTCCCGGCGGATTCGGAACGGGAAAGACCATGACCCAGCATTCCATCGCCAAGTGGTCGGATGCTGATATTATCGTATACATCGGCTGCGGTGAGCGCGGCAACGAAATGACGGAGGTGCTGGAGGATTTCTCCAAGCTGATCGACCCCAAGTCCGGCAATCCCCTGATGGACAGAACCGTGCTGATCGCCAATACCTCCAACATGCCCGTGGCTGCCCGTGAGGCCAGCATTTACACCGGACTGACCCTTGCGGAGTATTACCGCGACATGGGCTATCACGTGGCCATCATGGCGGATTCCACCTCCCGTTGGGCGGAGGCGCTTCGTGAGCTTTCCGGACGACTGGAGGAAATGCCAGCCGAGGAAGGCTTCCCGGCTTACCTGGCCAGCCGCCTGTCCGGTTTCTATGAGAGAGCCGGTATGGTGAAGACCCTGAACGGAAATGAGGGAAGCGTTACCATCATCGGCGCTGTTTCCCCGCAGGGCGGCGATTTCTCCGAGCCTGTTACCCAGAACACCAAGCGATTCGTCCGCTGCTTCTGGGGACTGGACAAGAACCTGGCCTATTCCAGACATTTCCCGGCCATCAACTGGCTTTCCAGCTACAGCGAGTATCTGCCCGATCTGGCGAGCTGGTACGCGGACAACGTGGGCCCGGATTTCATTGACGACAGAAACCAGCTGGTTGCCATTCTGAACCAGGAAAGCAGCCTGATGGAGATCGTGAAGCTGATCGGAAACGACGTCCTTCCGGACGACCAGAAGCTGACGCTGGAAATCGCCAGAGTCATCCGCCTGGGCTTCCTTCAGCAGAACGCCTTCCATCCTCAGGACACCTGCGTGCCGCTGGAAAAGCAGAAGAAGATGATGGACACCATCCTGTATCTGTATGCAAAAGCCAAGGCCCTGGTATCCATGGGCATGCCCATGTCCGTTCTCAAGGAGGACAAGATCTTTGATAAGGTCATTTCCATCAAATACGATGTGGAGAATGACCGCCTGGATAAATTTGACGACTATAAGGCTGCGATTGATAAATTCTACGACGATGTGATTGCGCGTAACGCATAATGGAGGAAAATAATGGCAATAGAATATTTGGGCCTGCAGTCGGTGAACGGTCCCTTCGTCGTTCTGGAGGGCGTCAAGGGCGCGGCCTATGATGAAATTGTGGAAATCGTTGCGGACGGCAAAGACAGAAGGCTTGGCCGTATCGTGGAAATCAATGAGGACAAGGCGGTGGTACAGGTCTTTGAATCCACCGAGAACCTGTCCCTGAAAAACACCCATACCAGACTGACCGGAAAGCCCATGGAAATCGGTCTGACCGGGGACCTGCTGGGAAGAACCTTCAACGGCATCGGCGAGCCCATCGACAATCTGGGTGAAGTGGTGGCGGAGAAGTACGCGGACGTCAATGGAAAGCCCTTAAATCCCGTGACCCGGGAATATCCCAGAAACTACATCCGTACCGGCATTTCGGCCATTGATGGCCTGACCACCCTGATCCGCGGCCAGAAGCTGCCGATCTTTTCCGGAAACGGACTTCCCCACGACCAGCTGGCGGCGCAGATCGTGCGCCAGGCCTCCCTGGGAGAGGATTCCGATGAGGAGTTCGCCATCGTGTTCGCTGCCATGGGCGTCAAATACGACGTGGCGGAATACTTCCGCTCCACCTTCGCGGAAAGCGGCGTTCTGGACCATGTGGTGATGTTTTTGAACATGGCAAACGATCCGGTGGTGGAACGTCTGATCACGCCGAAGGTGGCGCTGACCGTGGCGGAATATCTGGCATTCGAGAAGCAGATGCACATTCTGGTCATCCTGACGGATATGACCTCTTTCGCGGAGGCCATGCGTGAGGTATCCTCCAGTAAGGGAGAGATCCCTTCCAGAAAGGGCTATCCCGGCTATCTGTATTCGGAGCTCGCCACCATTTATGAACGCGCGGGCATCGTGGAAGGAATCAACGGCTCTGTGACCCAGATCCCGATTCTGACCATGCCCAATGACGATATTACACACCCGATCCCCGACCTGACCGGTTACATCACGGAGGGACAGATCGTTCTGGACCGCGATCTGCACGGACAGTCGGTTTACCCGCCCATCAGCGTGCTGCCCAGCCTGTCCCGTCTGATGAAGGACGGCATCGGTGAAGGATATACCAGAGCGGACCATCAGTCCGTGGCGAACCAGCTCTTTTCTTCCTATGCGAAGGTGGGAGACGCAAGGGCTCTTGCCAGCGTTATCGGTGAGGATGAGCTTTCCGATCTGGACAAGCAGTATCTGAAGTTCGGCCGTATGTTTGAAAAGCATTTCGTGGGACAGGGCCAGGAGGAGAACCGTACTATCATACAGACCCTCGACATCGGCTGGAGCCTTCTTAGGATGCTTCCCAGAGAGGAACTGGACCGTATCGACACGAAGATTCTGGACGAATACTACGACGCCGGAGAAGCGATGCAGGAGGATTAAAGCGGCCTGACCGGACGCTCGTTGAGGAAAGGAATCGTTACCATGAATACGAATGCATTTCCTACAAAAGGAAATCTCATGCTCGCCAAGAACTCCCTCGCGCTTGCGAAGCAGGGTTACGAGTTGATGGATAAAAAGCGTAATATCCTGATCCGGGAGCTGATGAACCTGATTGAGGAAGCGAAAACCATTCAAACCCAGATTGACACCACCTTTACGGAGGCTTATCAGGCTCTGCAGCAGGCGAATATCGAGGTGGGAATCCACTATGTCCAGCAGATCGCTCAGGCAATCCCGGTGGAAAATGGGGTACGCATCAAAACCAGAAGCATCATGGGAACGGAGATCCCGCTGGTGGAGCATGAGGAAGAAAAAAGGGTTCCCTATTACGGATTTTACAATTCCAGCGAGTCGGTGGATGCTGCCCGGGAAGGTTTCCTGAAGGTGAAGGAGCTGACCCTGAAGCTGTCCATGGTGGAAAACTCCGCCTACCGCCTTGCCATGAATATCCGCAAAACCCAGAAGCGCGCCAACGCGCTGAAGAATATCACCATTCCTTCCTATACCGCGCTGGTGAAGGATATTACCAATGCGCTGGACGAAAAGGACAGGGAAGAATTCACCCGCCTGAAAGTCGTGAAGCGGATGGTAGGAGAGAAAAACTAGATTTGGGAAAAGGAATTTTCCATGTTTTATGGAGGGCATGAGATTGACATGCCCTCTTTCTTTTTTATGGACAGCCAGAAGCATAATACGGTTCCAAAAAGGATTTCTGGATTCTTATCCGTAGAAAAAATACTGCCATACGGACAAAAATGCAGTTTCCTTTATATGCACCGTAGAAATACCCTGCTTTATACGGATAAAAACAGGATTTTTATTCCCGGCACCGTAGTGCTGCGTTGTGGACTACGGATAGAATGACGCCTTCTGATCACCGAACCGTATTCTACAATGATTTTGTACGGTTAAAATAGAAAAATCTTTATTTCCCGCCGTATTCCTGCCGTTCAGAATCTCATTTCAAGCAATGATTCCGAATTGACAGGGCCGGAGTGATATTGTATTTTGGAAGCAGAAAGGGGCAAACAGAAAAATACAGACAGAGGGTTAGCCATGCTTTTCAATCATAACATCAAAAATATAAAGGACTGGGCCGGAATCTTTCAGGATAAAACCGCTTTTGCGCCTCTCGTCAAGGAAATTTTCAGACGCCACGGGCTTGATTTCACAGGGATTGATTCCTGCACGCCCGGTTCCAACGCGGTATTTCGTTCCGGCGGTTTTATCGTTAAAATCTTTGCGCCGGAGGAATCGGAGATCGGCGGAGAAAACGATTTCCTCACGGAACGATTCGGCCTGCGGCGGGCAGAACAGCTGGGCGTCCCGGCGCCCGGACTGTACGCGGAGGGCATGATCGAGGATGCCTATATTTTCCGGTATCTGCTGCTGGAATACGTGGAAGGAAAATCTCTGGCGACGTGCTGCGCAAACATGACCGGGGCGGAGCGCCGCCGGATCGGACGAAGCCTTCGAGAGATCGTTGACCGGATGGATGTTCCCTGCAAACCCTTCAACAGCCATGCACTGTTCGGAAAGGCGGCGGAAGCGAGATGGGAGGCTTTCCCGGAAGAGTTTCGTGAGGAAAGAAGGGCGTATCTGAATGAAAGACGCGCGGAACCGGCGGTTTATGTCCACGGTGATCTGAACCCGGACAACATCCTCATCCGCCCGGACGGCAGGCTGTGTCTGATCGACTTCGCCGATGCCCTCCTTGCGCCCATCGAACTGGAGCTGGCCGGGCTCCTGTGCGATGGCTTCCGGTTCGATCCGGATTATCTGGAGGGATTTTTGGGCGAAGCTTTCCAGAAAGAGGAAGACCGAAGAGCGGAAAAGCTGTCGGAAAGCCTGCTCTTCGGCCTGCTGATCCACGATTACGGAGTGAATATCATCCGGGATAATATCGGTGCGCCGGAGCGGATTCCTTCGCTGAAAATGCTGCGCGAAAGGCTGGACTACGCCCTTCTCACCGGTACCCAGACCTCATAATGAGTATCCTGTGGGTTTGGCTCAAAATAAACCTCAATGTCCGGAGCATCGGCGAATTCATAACCGGAAGTGGGGAGCCATTCGGTGGCGATGCGCCGTTCCAGCTCCTGGATGGATTTTCCGGTGCCCGCTCCCGAAAAAATGGCCCAGGTGGCGGCAGGAACCACATATTCTTCCAGTCTGCTTCCGGCGTCGGCATCAGAAGATACGGCGATATAATATCTCCAGTTCTCCTCCTGGATACAGACGCTGACGCCCAGAACCCCTTTCGGCTTCCCGTTCATTCTGGAAAGAATTTCCGAAAGCGTGCCGTCTGAGACGGCATCGTCCCACATTTTCGGAACGGTCTGAAAATTCTTTTCAATCTCCTTTTCCAGCGGTCGGGAAACGCCCACGATGCGGAAGGCCGGTCTGGTTTCGATTCGATAATTCATTTCTTCAACCCCCATTACACTGATTTTGAAGGTGATGCGCGGAAAGGATTTGACAGAAATGTCGCCCTTTTTCACTGCGGACGGAGCGGCTCCGTGGACGCTCTGAAAGGCCCGGTTAAATGCGGTCGGCGAAGAATAGCCGTATTTCAGGGCGACATCGATGATTTTCTCTCCATTCATCAGATCCACGGCAGCCAGGGACATCCGCCTGCGCCGGATATATTCCGAAAGCGGAATCCCGGCCATATACCCGAACATCCGCTGAAAATGATAAGCGGAACAGCAGGCTGTCCGGCCCAGCTCCTCATAGCGGATTTCCTCCGCAAGATGCTCTTCGATATAGGAAACTGCCTGGTTCAGGCGTTCAATCCATTCCATGCTCATTTACCTCCTGTGATCAGCATAAACTTCTGTCCGGGAAATTACCTCTCTTTTTCCATATCAAAAAAGAGAGGAATTCAGAATGTTCGTCCGTCCGGCTTTTCGCTCCCTCTGAGCAGGCGGATGTCTCTGTCCATCCGGTTCGTTTCCTGCTTCAGCCTTCGGAAATAGAAGAAGGCAAAGGATGGAAAAAGAGAAAAAAATATCCCGGAAGGCATCCGGATGGAGCGGCCGGAACCGTCCGTACAGCCAGACAATACCCAGCACGCAGACCAGCGTGATCAGGTAAAGGATAGCTCCTGCCCGGAGCGGGGAGAGTCCGTCCAGCCGGTAGCTCTGGGAAAAGACGGCAATGCCGATCAGGCTGAAAACAGCCGAAAAGAAGGCGGCGCGGTAGTGGCGGCTGATGACCAACGTTTCCTGATTGTCCAGACAGATCAGAACGCGCATTTCAAAATCATTTTTTACAGACCGGACACGGTAAAGATTGACCACGACGGATTTGCTGATCCGGACGAAGCCGAGGCTTCCAAAACGTTCTTCGGCTTCCTTCAGGGTGAGGGAAACCTCATATACTTCTTTTTCCAGGCAGGCAAAGGTCCGTTTTTCCACAGCCTCAAAATAAAAAATGTTGGAGATGGAAAGCGGAGTTTCCACTCCGTCTTTTATCCCCACGATCCGGTTTCCCGTATTTTCCAGCAGGCCGGCCGCCCAGAGAATCTCATTGGTTGCCGACTGGCAGTAAATCTCCGCGTGATCCTCTGTGACCGTCGGATTTTCAAAGATTGAAACTTTCATGATTTCCGGTTCCTTCCCGTTTCTCAAAACAGTCTTTTCTGGAAAACAGTTTACCACAGCGGCCGGGAAAAAACAGCGTCTTTCGGACAAGCTGCGTCATACGGCGATAAGATGCGAAACAGCGCGCAAAAAGAAGAGTATACTCATAACCGATGAAAAAAGCTGCGCCGGGCCGGATGGGCGAAAGAGAAAAAAGTTTCCGAAGCATCGGCAGAGGCGCATGGAGAAAGGATGGAAAATCATGGAAAGAGATCAGGAAATGACGCGAAAAAAAGGATGGCTGTGCGTAGGGCTGGGAATTCTGGTGTTTCTTACACTGGCGCTGGAGGTCGTGGTGATTCTGGCGGAAAGCGCGGTTTATGGGGCGGCGCCTTCCGCGCTCTGGCAGCACTGTATCCACTGGACGTTAACCTGTGCGGTCTGGTGTGCCGGACTTGGCCTTGTACATAAGGCGGCCCGCAGAAAAGCACTGTTTGACGAGGCGGAGGAGGACAGAAAAGGCCTGCGCCATGTGCAATGGATTCTGCTCGCAGCGGTGACTGCGGCGGGCGTTCTGTTCATGACGGCCAACTGGGATATGACCTTGAAACCTTTCGCGGAATGGAGCCGTTTTATGGAAAGATTCGGAAGCGCAGGGACGGCAGGATTTCTGTTTCAGTATCTTTATTATCTGGTAGAATCCGCCATCATTCTGACCGTAATCATGCTGGGGCAGCGGGCGGGAGAGTTCTTTTTCTGCCAGGGGAGGAAAACCTTCCTTCCCTGGGGCTGGCTGTTCTGCTCTCTGCTGTGGGGCTTTCCCCATCTTCTGACGAAAAACTGGGAAACAGCGGTGATGTCCATTGTGCTCTCGTTTGTTTTTGAACTGATTTATCTGGCTGCGGGGCGGAACAAATGGATCAGTTATGCGGCGGTGGCGGTGATTTTTCTGCTGTAAGGGCAGTTCTCTGTTGTTGTGAAATGTTTCTTAAAAAGTATCTGCACAGGTAATACTTGGATAAATAAAAGCACTTGAAGGGGAGATGATAATAACATATAATATATGTACATAAAAAGGTACATGTAAAGATACATATAAAGGTACATATATAAGTATGTGAAAGGAAGGGAATAATATGATCGCAACAAAACCGCTTGATTTAAGAAGTAATTTAAAAAAGTATATGGACTATGCGTTCAGTGGGGAGCCGGTTGTAATTGCCAGGCCTAAGAATGAAAATGTTGTGATGCTTTCAGAAAAGGAATATAATGAACTTCTGAAGGCAAGACAGAATGTTGAATACCTGGCGCGCATTGACAGCAGCTATGAACAGCTGGAAAAAAATCAGACCATCTCTTTTTCGCTGGATGAACTGAGGAACATGGAATCGGATAATTGGAAGCCTACACAGAAGGTTAAAGATTTTATGGAGCGCATGAACAATGAATGATTTTACCTTTACGGGGCAGGGGTTTTCTGATTATCTGTACTGGCAGACACAGGATAGGAAAACGCTAAAGAAGATCAATACTTTATTGGCGGATATACAGCGAAACGGAGTCATGCAGGGGACAGGAAAGCCGGAACCGTTGAAGTACAGGCCAGGCTATAGCCGTCGGATAGATGAACAGAACAGATTGGTCTATGACATAGACGAGATGCAGAATATAAGAATTATAAGCTGTAGAGGACATTATGAGGAGTAGGGTGGTGGAGGCACCGCTGGATATCCTTCCGCTTTTCGCCAGAGCCAGCGCTATCCTGCTGTTGGGACCGGAGTTCCTCCATACCTGTGAAGAAGATTCGGTTGAAATCCGGATTAACATGAGAGGCCTCAGAGCAACGCTTTGAGAAGGAGACAATATGAAAAATGAGATGGAAGAAGCGATCTGGACGGATCTGGAGCGCTCCTTCTGTCTGCGCGGAGATTCGGTCACACCGGTTTCCGGCGGATGGATGAACCGAAAATGGAAGCTTGTCTGCGGCGAGAAGGCATGGCTGGTCAAGCAGTTCAGCAGGAAACGCTTTAGTCAAAAGCAGCTTGACTGGATCGAGGAATCCATGCAGCGCCAGATCATCGCACAGAGGGAAGGCGTACCCTGCCCCCGTCCGCTTTCCTTTCAGGGAAAGGTTCTGCGCACGCTGTCGGACGGCACCACTTACATGGTCATGGAATTCTGTCCGGGTGTGATGATGGATCACAATACCGTTACCACAGATCAGATGTATTCATTGGGGAAGGCCTGCGGACAGATCCACCGGACCTTCTCCAGTCTGCCGCCGCAGGGCGTGCGGGGCTATCCCCTGGACAGGAAAAGTGTTCTGCAGGAGCTGCGGGAACATTATCGGACGCAGATGGAAGAATGTGGGAAAGCGGCTGAAGAGGGAGGCCCGGTAGGCTCGTCGTCGGATTTTTCAGATTCATCTGCGAAATTTTTTCGTGCTCTGGAGCGGGAGCGAAGAATTCTGGAGAAGCTTCCCGCTGATTTTTTCGATCGTCTGGAGACGGGGATCGGACACGAGGATTTCACGCCGGACAATATGCTCTTTTCCGGAAATGAGGTATCCGCCATCCTGGACCTTGACCGCAGTCAGTATAGCTACCGCCTGCATGATGTGGGACGGGCGATTCTGTCCTTTGCCCTGAAGGACGGTGAATATTCTGGCGCTACAGTACCCTGATTCCGGAAAACTGAGTACCGACGTTCCGGACGTGGATACCGGTATTGATTGGCTTGTCTACCTTGCTCGGTATTCTCAACAATGTCAAGCCCAGAGCCACTTTGTGGTGCGAAGCAGGCTTGACATTGTTGAGAATACTGAGATAATGGTAGGCCCCAATCA
>CAJFMW010000101.1 GCA_904392525.1 uncultured Eisenbergiella sp.
GGGGCGGTTTATTTCTGTTGCACTGGCCTTGGAGTCGCCTCCACCGGACGTTATCCGGCATCCTGCCCTGTGAAGCCCGGACTTTCCTCACCTGCCGCCTTTTCGAAAAAAGAACGGACAGCCGCGATTATTCATCCTACTCATTTTCTGTCATCTAATATACCTTTTTAAGCTGTTTTTGGCAAGTCCTTTGTGCACTATACGCGGAAACAGCTTCCTCCCACAAATTCTCTGACAATGGAATTCTGCGGGATGTTCTCGCTGCTGACGCCCAGGAAATATTCCAGAAACTTCAGCAGCCGCTTCGCCTCAAAATACTCCGGCGTATCTCTCTCAACGCTGTAAAGCAGCGGCTCCGCATACTGCTTGAGCACGGAAAGCTCATAAATCAGCGCGGAATTGAACATGGCATCGGCACTTTCCTGGAAAGGGAAGATATTTTCCTCTTCCCCTCTTCTGACGGAATTCCACATGCGCAGCGTGTGCGTGGCGTTCGCGCCGCGCGTCCTGGCGTCCCGCACCAGACGGCGGATCAGCCTTCCGTCCGTGGTGGCGATCCGGTTGTGGTCATCCACATTCAGGCTGGTCAGCGCGCTGATGTAAATCTTATACTTGCTTTCCAGCGGCAGAGAATGGGACAGTTTGTCGTTGAGTCCGTGGATTCCCTCGATCACCAGGATGTCGTCCTTTCCCAGCTTTAGAAAATCCCCTTTGTACTCCCGCAGTCCGGTCTTGAAATTAAAGCGGGGCATCTCCACCCGCTTTCCGGCAAGCAGTTCGCACATATCCTGATTGAATTTCTCCACATCGATGGCTTCCAGACATTCAAAATTATAATTTCCGTCCTCGTCCAGCGGCGTTTTTTTCCGGTCCACAAAATAATCGTCCACCGCGATCGGATGCGGGGTCAGCCCATGGGTTTTCAGCTGAATGGACAGCCGGTGGGAAAAGGTGGTCTTACCGGAGGAAGAAGGGCCCGCAATCATGACGAACTTCACGTTTCCCCTGTGGGCGATGTCGCTGGCGATCTCTCCGATCCGACGCTCCTGCAGGGCCTCCTGCACCAGAACCATTTCCGCAAGATTTCCCTCACAGATCTTATCGTTCAGATCCGCCACCGTTGCGATTCCCATCTCCGCTCCCCAGTCGTTGGAGCGCTCCAGCACATGGAAGAGTTTTTCCCTCGGTTCAAATGCCGGCACCAGTTCCGGCTCCTGCCGGTCCGGCAGCATGAGCATCATGCCGTTCCGATAGGGGATCAGATCAAAATGCTGCAGATATCCGGTGGAAGGTACCATATAACCGTAGTTATAATCATAGTAACCGTCCAGGCAGTACACATTGACATAGGACCCCCTTCTGTAACGGAACAGGCGCACCTTGTCATCCATTCCCTGAGAATCGAACAGTTCAATCGCCTCATCCGTGGGATAGGCACGCTTCATGATGGGAAGATTCTCCCGGACCAGCTCCTGCATTCGCATCTTCACCTGTTCTACAAAGGAGGGATCAATCCGCTCCCTGCCATCCCCGCTTCTGGAAACCACCCTGGCGGCCAGATTTCCCTTGGGCAGACAAAAATACCCCCGGCCGATGGAGAATTCCACGGAGGCCTTCCCCTCCTGCAGGGATCCGGATACATCGCTGACCGCCTTCAGCATGAGCATACAGGCGCTTCTCACATAGGTATCATGGCCGATCCGGTCCGCCGTGGTCTGGAAGGTCACGGTAACATCCCTCGCCACATTTTTATACAGTTCCTTAATCTTGTTGTTCGCCACCGCAAGCACAATCCTGTGGCCGTATTCCCCCTGATGTTCCCCGGCGAGCTGCTCATAGGTCACGGGAGACCGGTATTCCCTGCATTCGCCGTTCACTGTCACCTTCACCATTTCGTCCCAACTCCTTTTAGATTCGCCGTCCTCTCCGTCTCATTTCAGTCTCCTGACCGCATCCACGCGGCAAGCTTTTTGGCAAGGTCCGCTTCTCTTTCCAGCTGAACAAGCCGATTCCGGCTCCTCTCAGGAACCCTGTTCAGGCCGTCTTCCTCAGGGCTTCCTTCTTCATGCTCATCCGCATGGGTTCCTGCTCCTGCCAGAATTGCCTCCCGGGCAGCGCCGTTTTTCCGAACGCTGTCCTCCAGATATTCCAGCAGCACCGGATGACGGCTCACGATCAGCGGATAACCGTAACGCTCCCCCGCTTCCCGCCAGACTTCCTCCGACAGGAAAAGGCCCCGCGGCATTTCGGGAGCATCCACATCATATGACGCGGCATAATCCGCCTCGCCGCTATCATTCATGTGCGCGTTCCGGGCAAGGATCGCGGTGTAGAATTTGCCGTCCTCCTTCACCATATCCTCCGCCGCAATCCGGTATCCCAGACGGTTAAGCGTCCGGCGGACCAGCCACAGTTCAGACTGCGGCTGCACGATGACGGTCCGCATCCGGAAAAGCTTCTGCGCCGCATCCTCCAGGATGCGCGCCGCAAGCCTTCCGCCGATCCCCGCCATGAGCAGGGTATCCGCTTCCGGCCGTCTGCCGTGACCCGCTCCGCCATCCGGGCCCGTTTCCTCTTCCACCCACTGCATGGCGGAAAGTCCGTCGGAAAGCCGCGTTTCTATGTAAGCGGACAAACCCGCTTCCCGGATATGCTCTCTGGCCCGGGCCAGAGGTCCTTCATTTACGTCCATCGCAAGCACTCTGGGGCAGATCCCGTTTTGCACCAGGTAAATGGCCGTATAGCCGTGGTCACAGCCCACATCGGCCACGATGCTGCCCCGCTCCACCATGGACGCGGTCATAAAAAGCCGTTTTGACAGCTCCATTGTTTTCGTTCCTTCCCCGCGCTTAATCCAGATAGTCCTTCAGCTTGCGGCTGCGGCTGGGATGGCGCAGCTTACGCAGCGCCTTCGCCTCGATCTGACGAATACGCTCACGGGTTACGTTGAATTCCTTACCCACTTCTTCCAGGGTTCTGGCGCGGCCGTCGTCCAGTCCGAAACGCAGGCGCAGCACCTTCTGCTCTCTCTCCGTCAGGGTTCCCAGCACTTCGTTAAGCTGCTCCTTCAGAAGGGAAAAAGCGGCCGCATCCGCAGGCACAGGCACATTGTCATCCTGGATGAAGTCTCCCAGATGGCTGTCCTCCTCCTCGCCGATTGGTGTTTCCAGAGAAACCGGCTCCTGGGAAATCTTCAGGATCTCACGCACCCGCTCCACAGGCATATTCATCTCCTCCGCGATCTCCTCCGGAGTAGGTTCCCGTCCCAGCTCCTGCAAAAGCTGTCTGCTCACACGGATCAGCTTGTTGATCGTCTCCACCATGTGCACAGGAATACGGATCGTCCTCGCCTGATCCGCAATGGCTCTGGTGATGGCCTGACGGATCCACCATGTGGCGTAGGTGGAGAATTTATAACCCTTGCGGTAATCAAACTTTTCAACCGCCTTGATCAGACCCAGATTTCCCTCCTGGATCAGATCCAGAAACAGCATGCCGCGGCCGACATAGCGCTTGGCGATGCTGACCACCAGACGCAGGTTAGCCTCGGCCAGACGCTTCTTCGCATCCTCGTCGCCGTCCTCCATGCGCTGCGCCAGCTCGATTTCCTCCTCTGCGGACAGAAGCGGCACCTTGCCGATCTCCTTCAGATACATACGCACCGGGTCCTCGATGCTGATGCCGTCCGGAACGGAAAGGTCGATATTTTCCATATCCACCTCGTCCTCCTCAGACAGAAGGATCTCCTCATCCGGAATGTCGTCCTCTTCGCTGGTGATGCGCAGCACATCCACACCGCTCTGCTCCAGCAGCTCCAGCAGCTTGTCAAACTGCTCCTCATTCAGCTGCATATCCGCAAAGTAGTCGTTTACCTCCTGGTATTCCAGAATGTTCTTCTTTTTTCTCGCGACCGTGATCAGGCCGCGCACCCGCTCAAGGAACTTCGCCTCTGCCGCCGCCCGCTCCTCCGGAGTCATCTCGGAGACGGGAGTCTTCTTTCCTTCTTCCGCTTTTTCCTGTGTCTTTTTACCCATCTTTACGTCCATCCTTCCTGCGCATGTTACTATTGTTATCCTTAATCAAGGGAAATATGCGTTTTGCTAAGTTTCCCGGCAATCACGCGGTTTAAGGCTTCCACATCGCTGCCGAGACGCCCGCTGTTGTATTCGTAGCTGATCCGTTTGACGGAAACCAGAATGTCATGCAGGGCTTTCTCTTTTTCCTTCTTCGTTTCCGGCTCTACCAGGCTGGTGTTGAAAATGGCAGCGGCCTCTCTCTGCTCCTCTTCTTCCGGAAACATGCTGATGATGGCGGCCGCGTTCACCTCACCACGGGACAGATTCTCAAACAGCCTGTCCGCCACCTTCCGGTACAGCTCCTCCGTAAAATCCTCCGCCGACAGAAACGCGGCGATCTTCGGATAAATCTGCGGCTCCTCCGCCAGCCAGGTCAGAAGCAGCCGCTGGGTCTTCTTCACGTTGTCCTCCGGCGTGGTTTTCTTCTGAATTCCCGATTTCGGCCGTTCCACCGGCCGGGCCAGTCCGGTACTCGCCGCGGTGGATGCCACCAGCTTTCGGAGGCTTTCAAAGCCGATATGATACTTCTCCGCCACAGCTTCCAGATAGTTTTCCCGCTCTACCTCTTCCGGAAACTCGCAGAGCTTCTTCGCCACGGCGCGGTGGAATTCCGTCTTCTTCTCCGGATCGTTCAGGTCATATTCCCGCTGCAGCATACGGATTTCAAATAAAAAGCTGTTTTCCGCATTGTCGATCCGTTCCTGAAATGCTTCAGCCCCCAGATTCTTAATGAATTCATCCGGGTCCTTATAGGGTTCCAGATTGATCACCCGGCCGGTAAGCCCCGCTTCCTTCAGAATCCCGATGGCCCTAAGCGCCGCCTTCACCCCGGCGCCGTCGCTGTCATAGGACAGCAGAACCTCTTTCGTATACCGTTTCAGAAGACCGGCCTGTCCCAGCGTAAATGCGGTTCCAAGAGAGGCCACCGCCTGATTGAAGCCCGCCTGGTGCATGGCGATTACATCCATGTATCCCTCGCAGAGAATGATGTTTCCCTTCCGCGAGGACCGGGCAAAATTCAGCCCGTACAGGTTCCGGCTTTTATCGAAAATGGGCGTTTCCGGAGAATTCAGGTATTTCGGCTTCCCGTCGCCCATCACCCTGCCGCCGAAGCCGATGACCCGGTGGTTGATATCCTCGATGGGAAACATTACCCGGTTCCAGAATTTATCATACATACCGTGCTTTTCATCCGTATTGCAAAGCCCGGCTTCCCGGATCAGTTCCTCAGAAAAGCCTTTGCCCTTCAGGTAACGCACCAGATCGTCTGCCGTCTTGTTGGCATAGCCCAGGCCGAAACGGTGGATCGTCTCGTCCGTCAGCTGCCGTTCCCTCAGGTAATTCAGTCCCAATTCTCCCTGCTTCGCCCGGAGCTGAAAATAGAAATACTTTGCCGCCTCCTTATTGATGGCAAGCAGCCTGCTTCTTTTACTCTGCTCCCTTTTCGCCTCCTCCGATTCGTCCGCCTCCGGCAGACTGATGCCCGCTCTGTCCGCCAGCGCCTTCACGGCCTCCGGAAACGTGTCGTTTTCATATTCCATCAGAAAGGTAAACACGTTCCCGCCCGCTCCGCAGCCGAAGCAGTAGTACATCTGCTTGGAACGGGAAACGGAAAAGGAAGGAGATTTCTCATTATGAAACGGGCAAAGCCCGAAGTAATTGGCCCCCTTCTTCTGCAGGTGGACATAACCGGAAATCACGTCCACAATATCGTTTCTCGACCTGACCTCTTCGATCAGCTCGTCCGGATAAAACACAGGCCTCACACCTCCTTCACACTTAAGCGTCACAGACCGTTTACTTGTTCGGCCAGCATTTGGGAATATAGATCTCCTCATACTGAGCGATGGCAAACCGATCGGTCATCGCCCCGATATAATCGCAGACCACCCGTTCCCTGGGCTCTCCCCGCTCCATGAGCGTGATCAGCTCCGGGGATAATTTCTCCAGATGGTGCAGATAATAATCATACAGAGTCTCTATGAGAAGCTCCGCCTTCCCCTCCTCCCCTTTTGCGTACGGGTTGGTATAGACATTCGTAAACAGAAAGGCGCGAAGCTTCTTCATCGCTTCCTCAACCGGTGGAGACATACAGATCTCATTTTTCCCGAAGCTGTTCGTCACAATGTCGTGGATGAAATGATCCAGCCGTTCTCCCGTGGTTTTTCCGGCCGTCTCCTGAATATCCTTCGGAATGTCCTCTTCCTTCAGGATCCCCGCCCGGATGGCATCGTCACAGTCGTGATGGATATAGGCGATCTTGTCGGAAAGCCGGACGATCCGCCCCTCCAGCGTGGCAGGATTGCCCTTCGTCTGGTGGTTGCGGATGCCGTCTCTCACCTCAAAGGTCAGATTCAGCCCCTGCCCGTCCTTTTCCAGCACATCCACGGTGCGCACGCTCTGTTCGCTGTGCTCAAAGCCGTAGGGACAGACCCTGTTCAGCGCGCGCTCTCCGGCATGGCCGAAGGGCGTATGTCCAAGATCATGCCCCAGGGCGATGGCTTCCACCAGATCCTCATTCAGCCTGAGCGCCTTTGCGATGGTTCTGGCGTTCTGGGAAACCTCCAGCGTATGCGTCAGTCTCGTGCGATAATGGTCGCCCTCCGGCGCCAGGAACACCTGGGTCTTATCCTTCAGTCTGCGGAATGCCTTGCAGTGCAGAATTCTGTCCCGGTCCCGCTGAAAGACCGGCCGGATGTCGCAGGGCTCCTCATCCTTAAGCCTTCCCAGGGAATTTTTACTCAGGGTGGCGTAGGGACTTAAATATTTTTCTTCCCACTTTTCCAGATTTTCCCGAATCGTTGTCATCTGACGTTCCCCCGCAGCATACGAAAGCCCATCGGCCGCATGCTTTTTTTAAGCGAAAAAAGGAAAGGCTTTTTGTTTCCTTCCCGGCAAGTTTCATCCGTCTCGGGAACCGGAAAATGCCGATTCCCGAAACCCGCTATTTTATTATTCTGCGTTTTCTTCCAAAATCCTTTTTTTATTTCCCGGAGGAATTTTCCGGGAGTTTTTTCGAAAAATTTTTCCAGGAATTTATTCCGCAAATACCGCGCTCACGCCATCTGCGCATCTTACGCCGCAGGATTGCGGTTTCTTCTGCCCCTGCCCTGACCACAGGCCTCTTCATACTCCTTCAGCTTCTGCTTCGCCTCCCGGTTCAGGTTCGTGGGTACCTGAATCTGCACCGTCACGTACTGATCTCCGTAAACGCCCGGATTGGACATGGAAACAATCCCTTTCCCACGGAGCCGGATTCTGGAGCCGGACTGGGTACCCTCCCGAATTCTGCAGACCACATTTCCTGAAATGGTGGGAACCGTTACCTCCCCGCCGAAAACAGCCGTGGTGAACGGGATGGAAACGGTGGTATATACGTCCATGCCCTTTCGTTCAAATCCGGGCTTCTCTCCCACCGTCACCTTCAGCAGAAGATCGCCGGCCTCACCTCCGCCCGTTCCCAAAGCGCCCTTGCCCTTTAAGCGGATACTCTTCCCGGATTCGATTCCCGCCGGGATGTGAACCTGCAGGGACTGCAGGCTGCCGTCTCCCTTCTGCAGGCGGATCACCTTGTCGCACCCAAAGGCCGCCTCGTCAAAGCTGACGGAAACCTCCGCTCTCAGATCCGCGCCCTTCTGCCGGCCACCGAAATCTCCGAAGCCGCTCTGATAAAAGCCGCTTCCCGAGCCCTGGCCTCCCCTTCCATGAAAGCCGTTGCTTCCATGAAAGCCGTTGTTTCCATGGAAAAAGTCACCAAAAAGATCGCCGAAAATATCACCCATATCGCCGCCTTCAAAATGAAATTCCCGGTATCCGCCGTTTCCGTCAAAGCCCTGGAAACCGTTGAATCCCTGAAAGCCTCCTGCGCCGTCCGTGCCTCCATACGCGCCCTGTCCCGCGCTTCCGTCAAAGGCCGCGTGGCCAAAGCGGTCATAAAGCTTCTTCTTTTCCGGATCACTCAGCACCTCATAGGCTTCCGTCACCTCCTTAAACATCTGCTCCGCGTGCCGGTTGCCCGCGTTCGTATCGGGATGATATTTCTTTGCCAGCTTTCTGTATGCTTTTTTAATCGCTGCGGCGTCCGCGTTCCGGTCAACGCCCAGCACTTCATAATAATCTCTCTTACCTGCCATATGAATCACCCTTTCTCTCATATATGGGATCCGTTTCTTAATTGAAGAAGGTCTCCGGCAGTCTGCCGGAAACAATCTGTTCTATATGTAATATAACAGTCATTCATACCGCTGTCAAGAGGAATAACGGCAGTTTTCATCCAAAATTTCCCAAAAATTCTTCCTGTTTCACAGTTCACAATTTCTCCTTATTTTTTTCACAATAGTTCCCTACAATCACAACTTTTTCATCACAAATCCCCTCTATACTGCAAAGCATGGAAACAAAGAAAGACAATTAAAAAAGCAGCCATCAGGGAAAGGAGATTTCAGTGATGTCAGAATATTCATATAACAACTACAATCAGAATCCTTATAATATGGGAAATCAAAATATGGGAAGCGGTTACAATAACATACATACTCCCGCTCCGGAGCAGCCGCCAAAGAAACGGAAATCCTCCGGGAAAGCCGCCCGTACCGCAAAGAAAATCGGAGCCATCACACTGAGCGCCGTCCTGTTCGGCGGCGTTGCTGCAGGCACCTTCCAGGGCGTGAATTACCTGACCGGATACACAGCGGTTCAGGCAGAGGCAGCTACGAGCCAGAGTTCATCTGCCGAAAGCACAACTGAAAACACAACGGTCGTTCAGACCACCTCTACCTCCGCATCCGACGAGATGAGCGTAGCAGACATTGCGGAGGCCGTCATGCCATCCATCGTTTCCATCACAAACCGTTCCGTACAGGAGGTGCAGAACTACTTCAGCATGTTCGGCTACTATGGCGGACAGCCGCTGGAGGAGGAAACGGAGAGCGTTGGCTCCGGCTTTATCATCGGGCAGAATGATACGGAGCTTCTGATCGTCACCAACAACCATGTGGTAGAGGGAGCCGACTCCCTGACCGTATCCTTCGTTGACAATGAGTCCTATGAAGCCAATCTGAAGGGAACGGATTCCGGAAACGATCTGGCCGTCATCGCGGTGCCGCTTGAGAATATCTCTTCCGACACCATGTCCCAGATCAAGGTCGCCACACTCGGCGATTCCGATTCTCTCCGGGTCGGTGAGCAGGTGGTCGCCATCGGCAACGCGCTGGGCTACGGCCAGTCCGTCACCACAGGTATCGTGAGCGCCACCAACCGTACCCTGACAACTGCGGACGAAAATGGATCCAACAGCACCACAGCCACCTATATTCAGACGGATGCGGCCATCAACCCCGGCAACTCCGGAGGCGCACTGGTGAACATGCAGGGCGAGGTCATCGGTATCAATTCCGCAAAGCTTGCCAGCACAGAGGTCGAGGGCATGGGTTATGCCATCCCGATCTCCAGGGTTTCGGACATCATCAACACGCTGATGAATGAAACCACGCTGACAATAGTGGACAAAGCAGACCGGGGAAGCATCGGCATCACCGTAACCACCGTTCCCGAAAGCGTTACGGAAGTCTATGGCATTCCCACAGGCGTTTATGTATCCGATGTTCCCGCCGGCAGCAACGCGGAAGCCGCAGGACTTCGCAGGGGTGATGTGATCACCGCGCTGGACGGAAGAAGCGTTACGGATGTATCCCAGCTGCAGACGCTGCTTCAGTATTACAGTGCAGGGCAGACGGTGACTCTCACGGTGCAGAGCATCGAAAACAATGCCTACACGGAGAAGACCATCACCACCACTCTGGTAGCTTCAACAGACAGCAGCGAGGCTTCGACAGAGGGATAAAAAGACGCTCCGATAAGATGATTGAATTAAGAAAGTAAGGCATTCCCGGACAAACCGGGAACGCCTTATTTTTTAAGCGGTGGATCACACTGCGGCGGAAAGGAAGATGTCGCTTACGCGACCCGATGCAGGCGAGGAATCCCTAAGACTCCCACTTGAAAACCACAATTCCCGCAATGGCCAGCGCCATGCCGATTGCCTTTCTCCAGTCCCAGGCTGCCTTCTCCACACCGAACATACCGAACAGCTCAATGAGATATGCCACAAGAAGCTGTGCCACCACGATGAACATGACCGCCCTCGCAGGCCCGAGCATATCCATGCTCTTGATCACCGTATAGGTGATAAACGCCCCGATGGCACCTCCCAGAAGCATGTACTTCGGCTGAACCTGAAACACTCCCATAAGAGAGCTTCTGTCAGTCACCGCCCAGGCGGTCAGGCATACCAGCAGGGCCGAAAACTGTACGAAGCAGTTGGCCGCCCAGATGCTCGACGCCTTTGTCACCTGTGTATTGAAAACTCCCTGCACGCTCATCAGCGCGCCGGAGACGATCGCAATGATCAGACCCCACATATTCTGTTTCCGCCTTTCCCGTCAGATTTGATGCTTTGTTTTCATTCTGTCCGGGAAAGCCGTATTTTATTCCATGGTCTGATCGGAGTTTTCTGTTTCCTCCGCAGGAGGCTCGATATATTCCTCCGTATAGCTCTCTCCTGTTACCTGCGTCATGATCTGCTCGGAAATGTCCTGCAGTACGGCGGATACCTCCTCGCCGTTCCAGACACGCGTGAACGCGATCTCCATCTGCACCCAGTAATTGCTCGTGGTCATCATCTTCGGAATGGGCACCGAAGCGGCATATTCCTCCGCAAAGATTCCGGCCTGTTCATTCGGCAGACCGATCTGCGTGTTCGCGGGCAGCTTTCCGGAGCTTTCATAAAGCTTCTGCGCCGCCGTTTCCGTCAGATAACGTGCGAACTCATTCGCCACATCCTTCTTTTCACTGTATCCGTTCACCACCACCGCATTCGTCACGGACAGGCTTCTGGTGATCAGTTCGCTGTCAATGTCCGGCACGCGGGCCACACCGTACTCATATGGAAAACTGCCGTCCGCCGCGGCTTCTTCCAGCCTGAAGATCATGTCCGTGGTCGCGATGGTAAACACCAGCTTACCATCCAGAAATTCCTGCGCAACGGATTCGTAGCTCACCTCCTCCGGATCGATGGAAAAATACTGGGTCAGCTCCTGATAAGCGGTCAGACAGCGGATGGCATCCAGATTGTAAATATCGATCTGTTCCTCCTCATCTCCATGGGGTCCTCCCACATCCACATAATTTCCGATAAAAAAGTAATTATAAAAAATATCCGAAACATCCCAGCGAAAAACCGCCTCCACCTGCTCCGGCGCATTGTAGCTGTCCGCAAAGTTCAGAATGTCCTCGATGGTTTCCGGGATAAGCGCCTGCGTCCGTTCCGAAATCTGTGCCTCGGAAGCACCGGTTTCCTCCGCCGCCTGATCATCCGCTGTCGCCTGACCGTCCGCCGCCTGGCCCTCTGCCTCACTTCCGTCCGTCGGCACCGGCTCCCCGTTTTCATCCAAAGCCGCCATCGCCTCCTGTCCGGCCTGAGCATCCGCCTCCGCCTGCAGCTGATCAGCCGCCGCTTCCTCCAGATAGGTCAGATTATAGACCAGAGCGCTGGTTTCGTAATAGAAAGGATATCCGATCAGATGATCCTGATACGTGACCGCAGACAGCGCCGTCTCCGGAAAATTTTCCGCAGTGACGTAGTCCGTCTCACGGACTTCACTCGCCAGTCCCGACAGCCATGCCTTTTCCAGACTGTCGTTTCCGACGATATAAACGTCCGGAACCATGCTGGTATCCAACGACGCCTCATTGATGCTTTCCAGATACTCCAGTCCGGACACCAGCCTTGGAATCACACGCACTTCGCTTCCCTCCGAAAAATCCAGCGCTGCGGCTGCAAGAAAATCGGATAAGGATTCATCCGTATACCACAGGTTCAGCGTGGGCTTGTCCACCAGCGCATTTTCAGGAATCGGAGAGAGCTTTGCCAGCCTGTCGCTTCCGATTCCAAAATAAATCAGAAGCGCCGTGGCCGCAAGAAGGGCGGCCACGGCAAATATTCTGGAGCGCAGAGAGGCTCTGTGATTTCCGGTTTCCTTTGTCTTTTTATTCTTCATTCGGTTCTCCCTTTTCCGGCTGCCGTCTCATCCAGACACTCCGTAAGGATCCGGATCATATCGTCCACGTTCTGCTCCGAAATGACCAGAGGGGGCACAAAACGGATGATATTGCTTCCCGCATTGATCAGGATCAGCCCCTTCTCAAGCGCCCGGTTGATGATATCCCCCACGGGAATCGAGCAGGCAAGCCCCCGCATCAGGCCCACGCCCCGGCTTTCTTCGATAAAATCA
This sequence comes from uncultured Eisenbergiella sp., assembly GCA_904392525.1. Taxonomy (GTDB): domain Bacteria; phylum Bacillota; class Clostridia; order Lachnospirales; family Lachnospiraceae; genus Eisenbergiella. Next base: position 12,368 of record CAJFMW010000101.1, read on the forward strand.
TACTTTTCCGCCAGCGTCTGAAGCTTTTCCCCCAGATAAGCGCCCACACGGTTCACATTCTCCAGGATATTTTCCTTTTCATACAGCTCGAACACCTTGCAAATGGCGGCTCCGGCAAGCGGATTTCCGCCATAGGTGGTGCCGTGGTCCCCGCTGGTCAGAGAATGGGCGCCCACCTTTTCCGTCATCACGAAAGCGCCCACCGGCACGCCGCAGCCGAGCGCCTTGGCCGTGGTCATAATGTCCGGCTTCACGCCGTAGCGCTGCCAGGCGAACATGGTTCCCGTCCGTCCCATGCCGCACTGAATTTCATCCAGAATCAGCAGGATATCCCGCTCATCGCAGAGCGCGCGAAGTTTTTTCAGGAATCCTTCATCCGCAGGGTGGATGCCGCCCTCTCCCTGTACCGTTTCCAGAATGATGGCGCAGGTACGGTCGTTCACCTGGGAGAGCACGCTGTCATAATCGTTCATCTCCGCGAAGCGAATATTTCCGATCATCGGCTCGAACGCCTCCCGGTAGTGGGGATTTCCCGTCACGGACAGGGCGCCGAAGGTCCGGCCGTGGAAGGAATGGTTCATGGCGATGATCTCATGATCCGTGCTCCCGTCCTTCAGAAACGCATATTTTCTTGCGGCTTTCAGCGCGCCCTCCACCGCTTCCGCCCCGCTGTTGGTGAAAAAGACCCGGTCCAGGCCGGAAGCCTTTTTGATGTGCTTCGCCGCTTCGATGGCGGGAACGTTATAGTAATAATTGGAGGTATGGATCACTTTGTCGATCTGTGCCTTCAGCGCGTCATTGTATTCCTGGTTGTTGTAGCCCAGCGCGAAAACCGCAATTCCCGCCACAAAATCCAGGTAACGTTTTCCGTCCATATCATAGAGATACACGCCATCGCCGTGATCCAGCACCACCTGGTACCGGTTATAGGTATGCAAGAGGGCAGCCTCCGCCTCATCGATATACTGCTTCATCGTCTCGCTCATGCTCATCCGCTCCTTTTTTCTATGCCATGTCTCCGTCCTGAATGATGGCCGTTCCGATTCCCTGATTGGTGAAAATCTCCAGCAGCATGCAGTGAGGAATCCTTCCGTCCAGAATATGCACCCGGTTCACGCCGTTTCTGACTGCTGAAGTACAGTTTCCCAGTTTCGGCAGCATGCCGCCCCCGATCACTCCCTCCGAAATCAGCGACTCCGCCTGGCTCGCCGTCAGTCTGGAAATAAACGTGGACTTGTCGTTGATGTCCCGGTACAGCCCTTCTATGTCCGTCAGGAACACCAGCTTGTCGGCTCCCACCGCCTTCGCGATGGCGCAGGCCGCATCGTCCGCGTTGATGTTATAGGTCTGAAAATTCTCGTCCAGACCGATGGGCGCGATGATGGGCAGAAAATCCTTTTCCAGAAGGTCATAGATCACCTTGGGGTCCACCTCCGTGATGTTTCCCACAAAGCCGATGTCCTTTCCGTCGGAATACTTCTTTTCCACCTTCAGGAGGCCGCCGTCCTTACCGCTGATACCAACCGCCTTGACGCCGAGCTCCTCCACCATGGTCACCAGATTTTTATTCACCCGGCCCAGGACCATCTCCGCGATCTCCATGGTTTCCTCATCCGTCACCCGCAGGCCGTTCACGAAGGAAGGCTCCTTGCCTACCTTTTCCACCCATCTGCTGATGGCCTTTCCGCCGCCATGCACGATGATGGGCTTAAAACCGACCAGCTTTAAAAGCGTCACGTCCTTGATCACATTTTTCTGCAGTTCCTCGTTGCTCATGGCGCTGCCGCCGTATTTTACCACAATGATCTTTCTGTTGAATTTCTGGATGTAGGGCAGCGCCTCAATGAGCACCGCCGCCTTC
>CAJFMW010000102.1 GCA_904392525.1 uncultured Eisenbergiella sp.
AGCTACCACCTGGAACGAGGCGGACTTCGGATACTTCCGTGGGGGCGGATATTCCTCCCGTTTTGTGACCGAAGCGGAAATGCCTGTTACCATGATCCGGCTGAATCTGGTGAAGGGCCTTGGACCTGTGCTTCAGATCGCAGAGGGCTGGACGGTGAAGCTTCCGGCAGAGGTGACCGACAAGCTCTGGAAGAGAACGGACTACACCTGGCCGTGCACCTGGTTCGCCCCTAGAACCACCGGAAAGGGAGCCTTCAAAACGGCTTACGATGTGATGAACAACTGGGGCGCCAACCATGGAGCGATCAGTTATGGACATATCGGTGCGGATCTGATCACCATGTGCTCCATGCTTCGGATTCCGGTGAGCATGCATAACGTTCCGGAAGAAAAGATTTTCCGTCCGTCCGCCTGGAATGCCTTTGGCATGGACAAGGAAGGACAGGATTACAGAGCATGCGCCGCGTACGGACCGCTGTATAAATAAAAAGAGCAGTCAGGAAAGATAAGAAAAAAGGGCCGGTATATGGTGAACTGCCGTATGCACGGCCCCTTTTTTAACAGGAAAGGAGACGCCGGAAAAATGAAAAAAACAGATAAAAAGATGCTTGCCGTCGATCTGGGCGCTTCCAGCGGCAGAGTGATGGCGGGAAGTTTTGATGGAGAAAAAATAAGCGTGGAGGAGCTGCATCGTTTTTCCAACGATCCGGTGACGCTTGGGGGAACGATGTACTGGGACTTCCTGCTTCTGTTCCACGAGATTAAACAGGGACTTCTGAAATCGAAAAAATGCGGAAAGGTGGACAGCATCAGCGTGGACACTTGGGGGGTGGACTTCGGCCTGCTGGATGCGCAGGGATATCTTCTGGAAAATCCGGTGCACTACAGGGACGGAAGGGTGAACGGCATGCTGGAGAAGAGCTTTGCTCTGCTGGATGCGGATCGTTTTTACCAGATCACCGGCACGCAGTTTATGGAAATCAATACGGTATTTCAGCTTCTGTATCTGGCCCAGAACAGAAAAGAGTTTCTGGACCGTGCGGACTGCATGCTGATGATGCCGGATCTTTTTCATTATTTCCTTTGTGGGGAAAAATGTTGTGAGTATTCCGCTGCATCGACAACACAGCTTCTGAATGCGGTGGATAAGACCTGGTCAAAAGAGGTGGTGGAAGCGCTGGGCCTGCCGGGGAACATTCTTCTTCCCGTGTCTCCGTCCGGAACGCCGCTGTCCCCTTTACGGACCGAAATCGCACAGGAGCTGGGCCTGGAGCCGATGCTGGTGGTGGCGGGCGCGGGACATGATACCCAGTGCGCCATGGCGGCGGTTCCCACGCAGGAAAAGGATTTCATTTTCATCAGCTGCGGAACCTGGAGCCTGTTTGGAACGGAACTGCCGGCTCCCATCATTACACAGGACAGCAGGAGGCTGAATATCGCCAACGAAGGCGGCGCCGGCGGACGCATTTCCTTCCTGAAAAATATCATCGGCCTGTGGCTGGTGCAGGAAAGCCGTCGTCAGTGGATGCGGGAGGGAAAGGAATACAGCTTCGGAGAGCTGGAAAAGCTGGCGGCAAAAGAAGCGCCGTTTCGCAGCCTGATTGATCCCGATGCGCCGGAATTTGTACCCGCAGGAGACGTGCCGGAACGGATCCGGGAATTCTGCAGGCGGACGGGCCAGCCCGTTCCGGAAACAGAAGGGCAGATCGTGCGCTGTATCGATGAGAGCCTGGCATTAAAATACCGGCTGACGCTGGACGAGATCCGCACCTGTACCGGAAAGGATTATCCGGTCATCCACATGGTGGGCGGCGGCACGCAGAGCGGTCTTCTCTGCCAGTTTACCGCAGACGCCTGCGCCCGTCCGGTCTGCGCCGGGCCGGTGGAAGCCACCGTTTATGGCAATCTGGCGCTGCAGCTTATGGCTGCGGGACAGATCGGCAGTCTTTCTGAGCTTCGAAGCATCATCGCGGCATCAGAGCCGGTGAAAAGATATGAGCCCGAGGATGCCGGGGCCTGGTCAGAAGCGTGTGAGCGGTATCGGGAGAACATCAGCCGGTGGGGAGAGAACGGAACACCGTGTGGCTGAGAAAACCTCTCAGAAACAGGTTGCTTTCGGGAAACGGGTAGTATATACTGAAAAAGGCCGCAGCGCCGTCGGATGCAGACATCCGGCGGCTTTTCCCGGCCTGACTGAATGAAAGACAAAGGAAGGTACTCCCATGATCCGTTTAATCTGTGTCGCTGTTTTCGTCGTGCTGTTTTTAATATTGAGTATACCGCTTCTGATCGCGGAGTGGATCATTGGAAAGTTCAACATGGATCTGAAAGGGAGAAGCTCTCTTGCCATTGTGAACTGGGCGTTTCGCTGGGTGCTCAGGCTTGCCGGCGTAAAGGTGACCTGCATCGGCCTGGACCGGGTGCCGAAGGACAGGGCGGTTCTGTATATCGGAAATCACCGGAGCTATTTTGACATCGTCATGACCTATGTGCGCGTGCCGCGCATGACCGGATACATTGCGAAGGTGGAGATGGAGAAGATTCCGCTCCTTTCCCACTGGATGAGGAACCTGCACTGCCTGTTCCTGGACCGGAAGGATCTGAAGAAGGGGATGAAGACCATCATGACGGCCATCGAGAAAGTTAAAGCCGGCATTTCTATCTGCATTTTCCCGGAGGGAACCCGCAATAAGGTGGCCGACACCTTCCTTCCCTTCCACGGAGGGAGCTTTAAGATCGCGGAGAAGACGAACTGCCCCATTGTTCCCATGGCCATCAACAATGCGGGAAGCATTTTTGAGGATCATCTTCCGACGATCAAAAAGACCCATGTGGTGCTGGAATACGGGGAACCGATTTATCCGGACCAGCTTTCCAAAGAGGACAGAAAACGCCTTTCGGAAATCACGCTGGAGCGGATTCAGGAAATGTATTTTAAGAATAAGGAGCTGGTCTGAAAAGGGTTGGAATGAAGGGATTGGAGTTCTATATTTACCGGAGCCGGTACTGCCGAAAGGAAGGCGGTACCGGCTCCGTTTTTTATATGTGGAAAAAGAGTATGATCAGACAGTAAAAGAATGATTCATTTGTTTACTTTCTGTGAAAAGCGGATTATTATCAAATGGGGAACTGACGGCGGGAAAAGCCGTCTTATGTGTAGAAGAGGAGGAGGGTTTAATGACGAATCGGGAAAAATTCATCAAAACTTTGAAATGTGAACCGGTGGGAGGGCAGGTCCCCACCTTTGAGCTGGTGTTCTTTCTCACCATGGAAAAATTCGGGAAGGTTCACCCTTCTCACCGTTTTTATGAGCAGTGGAATCAGATGAGCCTGTCAGAAAAGAAGCTTCACATGAATGAGATGGCGCAGCTTTATGTGGATACGGCCAAGGCATACGGGCACAGCGCCATTTTCATCCATCCCAATCCGGGAGACCTGGAAAACACCCAGTGGCTGCTGGAGCTGATCCGGGAAAAGACCGGGGATGAATACTATATCATGATGCATGGGGATCCAACCTGGGCCATTCCGGACGGAGAGGGGATGATGGAGTTTTCCATGCGGATGTACGAGGATGCGGAAGGGCTGAACGCGGAATCCGCGGCGCGGGTGGAGCAGTCGCTGGAGTTTGCCAGGAAGCTGGATGAAAAGGGGCATCTGCTGGACGGTTTTGCGCTCTGCTCGGATTACTGCTTCAACGTGAATCCCTTTTTCAGCCCGGATAATTTTGACGAATTCATCGTTCCCTATCTGAAGGAGGTCATCACGGAATACCGGAAGATGGGATATTATACGATCAAGCATACGGACGGGAACATCATGCCCATCGTGAAGCAGATGGCGGACTGCGGCCCGGATGCCATCCACTCGCTGGACCCCCAGGGAGGTGTATCCATACCGGAGGTCAGGAAGATCATCGGAAATGACATCGCGCTGGTGGGAAATGTGAACTGCGGGCTATTGCAGACCGGAACGGAGGAGGAATGCCGCCAGGATGTGCTCCGCGCGCTGCGGGAGGGAATGGCGAACGGCAGGGGCTATATTTTCTCCACCTCCAACTGTGTGTACACGGGGCTTCCGCTGGAGCGCTATGAGATGATGATGGACCTGTGGAAAAAATACGGAAATTATGATCATTATGAGGAAAACTTCGGTGAGAACAATACCAACACAAATGAAGCATGAAAAATTCTCCTATCAAAGCCTGGAGGAAATCAAAGCAAAAGCGGAGGAACTGCAGATCCACCTGCCCTTTGCCAGCGACACCCGCGTGCTGCTGCAGGAGGCGTCCTTCGGAAATGTCACGCTGAAAAACCGCATGGGAATCGCGCCCATGGAAGGAGCGGACGCGCTTCCGGACGGCTCGCCTTCGGAGCTGACTGTAAGAAGGTATGTGAGGGATGCGGAAGGTGGCAGCGGAATGATCTGGTTTGAGGCCATTTCCATTGTGCCGGAGGGGCGTTCCAGCGCCCATCAGCTCATGCTGACCCGGGAGAATCTGGAGCAGTATAAAAGGTTTACGTCTGCCATCCGGGAGGCCGGTATCAGAGCCAACGGCTTTGCTCCTTATCTGGTTATGCAGGCCAACCACAGCGGACGTTATTCCAATCCGGAAGGGAAGCCGGCTCCGATGATCGCATACCGGCATCCGGAATATGAAAAGCTTCGCCCTGCCGACGACAGCTGTATTGTGACGGATGATTACCTGAAGGGACTGGAAGAAAAATTCGGGGAAGCTTCCCTCCTCGCCAGGGAGGCAGGCTTTGATGCCGTGGACATCAAGGCCTGTCACGGATATCTGCTGATGGAGCTGCTGTCAGCCTGGCAGCGGCCGGGGCTTTACGGAGGAAGCTTTGAAAACCGTACCCGCCTTTTGAGAAACGGCATCGCTGCGGCAAAGGTGCATGAGAACGGGCGGTTTCTGGTGACGGCAAGGCTTGGAATCTATGATGGTTTTGCCTGGCCTTATGGCTTCGGCGTGAAGGAAGGAAAGGGTGCGGAGCCGGATATGGAGGAGCCCATCCGCCTGGTGCGTGAGCTTCATGAAGAATACGGTCTTCCGATGGTGAACCTGACCATGGGGAACCCTTATGTGAGCACCCATGTTACCCGTCCTTTTGACGGCGGAAAATATATTCCGGACGAGCATCCGCTCTTTGGAGTTGCCAGAATCATAAACGGAATCGGTCAGGTGAAAAAAGAGGTTCCGGATATGTTCATCTCTGCCTCCGGGCCTTCTTATCTGCGGCAGTATTCCGATCTGTATGCCGCCGGTGCAGTGGAGGAAGGATTGTGTGATAATATGCTGTTCGGAAGGATGTCCTTCGCTGACCCGGCATTTCCGAAGCAGATCATGGAAAGCGGAAGAATAGATCCTTTCAAGACCTGCGTTGCCTGCGGGAAATGCGGAGATCTCATCCGGGCAGGGAAACCTACGGGATGTATCGTCCGGGATGCGGATGTTTATCTCAAATACTACAAGGAATATCAGCAGGAAACACGCTGAGGCAGAGAGGGAAGATTGAAAAATAAGCCCGATGGCTTATTTTTCAATCGGCAGTTTTGCGTTGGAGCGCCGCAAAACTGCTGTGATCGCAGCGCAAAAATCGCATATGCAATTTTTGCGCGCGGTCGGAGCAAAGGATGCTCCGACATGGAGGGAAAAATGGAAAAAAAGACGGCAATTGTGACGGGGGCGAGCCGGGGAATCGGCTATGCCATTGCGAAGCAGCTGGGGCTGGACGGTTACCAGGTAGTGATGCTGGCCACCGGCGCGAAGGAAAAATATGAGGAGGCTTTCGGAAAGCTGACGGAATTGAACATCACCTGGCATTATGTACAGGGAAGCATTGACTGCGCGCAGGACCGCAGGCGGCTTTTGGACGAGACGCTCGCCCGCTTTGGACGGGTGGATGTGCTGGTGAATAACGCGGGAGTGGCTCCGCTTGAGAGAAAGGACATCCTGGAGATGAGCGAGGAGAGCTTTGACCGGGTGATGGGGATCAATACGAAGGGAACCCTGTTCCTGACGCAGCTTGTGGCAAACCAGATGCTGAGACAAGAACAGATCGGGAAAAAGAGGGGAACGATTGTGAACGTGGGCTCCTGTTCCGCGGAAGTTTCCTCCACCTCACGGGGCGAATACTGCATTTCAAAGGCTGGTGTCGCCATGATTACACAGCTGTTTGCGGATCGGCTCGCTCCGGAAGGAATTTTGGTGCATGAGGTGCGGCCGGGAGTAATCGCCACCGATATGACAAGCGCGGTGAAGGAAAAATATGATGCCATGCTTGAACAGGGCGTTTTTCCCATAAGACGCTGGGGAACTCCGGAGGATGTGGCGGATGCTGTGAGCCTGTTCTGCTCGGACAGGATTCTTTATACTACGGGAAGTTATCTGGATATTGACGGCGGTTTTCATATCCGGAGGCTGTAGGTGCGCAGAAGGGCGCAGCCTGTTTCATTCAGAAACATTGTGACTTAAAGATGTTTCACAGGGAGGGAAAAAACCATGGCGACAGTGCTTATAGAAAAGGAAGTGCGGACCCTGGTTGTGGGAACGGGAGCGGCGGGATATGCCGCTGCGGTGCGTCTGTATCAATACGGGGTGCGTGATCTTGCGATTCTTGCTGAAAATGTGGAGGCGGGAACCTCACGCAATACAGGGTCCGACAAGCAGACCTACTATAAGCTGTCCTTAGCCGGAAAGGAAGCGGACAGTGTCCGCGGCATGGCGGAGGATCTTTTCCGGGGACAGTGTGTGGATGGGGATCTGGCCTTGTGCGAGGCGGCTTTGTCCGCAAGATGCTTTTACTATCTGACGGAGCTGGGGGTCCCTTTTCCGGATAATGAATATGGGGAATACATCGGCTATCAGACGGATCACGACAGGGGAAGACGGGCTTCCAGCGTGGGCCCCTATACCTCCAAAATCATGACGGAATGTCTGGAGCGGGAGGCCGGAGAGCGGCAGATCCCGGTTTTGAATCATATGCAGCTGATCCAGCTTCTGGTAAAGGATGAAAAGGTGCATGGAGCGCTCTGCCTGGATAAAAGCGTAACGGACCGCAGCAAATTCGTGCTCATCTGGTGTGAAAATGTGGTGCTTGCAACCGGCGGTCCGGCCGGTATGTACCATGACAGTGTTTATCCGGCCTCGCAGCTTGGCAGCAACGGAATCGCCTTCGAGGCCGGTGTAAAAGGAAAGAATCTGACAGAATGGCAGTTTGGAATGGCTTCCCTGAAGCCCCGCTGGAATGTGAGCGGAACCTATATGCAGGTGCTTCCGCGTTTCATTTCCACCGACAGGGAGGGGAAGAATGAGCGGGAATTTCTGATGGACTATTTTGAAGAGCCCGGGAAGGTGCAGTACCTGACCTTTTTGAAGGGGTATCAGTGGCCCTTTGACTCCGGCAAGATTTTCGGAGGTTCTTCTCTGATCGATCTTCTGGTTTATCAGGAAACGATCCTGAAAGGAAGGCGGGTATTTCTGGATTTTCTCCATAATCCGGGAGGAGAGACGGTTGCATTTGAAAAGCTTCCGGAAGAGGCCCGTGAATATTTACGCTCTGCCGGTGCCTGCTTCGGTACGCCCATCGAGCGGCTGCTTCATATGAATGAGCCCGCCGTGTCATTTTATCTGGAGCATGGAGTGGACCTGCGCGAGGAAATGCTGGAGATCGCTGTCTGTGTTCAGCATAATAATGGCGGGCTTTCTACGGATTGTCACTGGCAGACCAATATAGAAGGGATTTTTGCGGTGGGAGAGGTATGCGGAAGCCACGGCGTAACCCGGCCCGGCGGGACGGCTCTCAATGCCGGGCAGACAGGTGCCGTCCGGGCTGCGGAATATATCGCTTTCGTAAGAAACCGGATGCCATGGAAGCAATCGGAGGAGGCCAGGAAATTCTGTGTGGAGAAAGCCGGAAAACGAATGAAGCTGCTTGCTCTGTCGGAAGAAAAATCCAATCTGGGAGAAATCTGGGAAAAAGCGGTTTTGCGTATGAGCAGGGCAGCCGGAATGATCCGGAACGAGGAGGGGCTGGAAGCCGCACTGGAGGAAACCACAAAGCAGCTGCAGCATTTTGAGGCAGATGTCCGGATCAGCGATTACCGGCAGGGAGGAATGCTGTACCACCTGCTGGATATGCTGATTTCACAGAAGGTGTATCTGTCCGCCATGCTGGACTATGTCCGGCGCGGCGGTGGAAGCAGAGGATCCGCCCTCTATACCAGCCCGGAGGGAGAGAAGCCGGGAGAAAAAATGCCTGAACTGTACCGGTGCAGGATGGATGAAGGCAGACTGGGAGGAATGATTCAGGAAATCCGGCTTTTGCCTAAGGAGTGCCTGATCACCTGGCGGCCGGTCCGCCCCATACCGGAACCGGATTATTTTTTCGAAAACCAGTGGAAGGCTTTCCGCGAGCGGAGAGGGCAGGAAATTTAACAGGTCTGATACCGGTGCCGGTACTGCTGCGGCGTGCAGCCCTCCAACTTCCGGAAGCAGGCCGTGAAGTAGCTCTGGGAGGAAAAACCGCATTCCAGCGCGATCTGCGCGATGCTCAGATCGGTTCTGCAAAGGAGTTTTCCGCTTTGACGGATCCGATACTGCAGGAGATAGGAAAACAGCGTCAGTCCTGTTGCGCGGCGGAAAAAGCGGCTGCATTCACCGGGACTCAGATGAATGTGGCTGGCGACGGCTTCCAGGGTGATTTTTTCAGGGTAGTGGGCATCCAGATAAAGAAGGATTTCCTTCAGACGCTGATTTTCGGAGGCGCTGACATTTTTCCCGCTTCCACGGACGATGTTAAAAACGCCCGGCCAGGCGCCCAGCAGTGCGCTCTGGATGAGCAGTTCCCTGCCCGGAATCTCCGGCTGTTCTGAAAGCTCCAGAATCCGGGAAAACGCCTCTGTGAGACGCAGGCCGTCCGGCGTGCTTTTGTTGAAAAGAAAGACGGAGGATGTGGATAACTGAAGGAGCGGAAGCAGCATCTGTTGATAAACCCGGCTGTCCGGGCGCGGACAGATCAGATCCGGGTGTACGTTGATGCCGTAATAGGAAGCGTCCGGACTTTCCGCTTCCGCCATGTGCGCCAGCCGACAGTTGATGAAAAGGCCGGTATTTTCTGTCAGCAGGCAGCTCTGATGAACCACATGAAAGCGCACCGCGCCCCGGTTCACCAGACAGAGCTGAAAATCCTCGTGCCAGTGCCAGGGAACGGGTGCGGGGGACAGAGAAAAATCGGTCTGATAGACGGAAAGAGGAAAGCCGCTTGAGATCCGTTCCATGATCCCTTCCTTGCTGTCCAGCGTCTTAAGCTGATTGACAATCATACCTTACCCCCCCTGCCGCCGCCGTGAGCGGCGTTTTTTGTAAAACCGCAATATTTTTATAAAAAAGGCTGCTTTTTTAATATACAGCTTCAGTGTAAGGCTGATATTATGACAATGTCAAGAAAATCATACAATATCAGGAAAAAGAGCGGAAAGAAGAGGGCGGACAGAGAAAAAATGGCACAGATGGATCTGACACAGGGAAATATCACAAAGACGCTGCTGAAGTTTGCGTTTCCGATGATCTGCGGAAATCTGCTTCAGCAGCTTTATAATGTGGTGGATACGCTGATTGTGGGGCAGTTTCTCGGCGCGGACGCGTTGGCGGCAGTGGGAAGCGCTTATACGCTGATGACCTTTCTGACCTCCATTCTGCTCGGCCTATGCATGGGAAGCGGAGCCATGTTCTCCATCCGTTATGGAGAAGGGAACCAAAAGCAGCTGCAGGAGGACATGTTCGTGTCCTTTCTGATGATTGCGGCCGTTACCGTGGCGATCAATGTGGGCGTGTTCGTTTTTCTGGACGGGATCATGCGGCTGCTTTCCGTGCCGCAGGAGGTATACGGACTGATGCGGGAATATCTGTGGGTGATTTTCTGGGGGATCGGGGGAACCTTTCTTTATAATTATTACGCCTCCCTGCTCCGGGCGGTTGGAAATTCCGTGGTTCCGCTGATTTTTCTCGGAATTTCAGCCGTGATCAATATCGTGCTGGATCTGTATTTTGTGGTTTCCTGCGGCTGGGG
>CAJFMW010000103.1 GCA_904392525.1 uncultured Eisenbergiella sp.
CGCATCCAGATCCTTTTTATAATAGGGATACATATACTGGTCAAACCGGCCGGGAGAAATGGAGTGTCCGCTCCCTTCCATCTGCAGAAGCTGCTGGATAAACCAGAAGCTCTGACAGGCCTCCCAAAAGCTTTTTGCGCCTTCCCTCGGCACACGGGAACAGTTGTCCGCGATCTGAAGAAGCTCCTTCCGTCTGGCAGGATCCGCACAGCTCTCCGCTTCTTTTTTTGCCAGAGCCGCATAGCGCTCCGCATAACCGATCACAGCCGCACAGCTCATGATCACCGCCTCCAGGAAGCAGTGCTTCGTGGCATAATCCGCATCCCCCACCTGACAGCGGGACAGCTCTTCTGCCGCCTCCCGGATGATGCCGGAAAGGCCTTTCTCCAGCACCTTGTCATAATGCACGGTCACATGGCCTACACCGTTGTGAAAATAGTTTCCGGGGGTAAACACGTTGTGCTCCATGGCCTTCACCGTTTCCGGCGCCATATAGGACAGGGCAAGCTCACTGTTGGTTTTCCCCTTCCAGTAGGTATGTACCTTTCTCAACCTCTCCTTGGTCTCCTCCGAAATATAGAAGGGGTCCGCCAAGCGCTTCTCGATGGTATCGAACTCCGCCTCCAGCCACTCCCAGGAATACTCCGGGAAGGTCTGACAGCCTCTGGGGGCCAGTGTGGAGCTTCCCACCACCAGCTCCTCCTCGCGGATGGTGATCGGAATATTCGCCAGAATATGCGCAAAAGCCTTCGCCCGGCGCATCACCGTGGGCTCCCCTTCCGTCTTCCGATAACTTTCCGTCAGAAGCACCGCCCTGTCGGCCTCAATCTCCGGCATCTTCCGATACAGATTCTCCACAAGCCGTGGGATTCTGTCCGATTTTGCCGTTGGATTCGTGTTGAATTTTTCCATAGTTCCCTCCAAACGCTTCTTTTCTCTCTCCTATCGTTGTTTCTTGTTGAATTTTAAATCATATAAATGTTGTTTCTTATGGTTTTTCTTTCAGTATAGAGCGATGAAGGGGGATTGTCAACAGAATACCGCAGGAAATTTCCTGTGCATAAGCAAAACCGGGAAATTCCTGTTGAACGTGGGAAAATAAGATGCTATAATGCGGACAAGCATAAAATTTCTGTAAGCCGTTCGGCTGTTGGCGGTGTCACCGCCGTTTGTTTCATCTGACATTCTTTTCAGAAGCTCTATGCTTAATTCCAGTTTTTAACCAGCACAACGAAAAGCAGGAGCATTTGAAAAGTATGCTGCTCCTGTCGTACATGTAAAGAATCTCTCAACCATGGAGAACGCTTTACGGAAATGGAGGTATGATGAAAGAAATGACGCCCAAGATGGAAGCTCCCGTCAACGCAAAGCACAAGGATACGGTCTTCCGTATGCTGTACAGCAACAAGGAAACGCTTCTTGAACTGTACAATGCCCTGAATGGCACGGACTATCGGACTGTTGAGGATCTTGAAATCACTACATTGGAAAATGCAGTCTATCTCTCCATGAAAAATGATGTATCCTTTTTATTGGATGCAAAAATGATGCTGTACGAACATCAGTCCACATGAAATCCAAATATGCCCCTCCGGGATCTCTTTTATATTGCCCGGCTTATGGAAAAATATGTAATTAAAGATTCGCTGTATTCGTCCACCCTTACGAAAATTCCCGCTCCACATTTCATTGTTTTCTATAACGGAATCCGAAGTGCGCCGGAGGACACTACCCTGAAACTGTCGGACGCTTTTTGGCAGAAGGAAAACGATCCTTCTCTGGAATTGAAGGTGCGCTTTCTGAATATCAATCCCGGATTCAACTCAAAACTGATGGAACGCTGTAAAACACTGCGGGAATACAGTCAGTTTGTAGCAAAGGTCAGAAAATATACAGGGGAAAAGAAGGCGATCGAGAAAGCAGTAGAACAGGCTGTGACAGAATGCATTGCAGAAGGAATTCTTTCAGATTTCCTGCTAAGTCAAAGAACAGAGGTGGTTGCCATGTCAATTTTTGAGTATAATGAGGCAGAGGAAATGAGGAAATTCGGGCAGGCCGAATTCCGTGGCGGCAAAGCGGAAGGTATGGCAGAAATCCTTCTTCTGGTCCTTGAAAATTGTGGGAAGGTTCCTGACTGGCTGAAAACACGCATCCTTACAGAAACAGAGCCTTCTGTCTTTGAAAACTGGGCTAATGCGCTGACCGGCATTTCCTCAGTGGAGGAATTTCTGGAACGGACGGGGCTGAAGGAATGCCCCTAAAACCGTACCCCTGTGCTTCGAATAAACCGAATGCTCCAGGATTTGGGCACTCCCAGCATCGACGGGAGCATTCGCGCTCCAGGCTTACGCCCGCTCCGCTCATGCTCCCGTTTTTCATTTCTGCATTCTTTTAGATCTTTAAAAACTCCCTTACCATCGCTTCCATCTCACCCTTTTCACATTCCGCCGTATGAAGCACAGGCGCGGTGCGCAGCTCTTCCACCGCCGCAGGAACCTTCACGTTTGCAATTCTGGAAAGCTCGTCCACGAGGGCGAAGTCATCCCAGGTTACTTCTCCGTATCCGGGATCGATGGCCGTCATCACGCTTCTGGCGAATTTAAAGGGGCTCGCCGTGGAAGCGATTACCGCTGGCGTCCTGTCTCCCGTCTCCTCCTGATAGCGGTCATACACCGCGGCAGCCACCGCCGTGTGGGTATCGATCACATATCCCGTATCCTCATAAAGGGAGCGGATCTTATCAAAGGTTTCCTGTTCCTCGGCATAGCCGCCGTAAAAATCGGAAAGCCTCTCTCTCATTTCTTCCGTGATCTCATAGCTTCCATCCTCGGCAAGCTGGCGCATCAGCTGTGCCGTTCTCTCCGGATCATCTCCTGAAATGCGGTAAATCAGCCGTTCCAGATTGCTGGAAATCAGGATATCCATAGAAGGGGAGCTGGTCAGAATAAACTCCCTGTTTTTATCGTATTCTCCCGTGGAAAAGAAATCAAAAAGCACCCTGTTTTCATTGGAGGCGCAGATCAGCTTTCCGATGGGAAGGCCCATCAGCTTCGCATAATAAGCGGCGAGGATATTCCCGAAGTTTCCGGTGGGAACCACCACGTTGATCCGCTCTCCGTCCCCGATTCTTCCTTCCGCCAGAAGCCGGGCATACGCATATACATAGTAGACGATCTGCGGAACCAGACGGCCGATGTTGATGGAGTTGGCAGAAGAAAACTGGTATCCCGCCCGCGCCAGCTCTTCTTCCAGTCTGCGGTCGGAGAACAGCTTCTTCACGCCGGTCTGGGCATCGTCAAAGTTTCCGTGGATGCCCACAACCAGAACATTGTCTCCCTTTTGGGTGACCATCTGCCTCTCCTGAATGGGACTGACGCCGTTTTTGGGGTAAAAAACGATGATCTTCGTCCCCGGCACGTCCGCAAAACCGGCCATGGCCGCCTTTCCCGTATCACCGGAGGTAGCTGTGAGAATCACGATTTCCCGGTCCACATGGTTCTTCTTTGCCGCCGTAATCATCAGATAGGGCAGGATGGAAAGAGCCATATCCTTAAAAGCGATGGTCTTTCCATGGAACAGCTCCAGAAACCACACGCCCTCTGCCTCCACGAGAGGCGCGATTACCTCCGTGTCAAACTTCTCATCATAAGCGCCCTCGATGCAGCTTTTCAGCTCCTCCTCCGTAAAATCGGTGAGAAAAAGCTTCATCACCTCATAGGCGACTTCCCCATAGCTCATCTGTCCAAGCTCGCGGGGCGTTTTGTCCAGAGCCGGAATCCGCTCCGGCACAAACAGGCCGCCATCCTCAGAAAGTCCCTTCAGGATCGCCTCCGATGCGGTGGCCGTTCTGCTGCTTCTGGTGCTTTTGTATAATAGTCCCATGAATCTCCCATACCTTTCCAAACTGTTTTTTCTGCAAAACCGTTCTCAGTATAGCATACTATTTCTCACAGGGCAATTGTTTCCCGCATTATTTTCCGTTTCCTGCGCACTTTTGTTTTCCTGGCAAGGACACGCCGAACTCCGCCGTCTGACCGAGCCTCAGCCATAAAATTCATGTCCACCATAGGCAAAAAGCCAGGTCAGGCTGCTGTCAAACCAGCGCATGCTCTCTCCTGAGGCCGCGCTTCTTGCCGCGAAATAGAGAGCCCCCTGAGAAATATCCTCGCCGTAAACGGCACGTTCCACTGCCCTTCTGGTTTCGTCGCTCACCGTCACCCGGTCGATGCGGCCATCGCTCACCGGCGAAAACTGATACACGCCGTAATCCTGCTGATAGACCACCTCACGGACCGTATCGGGAAACAGAGGGCTGTCCACCCGGTTCAGCACCACGTTTGCCACCAGGAGCTTTCCGTTCTCATCCTCCCCGCCGGCCTCCGCCTCCACGATCCTCAGAAGGGTATCGTAATCCGCTTCGCTCAGCTCATAGGCCGGACTCCTCTGAAGGATCTCGTATTCCACAACCCGTTTTTCCGAAACAATTTCCTCTATGGTCTCCCGAAGGCTTGTCTCCTGTACGTCGATGATTTCCCGCATCCGGGAGGCGCGCACCGCTGCCCTTGCCGCCGCCTGATTAAAGGCGCTTCCTCCCACGCAGATCCAGGCAGCCGCCGCCACCATGGAAGACATCAGAAGCAGCAGGCCGTACTTTCCATAACCGGCAGCCGTACCGGCGGCTCTTTTCCTTAACGTTCTGACAGACATATGTTCTTTCACCAGACCTTTCTGCCGCCGCACCCGGAACACTTCGTGAGTGCGCTCCGCAGGCGGCGTCATAATCGCTGTAACGATTCTGTAAAATATTCTTCATACTCTCTTCATATTTTATACAGAAGGTCTGGAAAATATATCTGTCTGCGGACAAATTTGGGACCGAGCTTGCGCTTTCTCCGCTTCCGCGGAAAGATTCAGTCCCAGGAAAGCCCGTACTTCCGGCATTTCCGGCATTTTTCCTCTTATGTGTCCGCACCGAAAAAAAGGACCGCATATTCTTACGGCAAATGCCGGGAAATGCGGTCCTTCAACTTATTCTGATTTTTCAGCTTTCTCTGTCCGTTTTTCCAGATGGCGTCTTCAGCCGCCTCTCTCAAAACGGCTTTCCTGCCAGAATCTCCTTATAATCCTGAAGATTTCTTTGCAGAAGCGCCGGAGTATCCAGCCCGTAAGGGCATTTGCTCTTACACTGTCCGCAGTGCAGGCAGTTTTCGATCTGCATCATCTTCTTCTGCGCTTCCGGCGTCAGATGAGGCGCGGAAGGCGAACGGCGGATCAGCTGAGACATCCGGGCACAGTTATTGATTTCAATCCCGGCAGGGCACGGCATGCAGTAGCCGCAGCCGCGGCAGAACTCTCCCTGCAGTTCCCGTCTGTCTTTTTCAATCACCGCACGGAGCTCTTCGGTCAGGGCAGGCGGATTGTCCACATAGCTTAAAAATTCATCCAGCTCGCTTTCCCTCTGAATCCCCCAGATAGGAAGCACATTGGAAAACTGGGAAAGCCATGCGCTGCAGGCTGCCGAATTGGTGAGCAGGCCGCCGGAGAGCGCCTTCATGGCGATAAAGCCCATGTCCGCCTCCCGGCATTTTTCTACCAGCTCAAGCTCCTTCTCTCCGGAAAGGTAGCTAAACGGGAACTGCAGCGTCTCATAAAGCCCGCTGTCAATCGCCTCATGCGCGACGGAAAGGCGGTGGTTCGTAATTCCGATATGGCGGATCTTTCCCTGTGCCTTCGCTTCCAGCATACATTCATACAGGCCGCTTCCATCACCGGGCTTCGGGCAGAAGTCCGGATTGTGGAACTGATAGATGTCCACATAATCCCGCTTCAGATTCGAAAGGGAGGTTTCCAGATCCTTCCAGAAGCCTTCCGGCGTTTTGGACCCGGTTTTGGTCGCGACGAAAATCCCTTCCCAGTTCCCTCCGAAGGCCTCTCCCAGCTTTTCTTCGCTGTCTGTATAGGCCCGCGCCGTATCAAAGAAATCGATTCCGTTTTCCCGCGCCTTTCTCAAAAGCCTGGCCGCCTCCTCTTTGCTGATCCTCTGGACCGGCAGACAGCCGAAACCGTTTTTGTTCACCGTAATCTGTGTCTTTCCCAATGTCACATCTGCCATTGTAATCTCCTTTCCGGAGCGTAGCAAAGCTCTGCTTTGCCGCGACGGGGCGAAGAGAAATCGCGAATGCGATTTCTCGGATGCCTAAAAGCAATTTGTGACGCTCCGGCACATAATTGCTGCAAAGCTTCGCTTTGCTGCGAAACAATAAGCCATCGGGCTTACTTTTCACACTAATCTCCTTTCTGCGCGAATCAGCGCGAGCCGGCTGCCTGTACGGCCGCCGACCGGACGGAAACTTTCTCCGGAACCACGATCACCTTCTTCGGACATTTTTCCGCACAGATGCCGCAGCCCGTACATTTGCTCTGGTCAATGGTGGCGTTGAAATTCTCCACATGGATCGCCCCGGCCGGGCAGTTCTTTTCACAGATGCCGCAGCCGATACAGCCCGCGCGGCAGTCCTTCATAGTGATAGGACCCTTGTCGCCGGAGCTGCAGGCGCAGGCCACCGCGTATTTTGCGGAATAGGGGATCAGGGTGATCAGGTTTTTCGGGCAGACGGAAATACATTTTCCGCAGGCCTTGCATGCCTCCCGGTCCACCTGTGCCACGCCGTTAAATACGTGGATGGCGTCAAAGGGGCATACCTCTACGCAGCTTCCATAGCCCAGGCAGCCGAAGTTGCAGGACTTGGCTCCTCCGTTCGGCACAAAGGACAGCATCCGGCAGTCCTGAATGCCGTTGTATTCATAATCCAGCTTCACCTGATCGCGGGTGCCCCGGCACTGGACGAAAGCCACCATGCGTTCGCTCTCTTCGGCCTCTACGCCCATGACGGCGGCAATTTTCTTCCCCACTTCAGCGCCGCCCACAGGGCAGGCGTTTGTGGGCGCCTCGCCGGAGGCGATTGCCGCAGCCAGGCCCGCACATCCCGGATAGCCGCAGCCGCCGCAGTTGTTTCCCGGAAGCAGTTCCAGCACCGCTTCCTCCTTTTCATTGGTCTGAACCCGCAGCCAGATGGCCGCGCCGCCCAGAAACAGGCCGATGAAGAGGCCGATGCCGCCCACCAGGGCGGTTGCTGTTATAATTCCTGAAATCATACGCTTCTCCTCCTCTACAGCAGGCCCGAAAATCCACAGAAGGCGATGGCCATCAGTCCGGCTGTCACCATGACGATGGGCATGCCGCGGAAGGGCTTCGGGATATCATTGTAGGCCATCTTTTCCCGGATACCCGCCAGGATGATGATGGAAATGGTAAAGCCCAGGGCGGTGGCAAAGCCGTTCACCGTTCCTGCCAGAATCCCATAGTTTTCCTGCACGTTGGTAAGGGCCACGCCCAGCACCGCACAGTTGGTGGTAATTAACGGCAGGTAAACACCCAGCGCTTCATACAGGGATACCATATATTTTTTCAGCACCATTTCCACGAACTGCACCAACGCCGCGATCACCAGAATGAACACGATGGTCTGCAGGTAGGTGATGTCCAGGGGCACCAGCACGAATTTATAAATCACACCCGCCACCGCGCTGGAAAGCGTGATGACGAAAATAACCGCCGTTCCCATGCCTGCGGCCGTCTCCACCTTCTTTGACACGCCGAGGAAGGGACACAGTCCGAGGAACTGGCTCAAAACCACGTTACTGACCAGCGCGGAGCTGATCAGGATCAGAAGCAGATCTTTTACTTCTGCGAACATTATGCATTCCTCCCTTCTGCCTGTCCGGCGGGTACTTTGCCGGACATTCCGGCGGATACTCCGTCAGCCCCTTCAGCCGCCCGCTGCGCACAGCCCTTTTCGCCGCAGTTTAAGCAGTCGGAGCCGCAGCCGGAACCGAAACGGGACATATCCTTTCCCTTCTTTTCTCCGTTCATCTTTACCCAGTTCTGCATGGCGGTCAGGCAGGCCAGGACGAAAAATGCGCCCGGCGCCATGACGAAGATGGAAATGGGAACGAAGGAATCGGGCATCACATGGAAACCGAAAACGGCGCCGCTTCCCAGCAGTTCTCTCACCGCGCCGATGCAGGTCAGAGCCAGGGAAAAGCCCAGTCCCATGCCGATGCCGTCAAACAGGGACGGAATGGGGGGATTTTTGGATGCATAGCTCTCCGCACGTCCGAGGATGATGCAGTTTACAACGATCAGCGGAATATAAATTCCAAGCGAATCATTGAGCGCAGGAACATATGCCTGCAGCAGAAGCTGCACCACGGTAACGAAGCTGGCCACGATCACGATGAAGGCCGGAATACGCACCTTATCCGGAATGATCTTCCGAAGAGCGGAGATCATCAGGTTGCTCAGCGCGAGAACCACGGTGGTGGAAAGGCCCATGCCAAGGCCGTTCATGGCCGAAGTGGTCACCGCCAGCGTGGGACACATGCCCAGGGTGAGCACAAAGGTTGGATTTTCTTTGATGATGCCGTTGTACAGGCGTTCAGTCACTTTATTCATCGACGCTTCCTCCTTCCTGCACCGCTCCGGTCTGCTGCGTCAGTTCTGTCTGAAAATAGTACAGTCCGGCGTTCACGCCGTCCACCACGGCACTGGTGGTGATGGTTGCGCTGCTGATGGCGTCGATCTCATTGTCAGCCGAAGCGCCGCTCTTCGTATAGACGAAGCTGTCCGCCTTCTTTCCCGCGAACTGGGGAACCAGAACCTCTTCTGCCCGCATGCCCAGGCCTGCCGTCTCCGAGATGGAGAGAATGGACATACCGTTTAAGGTGCCGTCCGTCCGCACGCCGATGGTGAACTGAATGTCACCGGAATATCCCTCATGGGTGGTCACGGTGATCACATAGCCGAGCAGATTTCCATTCGCATCGCAGGCAGCTGCATATTCGTCGATGCTGCATCCGGTAAATCCGCCTGCATCCAGCACGGCCTGCGCCGCCTGTGTATCAAAATTTTCCGCATCCTGGAAAGAGGCCGCATCCGCAAACACTTCCTGACGGGCCTCAGTCTTCGCCTTCTCTTCCTGGGCCGCGATGGGCTCCTTGGTAAGCTGATAGACTGCTCCCAGAATCAGACCTGCGATCAGGGTGATCGCAAAGAGAATGGCGGCATCCTTCAGCATACCTTTGATCATGCCGTTCTTATCTTCTGCACTCAAAGTGCTGTTCATGGTTTTTGTATTTTCCACATTGCTCATGCGCGCTCCCCTCCTTTCCCGAAGGCCTTCGGAAGAGTCACCCGTTCGATCAGGGGAACCAGAATGTTGCCCAATATGATCGCGTAGGAAACGCCTTCGGCGCTTGCACCGAACACCCGGAAGATTCCCGTCATCACGCCAAGGAAAATACCGTATATGTACTGTCCCTTCTTCGTTACGGGCCTGGTCACATAGTCCGTCGCCATGAAGAAGGCGCCGAGCATCAGGCCGCCGCCCGCAAGCTGCGCCGAAAGGTAATACCGGTCAAGCCCATGGCCGCCGAACAGGGCCATGAAGATCAGGAAGGAAACGATATAGGTTCCCGGAATCCGCAGATCGATGATCTCCAGCCAGATCAACAGACAGGCTCCCAGCACGATGCAGAGCATGGAGGTTTCTCCGATCGTACCCGCTTCGGTACCCACCACCATATTGAACACATTCACGCTCTCTCCCGCACGCAGAGAGGCGAGGGGGGTCGCTCCCGTATAGGCATCGCAGTCAAAATTGGTCATGATGGAGGCGAAGGAAATCAGAAGAAAGCATCTGGCTCCCAGCGCCGGATTCATAAAGTTCTGTCCCAGTCCGCCGAACAGCATCTTCACCACCAGAATGGCAAACACGCCGCCGATCACGCCGATCCACCAGGGCACGCTCACCGGCAGATTCAGGGCAAGAAGAAGCCCCGTTACCACCGCAGAAAAATCCCAGATGGTCACCTCTTTTTTCATCAGCTTTTCATAGATCAGTTCCGTCAGCACCGTGCTGGCTATGGTCACCGCAATAATCAGCGCCGCGCGGATTCCGAAATTCCAGATGCCGAAAATGGTCGTAGGCATAAGCGCCACAATCACCGCCAGCATGATTTTGTCCGTGGACATCTTGTCCCGGATATGCGGATTGGATGATACCTTCATCAGCTCGCTCATCCCTTACTTCCTCCTTTCGCTTTTTTCCGGTCCGCCAGAATCATCCGGCGCATGGACTTGATCGCCTGGGTCAGCTGCCGCTTTGCCGGGCAGACATAGCTGCAGCAGCCGCATTCGCAGCATTCCATTCCGTCCCTCTTCACAAAAGCTTCCGTATCATAGTGCCGGGCATACTTTTCCAGCAGCGTGGGCACCAGGCGGGAAGGGCAGGCCTCCACACAGCGCCCGCAGTTGATGCAGGCGGAGGGCTGTCCCACCTCGTCCTTTGACAGACACAGAAGAGCGGACGCCGTTTTCGTGGTGGGCACGTCCAGATCGAAGATGCCGAATCCCATCATGGGACCTCCGGAAACGATCCTGGCAGGCTCCATGCTGAAGCCGCCCGCCTCCTCGATCAGCTCATGATAGTTGGTTCCGATCCGCACCTGGAAATTCCGGGGATCCATGACCGCATCACCCGTCACCGTAACAATTCTGGTGATCAGGGGCTTGCCTTCCCGCACCGCCCGGTTCACCGCCACGATGGTGTCCACATTGTCCACGATGCAGCCCGCATCCGCAGGAAGCTGTGAGGAATTGATCGCCCGGCCCGTTACCGCATAGATGAGCTGCCGCTCAGAGCCCTGGGGATATTTGGTTTGAAGCTTGACTACCGAAATGCGCTCCTCTCCCTGTGCTTTTTCCTTCAAAAGGCGGATGCAGTCCGGCTTGTTGTCCTCCACCGCCAGAATTCCCTTCGCCTTCGGAAACAGCGACAGAATCACCTTCAGCCCGTCGATCAGCTTTTCAGGCTCCTCGATCATCCTCCGGTAATCGGAGGTCAGATAGGGCTCACACTCCGCGCAGTTAGCGATCACATATTCAATCGCATCCGGGTCTTTCGGTGCCAGTTTCACGTGGGTAGGAAAACCTGCTCCTCCCATACCGACCACGCCGCCCTCTTTGATCAGATTCAGCGTTTCCTCTCTGGTCAGCTGTTCCAGAGGCTTTACCGGAGAATATTCCACCTCTTCATACTGCCTGTCATTCTCCACCACAATGCTCATCACGTTGTCGCCCGTGACCACACGCCTGGGCTCAATGGCCTTCACGGTGCCGGAGACGCTACAGAAGATGGGCACCGACATATATCCATCCGCCTCGGCCAGCTTCTGCCCCGTCAGAACACGGTCTCCCTTCTTCACGATGGGCTTCGCCGGAGCGCCGATATGCTGCGACAGCGGATATATCAGATCTCCCTTGGGAAGAACCGTTTTTATGGGCTTGTCTTTGGAAAGGTCTTTACCGTCATACGGATGAACGCCGCCCATGAATGTCAACTTCGCCTTCGCCATATACTTCCCTCTTTCCTTTCTTTTTTCTGCATCCGCCGTTTCGGGAGGACGACAACCAGTAACTGCTGTTCGCAAGGCCGTCCCCTTCACAATCGATACAGATTATCACTATGATACCTTAAATTTCCTCAAAATACTACAGAAAACAAAAAATTTGTGGTATATTGTGTGTATGAAAACAAGAACAAACTCCATTCCTGACCAACTGAAAAGCCTGGCTGAGACCTATGTGGGGGATCTTTCCGACATCGTTTTTTTCGACATTGAGACAACCGGTCTCTCCCATAAAACAGCTTTTCTCTATCTCGTAGGCGCCGCTTTTATGGAAAGCGGCCGCTTTGTGCTGTGCCAGTATCTCGCTGAGGACCTGTCCGAAGAGGAGGCCGTTTTAAAAGCCTTCTCGGAACGCATTGAAGGGAAAAAAAGACTGATCCACTTCAACGGCAGCACCTTCGATCTGCCCTTCCTGCAGGCGCGGTGCAGAAAATACGGCATGGACTGCGCCGCATCCGCCATGGAACAGACGGATCTGTACCGCCGCATCAGCCCGTTGAAGAACGTGCTGAAGCTTTCAAACTGCAGACTGAAAACCCTGGAGGAATTCCTCGGCAGCAGCCGGAAGGACCCCTTCACAGGCGGCGAACTGATTGAACTTTATCATACCTACCGGCGTGAAAAGGATGAGAGGCTCCTGGAGGTCCTTCTTCTTCATAATGCGGAAGATATCCTCGGTATGCTCTCCGTCCTTTCCATGCTGGCCTATCCGGTACTTCCCGAAGCACAGACCGGGCCGGGGAAGGCAGAACTCTCCCCCTGTACAGACTATGCGGGAAAGGAGCAAAAAGAACTGCTTCTTCCTGTTCATTTTCCCCTTCCTCTGCCCCGCCCTCTTGCTTTGCACGCGGACGGCATCTTCTTTTCCGGACACGGGGAGACAGGTCTGATCAAGGTTCCCGTTTTCTGCGGAGAGCTGAAATACTTCTATCCGGATTATAAAAACTATTCCTATCTGCCGGACGAGGACTATGCTATCCATAAATCCGTTGCCATTTATGTGGACAAGGCCCACCGGGTCCCCGCCAGACCGGAAACCTGCTACACCAGAAAAACAGGAGAATTCCTTCCCCTGTTCCTTTCCGGAAGCGCGAAGGCCCCCTCTTCCGAGGAGACTCTGTTTGCGCCGGTCTTTTTCCGGCAGGCTCCGGGCAGACCGGCTTCCGGAAAGCAGCCATCCGGCGCTCAGACTTCCGGGAGGCAGCCTTCCCCTCGCTCCACACAAAAAGGGCAGACCGCAAAACAGTCCGCCCCTTTCCGGGAAGGCTTCTTTGAAGCCGGAAGCGCTTTTCTGGAAAACCCTTCCCTGCTGTCCGCCTATGCAGCCCACCTTTTTGCGCATCTTCTGAAAACATAACCGGCGATGCAGCCAAGGAGGCCCAGCAGGGAAAGCGCCTGCGAAATACGGAAGATCACCGGCTGGCTATAATACACATGAATGGTGTGTTCTCCGCCAGCCGTCAGTGAAACCCGGACGCGGTAATTATTTCCATAGCTCACATCCAGTTCCTTTCCATTCTCATCCTCTGCCCGATAGCCCAGGTAATTCTGAAGCGGAAAGTCCACATACTGTCCTTCTTCCTCCGTCTGATAGGTGAGCGTTGCCTTTGTTCCGTCCTTCTCATACTCCACCACTGTCACTTTTTCCGCGTCGGAAAGCTGCAGATCCGCCGTCAGCTTATCATCCGCCAGCGCGTCGATTCTCCATTCGTAAGGATAGACTATGGTTGCATCCGATTTTGGAATGCCGATGATCTTATCCTGATGCCCGACCGTAGTGGTATCGTCATACTCCAGATAAGAAAAATTGTTCTCATTGGAAGGCTGATTCAGGCAGGTCAGCAGATTCACGCCGACCAGAAAAGCAAAAATCAGCTTTCGGTACGGATACAGCACCCGGGAACGGGAGAGCCAGACGGCGCCGGCAAAAATAAACAGGACTCCCGCAGGTGCCAGAAGCCGCCAGGGGAACTGAATGGTGCGAAACGCAGGTGCAAGCGCAGGCAGCAGTTCCATCAGCTTTCTGCTTCCAAAATAGCCTGTCACCAGGAAGCTCAGCACACAGGCCATCCAGAACAAAAAAGTAAGAAAACGGTTTTCCCTGTTCCACGCCATGGATTTTCCCACAGCCTCTTCTTTCTTCTCCACAAAAATCCAGAGTACACAAACCGCCGCAAGCCCCAGCACCGGCAGCCCCAGCGACAGAAACCGATAGTCATTTGTATGGAAAGTATCCAGCAGGAATGCAGCATTGATGGAATACTCACTGTAGCCGCTCCAGTCCAGAGACTCCGTATACAGATTCTCCTTCAGATAAAAATAAAGGAAGGGAACCAGGAACCACAGATTCAAAAGTACGGTGAGCCCAGCTGCCTTCAGCAGGGAAAGCCACCTTTTTTCCCGAAACAGCTCCCGCACAAAAACCAGGCAGCAGGCCGCGAAAATCACTGCCATATAGGCGGTACTGAGCACATGGCTTTCCACCAGCCCTGTGAAGCCCAGAACCAGCCAGATCCATTTTTTCTGATCCCCCACAAGTACCTGATAAAAGCCTGCAATCACCACCGGCAGAAAGGTCATCGCCAGTGTTTCTCCCAAAGCGCCCCGCGCATAAATATTGGTGAAGCGGTAAGGGAGCAGAATATACAGCGCCGTTCCCAGCAGGCAGGCATACCGGGACGCCTTCATCATGCGGAATGATTTCCAGGTCAACGCCACTGTGGCGATATTGGCGAGCAGAATCAGAAATTTGTAGGACATCGCCAGGGAAACGCCAAACAGACGCAGAAACGCCGGTATATACAGAAACAGATAAGGATACATGCTGTTCAGATATCCATTCCCAGACAGCGCCTCCGGATAAATAACCACCGGGAACTGACCGTCCCGCATCCCGTCCTTGATCCCTTCGATGCGCAGCAGATGATAGCAGAGGTCATCCGCCTGCTTAAACGACTGGATGAACAGCGGTGCGGACGCATACAGGCACAGGCCGGCAAGAATGAGGAAGGTCAGCCTTCTCTCCCTGCTTACAGGATGTTTCTTCCAGTATCCATCCAGCAGCATGGCCGTCACAGCGAGCAGAACTGCCAGCACGGCAAGGAACTGGGCGTCCCGGTAAAAAGTCCCCTCCGGCACAAGAGAAAGGGTCCGCAGCGTGATGCTGCCCGTACCGGAAAAATAGATCCGGATATGAAGCTGCTGGGAATCCTTCTTCAGCGTAAATAGATAATCCTTCGTCAGTTCCGCTCCGTCTGTACTCTCCAGATTCCACTGGGCAATTTTCGTCCCATTATCCCACACTTCCAGAATATTTTCCGTATCCGTAGCGGAATACTCCAGCCGGATCGTATAACTACCCCTGTTTAACACATAATCATCCGTCCTTGCGAACAGGCCATAATATTGTGACGTGTCGTCAATTCCGATCAGTCCCGTGTAGTCGCTGACTCCCTCCTGCTGCTCCAGATCCGTACCCTTCAGCACCAGCGGTTCGCTTCCTTCATCCGCAAGCCAGATGCAGACAAGTACGGCAGCAAGAATGACAAGATAAAGAATCTTTCTTTTCATATAACGGCTCCTTCCCCATTTAGCCGCAGCCCGGACCACAAGCATCCGGACAGAACAAATGCCGTCTGCCGGGCCTATCACAAAAAAAGGGATACGGTAGTTATCCCGTATCCCCTCTGTTTTCTCAAATTGCTGCCCTGTGGCTTATTCAGCATCTTCTCCCTGCTGTGCAATTACCGCGTCAATATCTACGGAAACCACATCTGCATCAGATTCCTTTTCCACGGACTCTTCCTTCACTTCCTTCGGTTCAGGAGCGAGCAACGCCTTAATGCTCAGGCTGATCTTCTTGTCGGCTTCATTGAAGTCCACTACCTTCGCGGTGATCTCCTGGCCGGTCTTCAGAACATCAGCGGGCTTGTCCACATGCTCCTTCGCGATCTGGGAAACATGAAGCAGAGCGTCCACACCGGGCTCCAGCTCAACGAATGCGCCGAAGTCGGTCATTCTCGCAACCTTTCCGGTCACAACGTTGCCTACCGCATACTTCTCAGCCGCATTTCTCCAGGGATTTGCATCCTCGAACTTCATGGTAAGCGCGATCTTCGTTCCGTTAATGTCCTTGATCTGAACCTTTACCTTATCGCCAACCTTGAATACCTTCCTGGGATGCTCGATTCTGCCCCAGGACATTTCGGAAATATGAAGCAGTCCATCCGCTCCGCCCAGGTCGATGAATGCGCCGAAGTCGGTCACGTTCTTGACAACGCCTTCCACCATATCGCCCACATGGATTCTCTCCAGGAGCTCCTTCTGCATCTCAGCCTTTCTCGCAAGAATGAGCTGCTTACGGTCGCCGATATATCTTCTTCTCTTCGGGTTGTACTCGCTGATTACGAATTCAATTTCCTGTCCTGCATACTTGCCAAGATCCTTCTCGTAAGTATCGGAAACCAGGCTGGCGGGAATGAAAATTCTCACCTCGTCCACAATAACGCTCAGGCCGCCTTCCAGCACCTGCGTTACCTTCGCCTTCAGAACCTCATGGCTGTTATAAGCTTCTTCGATTCTCTTATTTCCTCTGTCGGCTGCCAGACGCTTGTAGGAAAGGATTACCTGTCCATCTCCGTCATTGACCTTCAGAACCTTAACTTCCATCTTGTCTCCGGGTTTCACGACAGTTGTCATATCAACGCTGGAATCGTTGGTGTACTCGTTTCTGGTAAGAACTCCGTCAGACTTGTACCCAATGTTAAGGATCACTTCTTCAGGCTTCACGTCGATGACTGTGCCTTCCACAACCTCTCCGGCATGTATAGTTTTTAATGATTCCTCCAACATTTGTTCAAAAGTTAATTCTGACATAATTTTGAACCTCCTCGATTAATTTATTCGGGGTAGACGCTCCGGCTGTAATACCTACCAGGCGGACAGCTTCCGGCAGTTCTAAATGCAA
>CAJFMW010000104.1 GCA_904392525.1 uncultured Eisenbergiella sp.
TGTCCGGTTATATGTATCATAATCCGTTATTTATTAAAACCTTTTATCTATGCGAAATTGCAGATGAACAATTATTATGGAGAAATTATAACAGAGTATCTGACAAATTATATGTGTTTTATTGTGCTGTCAGTAGAAATATTCTCCATACTTTTTACTTTCGGAGTGGTAAAAAGTGTTGTTGTACTGTTATTTGTGAATACGGCAGTTTTTATTGGATTGTTAGTAGTTGGTTTGGTAAAAATGGATTTGAGAAGGAAAATAACATGGACATAAGATGTGAATTAAAAAGATGCGCAAACATGCTTTCTTATATTTTGAACATGGGAAGTATAGCAACTATAAGTGAAAAACCGATGGATTCAAATGAACAGGGCTTTTCTTGAGCTGCTGTAATTAGACTTGATGTAGTTTTTAGTGACGGGAGGAAAGGTAGCTTTATTGCTAAAAAGGCAGAGCTTAAAGAAAGAATGGCAATGCAGACTCTTACAGAGCAAGGTCATTTATATACGCCCGCCGCTTATTCAGAAAATCTTGTGTCGGATGAACCTATGTGGATGATTCAGCAGGATTTAGGAAAAAGGGTCCATGCTCCTTATGGTGATCAGAAATGGATGGAGAACGTTGCTGAAGCTCTTGTTGAAATTCATGGAAGCAACATGAACCGTGGCGAAGAAATGCCATGGTTACCACATGCAGATGCAAATTATTGGAAAAAAATCGTTACACAGATTTCAGTTGACCATTTTGAAAGAGCAGTTTGTGAAGATGGCAATTTCGCACGAGAGTTTGAAAAGTATTTGCCCAAATTGCGTGCGGCGGGGAATGCTTTTGCCTGTGATATGACAGCACTGTATAAAGAAAAGCAATGGTTGACATTAACTCATGGCGATTTGCAAAATATTGAAGGGGAACATGTGTATAATATTGAAGGAAAGCCATATATCATTGACTTTGGATTTGTACGATATGCTCCATTCTATATTGACCTTGTGGACTATTTTTCTTTTGAAAATGTGGCATTGTATTACAAAGCACTTACAGCAAGAGGATTCTCTCTGAATTGGAAGGATTTTGAAGAACGCTTTAGAACTGCGTTCCGATATCCTTGCTTTATCTATATGTTTCCAGGCATTATGAAGTGGAGGAATGGTTCAGAAGAACAACTGCTAAGGTTGTTGCATAGAATTTTCGATTATTGATTATATTAACTGTTTGTAGAAATTCTTAAAAAAATTAGCACTCACCTCTTGACAGTGCTAACAATAAGTGTTATAACTGCTATAGAACAAAAAAAGAGGAACCGGAAAACACCGGAACCTGAATCATATAGCGAAAAATCAGGAGGAAAAGATGATGTTGATCAGAAATAATTTATTTGATGACTTTTTTGGAGATATGTTTGACGATCCGTTTTTCAACAGAGGATATGTTCCGCAGAACCAGCTCATGAAGACCGATATCCGTGAAAGAGACGGCCAGTATCTGCTGGAGATCGAAGTGCCCGGATATACCAGGGAGGATGTGAAGGCGGAGCTGAAGGACGGTTATCTGACCATCACCGCTGACAGGAAGGAGCCTGTGGAAAAGGCGGATGAGAGAACCAGATATGTCAGAAAGGAAAGATATTACGGCACCATGAAGAGAACCTTCTATGTGGGCGAGGATATCACGGAGAATGAGATCCACGCAGCGTTTAAGGACGGCATCCTGAAAGTGATCATCGACAAGCCTCAGCCGAAGAAGATCGAGGAAGGCAAGACCATTATCCCGATCGAGGGCTGATTCATATCCATTAGGGATTTTATTCCATAGATTATAAAAAAGAACGCAGGAAAATACCTGCGCAACAGATTTCCGCCCGGCAGGCCGAAGAGGCCGCCGGGCTTTTTGCGCGATAAGCCCGGCGGGCGGCCGAGCAAATCGGATCATTTTTTTACTCTCCGGCATCCGGTTCAAAGCCCTCAAAAATGAACAGCTGAAAATCCTTCCGGCATTCATCCAGCTCCTGCCGGGAGCGGATGGTCCAGGCCACGGGAAGGGCATGATACAGGTCGCAGCAGATCCGCCGGGACAGGTCGTTTCGGTATTTCCAGTTGTAGGCGATGAAATCCGGCCTGGCGGCGATGTTCGTCAGCATTTTTCCTAAAAGAAAATAGGGAAGGCTGTGGTTCAGATGCTCCTTATTGAAATTGGTGCAGAGCTGTCCGCGGAACACGTCGGGACGGTGTTTTCTGTACCATACCAGCGCGCCGGGATGGAAGGATTCGATGCAGTAGGGGCCTTTATACTCCTTCAGTAGTTCATTTGCGGCTGCCGGAATCCGGGCATCCCATTTCTCCATTTTGATTTCCACGATCAGGGGGACACGGCCGTCTACCATTTCCAGAAATTCCTGAAAGGTGGGGATCTGCTCTTTCGTTCCGCCCAGAGAAAGCGCCTTCAGTTCGGCCAGAGTCAGCTCGCGTACCCGTCTGTTTACGCCGCACATGCGTGCGAGGGTGTTATCGTGAAACACAACGGGAACGCCGTCGGCGGAAAGCTGTACGTCAAGTTCAATTCCATAGCCCTTTTCCACGGCGAGGCGGAAGGCCTTCATGGAGTTTTCAGGAACTCCTTCATTCAGATTATGGAGTCCCCGGTGCGCGTAATAATATCCCATGAGCGCTCCGCAGTCCAGGCTGCGGAAGCGCGGAATGAGCAGCAGAAAATACAGGGCCGCAAGAAGGAAGAAAAGTGCGGCCGCAAAAAGCACAGGCAGCAGAAGGAAGGAAAAAATATTCATGATGTTCTAAATCGTCTCCTGTTCCAGTTCATCCAGAGAGGGCGCGTCTTCCGCGAAGGTTTCCTGCCCCAGCTCGTTGATGGAGGTTTTTCCCGCTCTGCCATACTGGTAAAGCTGATCCAGAAATTCAATGGCGGCCCTTATCTTGGTACGCAGCAGATAGCCGCCGGAGCGGGTGGACTCTGTCAGCGAATCAATGGAAAGAGATGGCGTCCAGCCGTAGGCCCTTCCATGAAAATCCTGGATTTTATTCAGAACCTCGCTGATTTCCCCGCTTGTCAGCGGAAGAAGCTGCGGCGATTTTACCAGAAGGTCAAGTACGGCCCTTACGGGCTTTTGCGCGCCGGGATCATCCGGATACAACTCGGCCAGATTGTCATATTCATGCTTTCCCTCGATTACGTCCTCCGCATAGGAGGCGCTGAGCGCGAAAAGGCTGAAAACGGACTCCAGCTCCTTTTCCGGAAACAGGAAGTGAGCCATATTCCGGTAGGCGTTCAGACGGGCCTTTTTCCCCAGCCGGCCCATCAGCTCCGTTTCATCGATGAGGATGACCCAGCCATGATAGCCCATCTGTAAAAAAAGGTGGTTCATGAAGGAAAAATAATCCATGCAGTTTTTGGTCTTGGCAAAATTCGTATTATATTTTACCGGTTGGCCGAAAATGCGGCGGTAAATTTTTTTCAGGGGAGCATTGCCGATAAAATCTCCCTCCAGATCTGCCTGAAGGAGGAATTTTTCATCGGAATCCTCTGTGTTCAGGTAGGAGCGGAACAAGTAGTACAGCTTGTCGGTTTCCAGCTGTCTGGCCGCGTAGACGAGCATTTCGCTGGCTACCGGGCTGTTGGCGGAGATTTTTTCCAGCTCCTGCATAAAGCCCGGCTGCTGCCGTCTGGGAAGATAGGTATTCTGAACCAGCTTTTGATAGACCAGATACAGCTTATCCATGGGCGTTTCCTTACTCAGGGAGAGATAGGAAACCACCATATTATTGGAATGGGCCAGGTTAAAAACAGTATTCAGAAGATGGGTTTTGCCCTCCCCGTATTTGCCGCTGATTACCATGCCGGTGGATTTTCCCTGTTCGGCGGCCAGGTCCAGACGATTTGAAATCTCCTTCATGATCTTCGGGCGCGCCTCGGAAAAATACTGCCCGACAGCCCGGGAGGGAATGCCGGAACGCAGTGCTTCTATGATATGTCTGGCTTCAAAATCATACATCGCTTCTCACCTCCTGCATGGCTGAACAGATCAGCTGGGGAATGCCGGATGCCCCGGTCCGTGCCTGGCGAAGGATTTCCTCTGCCTGTTCAGAGTCAAGCGGCGCCATGTCCTTCTGCCGTTCGGCAAGCTCCCGCGACATG
The DNA here is from genome assembly GCA_904392525.1 of uncultured Eisenbergiella sp. GTDB lineage: Bacteria > Bacillota > Clostridia > Lachnospirales > Lachnospiraceae > Eisenbergiella. The sequence goes on from CAJFMW010000104.1 coordinate 4,150, forward strand.
GAAACGATCACCTCCGGCGTATACTCCTGCGCCGCCAGCCGGTCCATATCCACCATATCGGCAAAACGGTTGAACTTTTCTCCCACGATTTCATTCTGAATCCGCATCCACAGAGCCTGATAGGATTTCAGTCCGGCATTTTCATCATCGATGAGCGCCCGGTCGAAGGCATATACGAACATGATATTTTTCATACTGTCAATATCGTCGATCAGTTGGCGGATGCTTTCATAGGTATCCTCCCGCTTCATCTTCGTGTAATGAATGGGCTCCAGGCTGGAGCGGCTGATCAGGATTTCCAGATCGTCTATGGTGATGAAAAGTCCGGAGTGACCGCCCATGCGGATGACCTCAGCCAGAGAACGGAGCATGTGTCTTGCGTTGTATTTTGTAATACGGCTGGGATAAAAGCCCATGGCGCGAAGCTGGGACAGCTTGACGGTCCGGTCTCCCTCCATCCAGGAAAGCAGCAGGAGACGGTTCTGTTCCTCCAGCACCGGATAACCGAGAATGCTTCCGGTGAGCATGCTGCAGGCCAGAGCAAAATTGTTGTCAAGAAGAGGATTGTCCAGGAAAAGCTGCTTCAGCTGCATGCGGATTTCCCGTCTGGTCAGAGCATCCCCCATTCCGTTCTGGGAAAGGTAGTCGATGAAACGCATGCCTTCAGGAATGTCCCGGTAGTCGTAGCCCATTTCCGCGATCAGCCGCCGTCCGGCAGCCTCCAGGCAGTCACAAATGTCGCACTGATGTAAGATTTCAATATAGATTTCACGGAAATCATGCATCCAGATATCCCGTGCGGAAAACTGCACGGTCTTATAATCATGCTTCCCGGCCAGGGCGGTCATCGTCTGCAGAAAAAAGGTCTTCCCGCTGCCCTTTCTTCCTGTCACAAATTTGATCTTGCTGCCGCCGTCCCGAATGTACTCCTGAAGATACTTTTCTTCCCAGAAGTCCGTCAGAAACGAAATACCGCGGCCGGAGCCTTCCGAAAAAGGAGCTACTGACGTTTCCGTCTGCCGCAGGACGGCGCTTTCCCCGTAATCTGTCATGGTCTGCTGTCTCCTTTACTCATAAAAACGGATCGTCGCGAGGAACTGTTCCTTTCCCTCCTGATCCAGGATCCGGATTGCCTTGCCGTTGTTCCGGCTGGGGCCGAACTGGAATTTCCTTCCGTTTTTGGTCTCCACTGCGCCCTCGGCATACAGCCTTGCCAGATCGAAGGCGAAGCTCTGTTGGTCGTAGTCCTTCCGGAAACGGCTCATGGGGGCAAGCAGTTTATAGAGACTGTTCAGATAGATGTCCGCGCCGGGCTGCTTTTTCAGCTTCAGAATGGCCGTGTCATAGGCGTCGGAAAGTTCGTTAACGAAGGTCTGCGCATTGAAATTCGCCCTGTTCAGTTTGTCCTGTCCCGCCTTTACCTGCTCTACAAAGCTCTTCGGCCTCATGCACTGCACCTTTTTGCGGTCCAGGTAAATATCCTGATTTTCCGCGTCGAGCCGGACTTTGTAGGGGAACATTTCATACACGGGAAATTCTCCGCGCACATCCACGCCCTTTTCCGCGCAGGCGGAGAGCATCTGTTCAGCGAAATTCCCGCTTTCAAAATATCCCTTCGCGTCAAAGGCTTCTGCGGCTTTACGCATATCCGCGAGCGTTCCGGATAAGGCCGCCGCCGCGTCCGCCATGGCGCCAAGATCGCGGGACAGGCTTTTCAGATCCCCGTTCTCCCGTTCTTTGCTTACCGCTTTAAAAAGTTTCTGAAGAGACGTCAGTCCGTCCTTTAACGCTTTTTCCTGCGGCTGCAGCTCTTCGTAAAGATTTTCGTAATCCATGATTTCCTCCTTTTGTTGCCGTCTGCGGACGAAACCCGCCCAAACCGCTGGACGGCATCCGTTAAAAGTATAACGGAAATAGAGGAGGGATTCAACAGAATCTTCCGCCAAATAAGCAAAAATATGGGTAAATATGGTAAAATAGAAGGACAGTTCAGACAGGGCGGCGCGTTTTAAGCGAACCGCATGAAAACAGATCGGCAGTTTTGCGTCGGAGCGCCGTAAAACTGCGTTTTACTGAAAACTGCTGTGATCACAGCGCAAAAATCGCATGCGCGATTTTTGCGCGCGGTCGGAGCAAAGGGCGCTCCGACATGGAGGAAAAAATGGAAATGAACCTTTATCCCTGGCAGGAGAGCTGCCTGAAGCGGTGGTTTGAAAACCACGGCAGAGGGATGGTGCAGGCGGCAACGGGAGCGGGAAAGACCCGGCTTGCGCTGGCTGCGGCATATCGGCTGCAGGAAACGCTTCCCTGTGAGCTGAAGGTGAAGATCGTGGTTCCCACGGGCGCGCTGATGCGTCAGTGGAATCAGGCGCTGCGGGAGTTTCCAGCCGCTGTGCCAAAGGGAGGAGAGAACTTAAACGGCAGGAACGGTGCGGAACCGGACGCACGGGGCGGTATTGACATGCGGGGCGGTATCGGTATGTGGGACGATATCGGCATGCGGGGCAGCGGGTTTAAAACGCCTGCCGACCGCCGGTATATGATCTATGTGATCAATTCCGCGCGTTACGAGCTGGCGAGACAGATCATTTCCGATCTGAAAAGCGGCTCTGCGGTTCTGCTGATCGCGGATGAGTGCCACCGTTATGAGAGTGGACAGAACCGGCTGATCTTTGAATTCCTTCCTCATATTGAGAAATACCGGGAACGTTTTTTCTCGCTCGGGCTGTCCGCCACCCTGCCCGGAGGACAGGCATACAGTTATCTGGCCTCCGTCCTCGGAAAAAGGATTTATACCTATGGCATGGCACGCGCTGCGGCGCTTCAGAATATAGCCCCTTATGAGATTTTTCATATTTCCCTGTCCTTTGAGGCGGAGGAAGCCGCTTCCTATCAGGAAATGACAGAGCGGATGAACGTGCTCTACCGGAATCTGCTCAGGCCTTTTCCGATTCTTCGAAATATGAATCAAAAGGAGCGTTTTGAACTGCTGCGTTCCCTCGCGGGAGATAAGGACCGGCGGATTGCGGAAACCGCTTCCCTGTATATAAAGCTTTCGTATAAGCGGACCAGTCTGGTCTGCCTTGCCTCCGCGCGGCTGAACTGCGCCTGCAGGCTGATTGAGCTTCTTCCGCCGGATGAAAAAATCCTTGTTTTCGGGGAACGGGTCAGTCAGGCCGAAGAGCTGTACCGGCTTCTGGAGAAGCGATATCCCGGCAGGGCCGGAAGGTATCATTCCCGGATGGGACAGCAGGCGAACCGAAATGCGCTGGAGCGGTTTTCAAACGGGGAAATCCGCATTCTGATCGCCTGCAGGGCGCTGGATGAAGGGCTGGACGTGCCGGACGCTTCCATCGGAATCGTTCTTTCGGGCACCTCCGTGCAGCGGCAGAGGGTTCAGCGGCTGGGACGTATTCTGAGGAAAAGGGAAGGAAAGAGGGCCTCCCTTTATTATCTGCATATCACGGACAGCGCGGAGGACGTCTGTTTTCTGCCGGACGCCGGGGCATCCGGCATTACGGAGCTTACCTACCATACGGAAACGGAGCGATTTGAAAATCCGCGCTACGACCGGGCCGCCGCGCGGCTGTCCGGCCGCGTGAGTGCGGGCGGAAGGGACAAAAGGAGAAGGGAGCCGGATGAGAAGCTCCTGGAGCTTCAGCGCTGCCTGCGTCTCGGCAGCGTGCGGTCGGACTGGCTTCGGGATACGGAGGAGCTGGAGGAGAGGATGAGGAAGGCGAGGTATGCCAGTGACAGGAATTACTGGCTCTGCATGAGGGAAATCAGAAAGGAAGACGAAAAGGGCTGAGCGTTTCTTCCGGTACAATCAGTTCCTGTCCATAATTTTACAGAAAATTACCGCTACTGCGGTGCTCACCGCTGTTGCCAGGATCCCTGCGCCTACGATGGAGGCCGGGGCGGAGCTTCCGTACTGGCTCCTGTAGGCGATCACATTTACCGGGATGAGCTGCAGGGAAGAAATGTTGATAATCAGAAAGGTACACATTTCGTTGCCCGCAGTACCCTTTTTCCGCGCGGTTCCCGCATCCCTTCCGCTTCTCCGGGCATCCTCCAGTTTTTCCAGCTCTCCCATCGCCTTCAGGCCGGCCGGCGTACAGGCCCAGCCGAGACCGAGGATATTTGCGATGATATTTGTGGATATGTACTGCCTGGCAGGGTGGTCTTTGGGGATACGGGGAAAAAGAAAGGTGATGAAGGGCTGGATGCCGCGGGTCAGGGACCCGACCAGGCCAGATTTGGATGCGATTTCCATCAGACCTACCCAGAGGCTCATAACGCCGATCATGGTGATACAGAGCTGTACTGCCTCTCCCGCAGCATCCAACGCGCCGTTCGCTACGGCATTCATATTTCCTGTAAGCGCCGCATACAGGATGCCGATGGCGATCATGGCGGCCCAGATATAGTTCAGCATGAGAAACCTCTTTTTTCTTTCATCCTATGCGCACATCGGAAATGGCAGAACCGGAGAATGGCAGGAGAGGCAGGTGCATAAAATCATATAAAAGATATGTTAATTGCCCGAAAGGGACTTCGGATGGGAAACGCCCTTGCCAATTTTTCCAACATCATTATTCCGGCGTTGATTTTCTATGTGGTAGGCTACGGAATCATTCATCATACCAATGTTTACGAAGATTTCATAAAGGGGGCGAAGGACGGCTTTCATACGGTCATTGACATCATGCCCACGCTGATCGGGCTGATGATGGCGGTGGGGATCCTGCGCTCCTCCGGCTTTCTGGAATTCTTCGGCGGACTGCTTGGGAAGCTGACGGAGCCATTTGGCCTGCCTGCTCCCGTGGTTCCGGTGATCATTGTGAAGCTGTTTTCTTCCTCTGCGGCTACGGGCCTGGTGCTGGATATTTTCAAAAACTACGGGACGGATTCCCGGATCGGTCTGATGACCTCCATCCTGTTAAGCTGTACGGAAACCTGTTTTTATACCATGAGCGTCTATTATATGGCGGCAAAGGTGACCAGAACCCGGTATACGCTGGCGGGCGCGCTGCTGGCAACGGCCGCTGGAGTGGCCATGAGCGTGGTGATGACCGGGCTGATGCTGCAGGGATAGAGACAGATCGGATTACTGTTCGCCGGTTTGCCGGTGAACAGTAAAACAGGGGTCAGAGAGAAGGCAGGATTCGTTCCGTTTTTTCTTGCCTGCCCTGCCCAAAGGTGCTACAATACAGTCAGGCATAAAATTTCCAGAAGCCGTTCGGCTTTTCTGGCAGGACAATTTTCTGTCCATTCTGGTTTTCATGTTTTCAGAAACTCTATGCTGAATCTTTAAAATCCACACAGTAAACTACAAAATCGGCAGGAGCCTCTGAAAAAAATATGGCTCCCGCACTCTAAGAGGCATATTTTCAATGAAGAACTCTTCATGAAGAATTCTTCATGCGCCTCTTCCCAAAGAAAGGAGCCGCCTATGGAACAACAGGTACATACGAACCGGGAATATAAGGATTCTGTATTCCGAATGCTCTACAAAGAGAAGAAAAATCTCCTTCAGCTGTACAACGCGCTGAACGGAACGAATCACAAAAATCCGGAGGAGCTGAGCGTTACCACGCTGGACAACGCCATTTATCTGGGCATGAAGAACGACGTATCTTTCCTGCTGGATGACAGAATGACCCTTTATGAGCATCAGTCC
>CAJFMW010000105.1 GCA_904392525.1 uncultured Eisenbergiella sp.
CGCAAAGCCCGGCCAGAAAATCGCCTTCGTGGGTTCCACGGGAGCGGGAAAAACCACAGTCACCAACCTGCTGTCCCGTTTTTACGATGTACAGGAGGGCACGATCACCATCGACGGCGTTCCCATTGAGAGGATCGACCGTTCCTTCCTGCGGAAGAACATCGCCATGGTGCTGCAGGACACCCATCTTTTCACCGGGACGGTCCGGGAAAACATCCGTTATGGACGGCTGGACGCCACGGACGAAGAGGTGGTGGAGGCCGCGAAGATCGCTTCGGCCCATTCCTTTATCGAACAGCTGGAGTATGGCTATGATACGGTCCTGGAAAATGACGGCGCCAACCTGTCGCAGGGACAGCGCCAGCTTCTGAACATCGCCCGCGCCGCCATTTCCCGCGCGCCCATTCTGATCCTCGACGAGGCAACGTCTTCCGTGGATACCAGGACAGAGCGGCACATTGAGGAGGGGATGGACGCGCTGATGGAAAACCGGACTACCTTCGTGATCGCCCACAGGCTTTCCACCGTCCGCAAATCCAACGCCATCATGGTGCTGGAAAAGGGCCGCATCATCGAGCGTGGCACCCACGAGGAGCTCCTCGCCGCGGGCGGTAGGTATGCGGATCTGTATCATGAGATTATTGAGCTGGAATAAAGTCAGGGGACGGGGAAATGATTCAAATGTAGCTTATATCCATGGATTGTAAATTGCAGTTCTCTGCAATATAATACAAGTGTCTGTTTGAGGGGACAGGAAGCTTTCCCGAATGGACGAGGACCGGTTTTGTAAGGGAGGAAAAGGAGTGCTTTTAAAGTATATTGTCAGTAACTTCAAATCGATTGGTCATCCGATGGAATTCACCATGTTTCCAACAGGGAAAAGTACGGATGATCGTTTCCTGAAAACAATTCAGACAAAAGCCGGAGTATGGAAAATTCTGCGGCGTGGAGGTTTCTTTGGCCCGAACGCGTCAGGAAAATCTTCATTCATTGAATCGGTCGAGTTTGCGAGAGATTATATTGTGAATGGGCAGAAAAGTGGAAAAGGAACGGGAATCAACCAGTTTAGGGGGGAACTGGAAGATCTGCACGGGGTTTCTCTGTTCCAATTTATGTTTTGGATGGATGGAGAAGTATATGAATATGGATTTTCCCTGGATCGACATCAGGTACATGAAGAGTGGCTGATGCAGATGACAGAAAAGGATTTCGAGCCGTTGTTCACCAGAGCTACGGATGAAAATGGCAGGACGGAAATCGAAATAGAATCCGGATTTGGGCATAAGGATTCCAAAGACCGGATATTAGCGGACGTTCTTAGAAACAGTATTCAGGAAAACCAGAAAAATCAGCTTTTTTTATATAAGCTGCATGATAATGGCATAAAAAAAGCGGAAAGCATCGTGGAGTGGTTCAGAAGTCTGCAGATTATTTTCCCGGAGACCAGAGTGCAGGCGCTTCCGATACGAATGGAAGCAGATGAAGACCTGCGGAATTATATCGGGAAAATGCTCGATAGAATGGATACAGGAGTTTATGATATATCCGTTGCCAGCAGAGAAATTGATTTTCATGAACTGGCGGAGAGACTGACGCTGCCGAAGGAAATAGTGGAAGAGATCGAAGAAGTAAAAAATGGAATTGTAAATCTTGCGGGGAGATATTTTATTTTTTCTGAAAACAAAAAGAAACGAACGACTCTGATACAGCTCAAGTTTAACCATCGCTTAAACCATTCAGCGGTGCAGTTTGATCTGGATGAAGAATCAGATGGCACACAGAGGCTGATTGATCTGCTTCCCATGCTGTTTACGGTGGGGCGGAATCCATCGATTTATTTTGTTGACGAAATTGACAGAAGCCTTCATACGAAGCTGTCACAGTTCCTGCTCGATGAGTTCGTGGACAGTGAGAAAGACGGATATAATCAGATCATTTTTACCGCACACGATGTGAATTTGATTAATTTACGCAGCTTCCGTCAGGATGAAATATGGTTTATTGAGAAAAATCATATCGGGGAATCCACATTAAGACCGTTTTCGGATTTTGAGGTAAAAGAAAATCAGGATACCTTAAAGGCATATTTGAGCGGACGTTTTGGGGCTGTGCCGATGATAAAGGGGGTGTACTGATGCCTTTCCCTCAAAGTCGGATTCCTTTTTCTGTGGAAAATCCTTATCGTCCGGTCAGGCCTGCCACCAGCAGGATTATTTTTCTTTCGTTGGAAGGAAGCGTTACGGAAGAGGAATATTTTGAACGCGTTTCAGATATTTACAGTGAGATCAGGAGCAGGATTCAGTTTATATCCGTCGCAGAAGACGCGGTACATACGAAACCGAAATTCAGGACTGCGGAGCGGCTTCGTGAACTTCACGCACCGCTGAGGAGCGACAAACATATTGAATTAACGGATTATGATGATGAAAAAATTAGAATGGCGGTCAGAAGAGCCGAAGACCTGCATGTGAATAAGCAGGATCTGTGCCCGAGATACTTTGCAACGACAGTATATCTGCTTCTTCGTAAAATAATGGATATGCTACCGGAAGTACGGGAATAAGGAAACCACAAAGGAGTATATTCATGTTTTCGGATCATTTCACTCATTATGCGCAAACCGCTTTTACAAACCGCCTCCCTCTGCTGGGGAAAACAGGAGCGGCTGTGGCAAAGCGGCTTTCAGCCTGCCCCGACGGGATACGGGAGCTATTGCAGTTTTATTACGGCTTCATGCCTCTGTCAGACGCTTTTACCTATGATTTCGACCTGTTTTACCATTACGCGGACCATGCCGCTTCCCTGCGGAAAGAGGAAGCGCGCTGTAGTGCCCTTCCGGAGGAAATTTTTCTGCACGATGTGGCCTGGTATCGGATTAATTCCGAGAAAATCGTGGACTGCCGTTCCTTTTTTCAGGAGCAGGTATCTCCGCTGATTCAGGGGCTGGATGAGACGCAGGCGGTGCTCGCGGTCAATTACTGGTGCGCTGCCCAGGCTTCCTACGAGGCCAGCGATGAGCGCACCCAGTCGCCGCTTTCCGTTTATCGTTCCGGAAGCGGCCGCTGCGGGGAGGAATCCACCTTCCTTGTATCCGTTCTCAGAAGCGTCGGGATTCCGGCCAGACAGGTGTACGTGCCCCGCTGGGCGCACTGCGACGACAATCACGCCTGGGTGGAGGCCTACGTGGAGGGAACCTGGCATTTTCTGGGAGCCTGCGAGCCCGAGGAGGTGCTGGACAGGGGCTGGTTTACCAACGCGGCCACAAGAGCGGTCCTGGTATATGCCCGTACCTTCACGGATTACGGTGTGGAAAAACAGATTGCGGGCAGGGACGGCTGTGTGCGTTTCCTGAATGTAACGGAGCATTATGCGGAAACCAAAAAGCTCCGCATCCGGGTGGAGGATGGGGAAAATCATCCCATCCAGGGCGCTTCCGTGAGCGTTGAGATCCTGAACATGGCGGAATTCTGCAGTGTGCTCACGCTGACTACGGGGGCGGATGGGACAGCCAGTCTCACCATGGGGCTGGGAGATGTTCTGGTGCGCGTCTGGAAGGATGGTCTGTGTGCGGAAATAACTGTCAGGGCGGAAGAGAGGGAAATCAGCCTGAAACTGACGGAAGCGCCGGAAAATATGCCGTGTGGCCGGACGGATCTTCAGATCCGTGCGCCGAAGGATGGCGCGACTCCCTGGCCCGTGCCGGATGCCGCACAGAAGGCCGTCGGACGAACACGGCTGAAGGCGGCGGATGCCGCGCGGGAAAAGAGGCTTTCGACCTTTCGGGAAGACGCGGCCCGTGCGGCTGAGAGGTATCCCGGCGAAGCGGATATTTTCCTTCGCGCAAGGGGAAATGTGGCCGGTTTGAAGGAGTTTCTGGACGGAGAAGACTGGAAACAGGAGAGAAGGGAGCTTCTGCATTCCCTGTTAGATAAGGACTTCCGGGATCTGGAGCCGGAGCTTCTGCAGGAACAGCTGCGGCAGCTTGCGCCCCTTTCTCCGGTCGTTCAGAGAAGAGCGGCATCCGGGGAACAGGCAGATTCCGCCTCCGGGCGGGAGGCTTTCGTGCGCTTCTGCCTCTGCCCCCGCATCGGCATGGAGGAGCTGACCGCCTTTGCCCCGGTGATAAAGGCATTTTTCTCTGAGGAGGAACAGGCGGCCTTCCGGGAACAGCCGGAGCGCATCCGGAAATGGAAACAGGCGCATCTGAAGTATCTGCCGGGGGAGGATTATGACACGCTGAAGATCACTCCACCTGCAGCCCTGCGCGGCCTCTGGGCGGATGAGGCGGGGAAACGTACGCTGTTTGTGGCCGTCTGCAGAACCCTTGGGATCCCTGCCCGCCTGAATCCCGTCACGGGACAGGCGGAATATCTGACCGGCTATGGCTGGAGAGAGGTTTCCGGGCAGGCGGAAGCGGCCGGAGGAGGAGCCGAAGAAACCTTCACAGGCCGGAGCCACAACGAGAAAGATTCTGCCCGTCTGCTTCTTCTGGCATCGCCTGAGGATCCCTGGACCTACGCCCAGACCTGGACGATCGGAAGGCTTTCCAGGATGGGATATGAAACCTTAAATTATGAAGGAATCCATCCGGAAAACGGACGGATGGAGCTGTTCCTGAAAAGCGGAACCTATCGCCTGATCACCACGAACCGGATGCCGGGCGGCAGCCAGTACGCTTCCATCATCCGCTTCCAGCTGAAGGAGGGAGAAGAAAGGACGCTGGAAATGAAGCTGCGCAGGCCGGAACTGAAGGATCTGCTGGTGAAAAATCCGCTGCCCGCCTTTTCTCTGATGGATGGCGCAGGGAACACAGTGGAGTCCGCATCCCTTCTGACCGGCGCGAAGAGCCTGTTGATTTTTGCAGAAGAGGGAAAGGAACCCACGGAGCATGTACTGAACGAGCTGCCCGCCGAAAAAGAACGGCTGGAACGCCTTTCCTGCCGCCTCATTCTGGCAGCGGATTCGCCCTCTTCCCTGGAAAATCCGCTTCTGAAGCGTACAGTGGATGCATTTGAAACGGCGCAGGTATATTTTGACGAAGGGCTGGAAAATGCGGAACCCGTCGCAAGGCGGATGTATGTGGAGCCTGACCGGCTGCCCCTTCTCGTGGCGGTGGATGAGCAGGGCTGCGGAATCTATGCCTGTAGCGGCTATCATGTGGGAAGCGTGGGACTGGCATTGAAGCTGTTGGAGATGGGACAATAAAAAGCCCTATAAAAAGGGAGGATGCCAGGTAAGCAACTTACCTGGCATTATTATGAAAAAGCTATTTAAAAGTTTTGGTGTATCTCCAAATCAGTACACACATAAGAAGAAATGCTCTTCGGCTGACTCGCGGCAGTCCGTGCTTTCAACTTATGAGTACAGTATAACCATGAGAAGTGAAAAAATCTTGATGGCAGGATTAAAATTTTTTAACAGATATATGAACAATATATGAACGCCGGTCGTGGCCTGCCTTACATCTTCTCCGGTTCCGGATAATCAACTCCGAAGGTCTCCACTGTCATGGTCCTGATCCTCTGCTCTTCCAGCGGACGGTCAGAATAATCGGTTCTGGTTTCTGCGATTTTATTCACATTTTCCATTCCCTCGATGACCTTTCCGAAGGCCGCGTAAGCGCCGTCCAGATGGGGAGAGGTCTTGTGCATGATGAAGAACTGGCTTCCTGCGGAGTTGGGAGCCATGGTACGGGCCATGGAAAGCACGCCCTCCGTGTGCTTCAGATCATTCTTCACGCCGTTCTGGGCAAATTCACCCTTGATGGAGTAGCCGGGGCCTCCGATTCCGGTTCCTTCCGGATCGCCGCCCTGAATCATGAAGCCGCTGATGACCCGATGGAAAATCAGGCCATCATAGAAATGGCGGTTGATCAGGCTGATAAAATTGTTGACAGTGATGGGAGCGGATTCGGGATAAAGCTCCGCCTTGATTACGTCGCCGTTTTCCATGGTAATGGTAACAATGGGATTCTGTGCCATAATATAGAACTTCCTTTCCTTATGAATATTTTTTACGGTATAATGATTGCGCGAAGCGCAATCCGGCCCGATTTCATCGCGCCGCTCTGCTATTGTATCCGAAAGAAAGGAAAACGTAAAGGGAAGTTGATGAAAATGCTGGAAAAAGTCTGGATCGTGATTACGGAAGAGGACGAAAAAACGGAAGAACAGGCGAAACGGCTGAAGAAGCGGCTTCAGTCGGAGGGGCTGGAAGCGGGAACGGAGCCTTTTTTTTCGGATTCACGGAAGCCGCAGCCTGCCGCCGGAGAACTGTACCTGACGGACTGTCCGGAGGCGGTACGGCGTCTGGCGGGAGAAAACTGCCGGATTCTTCTGTATCTGACGGAGAAAAGCAGGAAACTTTCCATGACGGAATATCCTTACGCTGTGGAAGATCTGGAGGAAATCGACGCCGGATATCTGGAAGGAATCTACCGGCGTCTGGCGGGAGAACCGTGGGAGATTCTGCGCACGAAACGGCTGCTCGTGCGGGAGCAGAGGGAGGAGGATCTGGACAGCCTGTATGAGATCTATGCCCATCCGGACATGACTGCCTATATGGAAGGGCTGGCTGCGGACAGAGAAGAGGAGCGAGAACGGCTGCGAAGCTACATCCGCACCGTCTATCCTCTGTACGGCTTCGGCCTGTGGATGCTGGAGAAAAGAAACGGGGACTGCATCGGCAGGGCGGGCTTTTTCTGGCGGGAGGAAGCAAAGCTGCCGGAACTTGGTTTTGCCATAAAGAAGTGCGAGCAGGGGCAGGGGTACTGCCTGGAGGCCTGCCGGGCCATTCTGGAATACGGCTTTTGGGAGCTGGAGTTTTCCGGCGTGCAGGCGCTGTCGCGGGAGGAGAACCGGGCAGCGGAGGCGGTGCTCATGCGCCTGGGCTTTCAACGGTGCGGCGTCACTCAGGCGGACGGGAAGAAGGCCGTGCGGTGGATTCTGCTTCGTTCACAGGTTCCGTCTTCTGAACTGAAAGAAGGCGGAGAAAAGCCTGCGCCGCAATGGAAAGGGGAAGATCCGTGCGGTATACCAGACAGATCTGCCTGGGGGGAACCGGTTCCGTAAGGCGGATGGAAAAGACAGAAGCCTCTGAGAGCGCTCTGGCGGCAAATGGTTCCGGAACGAAGCCGATTCCCAGGTTGTGGGCTGCCACAGGCACGACGAGGTCCGTGGTGGCAAGCTCGATGTCCGGCACCACGCTCAGGTGAAAGCGGAGAAAGAAATCGTCCATGCACTGTCTGGTGAGCGTACCGGGCTCCATGGCGATAAACGGATAAGCCGTCAGTTCTTCAGGTGTTACGGCCCGGTCCTTCAGGACTGAAAAATCGTTTCCGGCGATGAAAATGTCCTGAAAATCAGCCAGCGCCACGACGCGCATCAGGTCCTGCGGCTGCAGGATACTGCGGTAGTCCCAGCGCATCACCAGGATGGCACAGTCGATGGCTCCTTCCCGCAGAGCGGCGAGGGCCTGCGGCGTGGTGCCGTTGGAAACCTTCAGACGCACGCCGGGATACAGCCTGCGGTAGTTTCTCAGACAGGGCAGCAGAAAGAAGTGCAGAGTGGTTTCGCTGGCCCCGATGCGGACCTGGCCGGACAGAAGTGCCTTCCGGTCCTGCAGCGTTTTTTCCGCTTCTTGCAGGTGATCGAAGGCGGCGCGGACGTGTTCGTAGAGCAGACTTCCCTCCGGCGTCAGGGCCGCGCCCTTTCTGGAGCGGACAAAAAGCGCGCATCCGAGCTCCCGTTCCAGGCAGCTTATGGCATGGGTGACGGTGGGCTGGGTAACGTAGAGCGCCTTTGCCGCTTCCGTGAAGCTTCCGTATTTTGCCGCATAATAAAAGGTTTTGTAAAAATCCAGGCTGACACCCATCTTTCTCCTCCCTTCTCCGGCAGCGACGCAGGTATGATTATGGAAGACTGCCATTCTGGAGAAAATTAACCATTGATACTATTTATGAAAAACATAAATAAGATTTATTTTATTTATCGAATTAAAAGTAGTATAATACACACCGGTTCAAATGACAATATCGAGGAAAAACGAAGGAGAATACCAATGAATAAGGATCTGACAGTGGGAGAACCGCAAAGCGTATTGTGGAAATTTTCCATTCCCATGTTCGTGAGCGTGATTTTTCAGCAGCTCTACAACATGGCGGACAGCGTGATCGCGGGCAAATTCGCGGGAGAGGATGCGCTGGCGGCTGTGGGAGCCTCCTATCCGATCACCATGATCTTCATGGCCATCGCGGTGGGAAGCAACATCGGCTGTTCCGTAATCATTTCCCAGTATTTTGGCGCAAAATGGTATGAAAAAATGAAAACGGCGATCTATACCACGCTGATCGCTTCGGTCGCGCTTTCCCTTCTGCTGACGGCGGCGGGCCTTCTGGGAAGCCGGGCAATGATGGCCGCCATCAACACGCCGGAAAATATTTTCGCGGACGGCGCGCTGTACCTGCGGATCTACATCGGCGGCTTCGTGTTTCTTTTCCTATATAATGTGGCGACCGGAATTTTCAATTCCATGGGGGATTCCAGAACGCCTCTGTACTTCCTGATCGGATCTTCCTTGGGAAACATTGTGCTGGATCTGATCTTCGTCGCGGTTTTCCACTGGGATGTGGCGGGCGTTGCCTGGGCTACCTTCATCGCGCAGGGCATCGCCTGTGTGCTGGCGCTTAACGCCCTGAGAAAGCGGCTCGCATCGATTGAAACAGAAGGAAAAGTGGAGCTGTTTTCCTGGAATATGCTGGGACGGATCAGCCGGATCGCCGTTCCCAGCATCCTGCAGCAGAGCTTCATTTCCGTGGGCAACATTTTCATCCAGGGCCTGATCAATTCCTACGGCTCCTCCGTCATCGCCGGATATTCGGCAGCGATCAAGCTGAATACCTTCTGCATTACAAGCATCACCACCCTGGGCAATGGAACGAGCAGCTTTGCCGCCCAGAACCTGGGCGCCGGGCTGGAGGAACGGGTGCGGGCGGGCCTGAGGGCTTCCGTCAAGCTGGCGCTGGTTCTTGCCGTGCCTTTTTTTGCCGCTTTCTTCTTCGGCGGACGGATCATGCTCTCCCTGTTTATGAACGAGGGGAGTACGGTGGCGATGGAAACCGGAATGATGTTTTTACGGATCGTTTCCCCCTTCTATTTCGTGATTTCCATCAAGCTGATGGTGGACGGAGTCCTGCGCGGAGCGGGGGCAATGGCGGCCTTTATGACGGCTACTTTTACGGATCTGATTCTGCGCGTGGTGCTGGCCTATATTTTCTCTCCCCTTTTCGGAACGCTCGGTATCTGGCTCTCCTGGCCTGTCGGCTGGATTGTGGCGGCGGTGCTGTCCGTGATTTTCTATAAGAAGGGCGTCTGGAGGAACCGGTCCGTCACCGGAGGTAAGGAGGAGTAGCGGAACTTCGCATTTGGCGGAAGGAGAAAAGCAGCGGCGTCGGAAGACAGTTCAGAGAAAGGCCCGGAAACGCTGGCGGTGTTTCTGCCCTGTTATTGGGCATGTGGACTTTAAAGAAAATGAAGGAAGTCATTTTTTCTCTCAAAATCTCGTTTTTTTACTGCTTTTCTATTCTTGACAGGAAACAGTGCATTCATTATAATAAAACAGACACTAATTTTACGGGCTGCAATTCATAACAGATTTTACGCAGCCGGATTCAGAGAGGAAAGGTTTTCATGAGCGACGCGGACCCTGACGGGGAAA
>CAJFMW010000106.1 GCA_904392525.1 uncultured Eisenbergiella sp.
GAACCGGCCAGCCTTCTCAGACCGTCTGACCACCGGCTGACCGTGCCAATCTTCGGAGCGGGGTTTCCCCGCTCCGTTCTGTGCTTAAAAATCCATGCCGCCGCGCGGCAGAATGGGGGAAGATATGTTTCGCGTAAAAAAAGTTCTGAATCACAATACCCTGATCGGGATCGACATGAAGGACAGCCAGGAATACCTTCTAATCGGAAAGGGGATCGGCTTCGGTCGAAAGGTCTCCGAACGCCTGGATGCGCCGGAGGGCTGCACGGTCTATTCCCTTCAGGAAAAAACCGAACGGGGCAGCGCGCTGGACCTGATCCGGGAAATCGATCCCGTCTTCCTGGAAATTGCCGAACAGGTACTGAAGGAGGGCGAACGGATCTTCGGCAAAATCGACTGGAACATCCTCTTCCCCATGGCCGACCACATCGCCTTTGCCGTTAAACGGCTCAAAAACGGCGAGCAGATCAGCAATCCGCTGACCGGGGACATCATCGCTCTGTTTCATATGGAATACAAGGCGGCGGAATGTCTACGCCCCATCCTCCGGGAACGCCTGCAGGTGGACATAGACGAGCATGAGATCGGCTATGTGGCGCTCCATATTCACTCCGCCATCGAGGATGAAAATGTGGCCCTTTCCATGCAGATCGCAGGGTCCGTGCGGGAATGTATCCGGATGGTGGAGGAGGAAACCGGGCAGACCATCGACATCATGTCCCTGGCCTATAACCGCCTGATGAACCATGTCCGTTATATGACCGCCCGGGCCATGACCGGAGAAAAGCTGAAGCTGAACATGAACGACTATATGGCCGTCAAATTTCCCGATTCCTTTCGTCTGGCGTCCGAAATCTGCGCACATCTGTCGAAGCATCTGCGCCATCCTCTGGAGGAAGCGGAAATCGGCTATCTCGCCATGCATATAGAACGGACCATCGGAGATGGGCCTGTTGAATGAGCAATCATTCGCCAACGGTGATTTTTCAAAGCTGCGAAGCAGCGGAGAGCGCACAGTGCGGTTTTGCAAGTGGCACGAAATGAACTGTAACGAGCTGCGCCCCCGCGCACATGGAAAGCCGCCGTATGCCTTGACCTTTCCCTGTAAAAGTGTTACACTTTTAACAATGGGTTTATCGGGATATTTCTTTAGAAAAACAGCAGTCAGCTTCCCTTCCTGGGAAGCTGTTTCCCGGTTCCCGGATAACCATCCATAATAATTACGATGAATGAGGTGCAGACAAATGAGTACAAGTTTTGACGGATTGATTTCCAAGGTGAAGGAATGCGGACAGAAAACCGTATCCGTTGCTGTCGCTCAAGACAGCGCTGTTCTGGAAGCCGTAAGAGCGGCCAAGGACCGCGGCATCGCCAATGCCGTTCTCGTCGGCGATGAAGAAAAGATCAAGGCGGTTGCCGCCAAAGACGGCATCGATATTTCCGATTTTGAGATCATTCATGAGCCGGATGAATGGACGGCCGCTCTGACCGCCGTCAAGCTTGCTCATGACGGAAAAGTGGACATGTACATGAAGGGCCTGTTGGAGACCAAGACCTTCCTGAAGAGCATTCTGGACAAGGAAGTGGGCCTCCGTACCGGCAATCCGCTTTCCCATGTATGCGTTTTTGATATCCCCGGCATTGATCAGCTTCTTTTCTTCACGGATGTGGCTTTCATGACCTATCCTTCCCTGGAAGACAAGGTACATATCATTGAAAATACCGTTGAAGTGGCACATGCCTGCGGCATTGCCAATCCGAAGGTTGCACCCCTTGCCGCTGTGGAAGTGGTCAACCCCAAGATGCCTGTCACCGTAGAGGCTGCAGAGCTGACCAAAATGAATGAAGAAGGCAAAATCACCGGCTGCATCGTGGACGGACCTCTTTCTCTGGATCTGGCCATCGATCCCGAAGCCGCCAAGCATAAGGGTGCAACGGACCGTAAGATCCAGGGCGACGCCGATATCCTGCTGTTCCCCGACATCCATGCGGGCAACCTGGTCTACAAGGCCATCGTGCATATGGTTCCCGGCGTGAAGAACGGCTGTATCCTGACCGGAACCAAGGTTCCCGCCATCCTGACCAGCCGCTCCGACACCTTTGAAACCAAGGTGAATTCCATCGCTCTGGCCGCTGTCGTTGCGGAAAACCTGAAGAAATAATATATCGAGAGAATTCTGCCGCGTTTCAGGAGGCAGAAACAAAAGGAGAGGAAATATGTCTTTTAAGAGCTTAATCATCAATCCCGGCTCCACCTCCACCAAGATCGGCGTGTTCGAGGACGAAACCCTTCTCTTTGAAGAGACCCTGCGCCATCCCACGGAGGAGATTGCCAAATACGCTTCCATCATCGATCAGAAGGACTTCCGCAAGGAAATCATCATGGACCTTCTGAAGGAGAAAAATTTTGATATTCATTCTCTGGATTTCATCGTGGGCCGCGGCGGCCTGTTAAAGCCCATCCCGGGCGGCACCTATAAGGTGAGCGACGAGCTGCTTCACGACCTTAAAATCGGCTATCAGGGACAGCACGCTTCCAACCTGGGCGGCATCCTCGCCAGAGAGATCGGCGATTCCATCGGCGTTCCTTCCTTCATCGTTGACCCCGTTGTGGTGGATGAGCTGGAGCCCGTAGCCAGATATTCCGGCTGCCCTGAGCTTCCCAGAAGAAGCATCTTCCACGCCCTCAACCAGAAGGCTGTGGCGAGAAGATACGCCAAGGAATCCGGCATTCCCTATGAACAGCTCCGTCTGATCGTCGTTCACATGGGCGGCGGCTGCTCCGTCGGCGCACACAGAGACGGACGGATCGTTGACGTCAACAACATCCTGGACGGCGAAGGCGCCTTCTCTCCGGAGCGCGCCGGAACGGTTCCCGCCGGTGATCTGGTAAAAATGTGCTTCTCCGGAAAGTACACGGAAAAGGAAATCTATAAGAAGCTGGTCGGAAACGGCGGTTTCAACGCTTACGTCGGCACCAACGACGCCAGAGTCGTACTGAAGGGCGCTGCGGAAGGCAAGAAGGAGTATCAGGACGTTCTGGACGCCTTCCTCTATCAGATGGCCAAGGATATCGGCGCCATGTCCGCCGTGCTGGAAGGAAAGGTTGACAAGATCATCCTGACCGGCGGCATCGCTTACTCCGATGTGATCTGCGACGACCTGAAGAGACGTGTGGGCTGGATCGCAGACTTCGTTCTCTATCCCGGCGAAGACGAGCTTCTCGCTCTGGTTCAGGGCGGACTGCGCGTGATGAACGGCGAAGAGGCAGCGAAGGAATATTAAAAAATGCCCGGTATGGACGGGAATTCCGAAATTTGAAAATCTGAAAGCGTTTCCGGAAGGGTTCTTCCGGGGGCGCTTTCTTATTCTGCAGGAAATAGGTGCAAAAAAGGAACAGCCCAAGTTGCCTCGCTGTTCCTCTTTTGCTGTGTTTTTTTGCCATCTTCTTCTGTTTTATCTCAGATTCATTTTTCTGCCCATAGCCCTGCTTTTCATTCCGTTCCGGCGTCCTGCCCGGCTCTGGATGAACTCCTCCACTATCCCCCGAAAAGCTTTTTTCCCTGCATTCCCGCCGGCAGTCTTTCGAATCGGCAGCAGGCTCCCTTCCCACCTCAGCAGCGGCGACAGAAGCCGTACCATCGGCCGCCAGGAAAGAAAAGCCACCAGGAATGCGCTGATCAGAAGGCCGGTGAACAGGTCATGCTCGATTTCGTTGAACAGGCGGCTCTTGTTCATCAGCTTGATCAAAAATCCATGGAGCAGATAGACCGGCATGGTGTTGGCGCCGATATAGGAGAGAAAGGGAATTTTCCTCCTGGGAATACTCACCAGGAAAAAGACCAGCCACAGCAGTGCGGCGCCGATGCTCAGCAGGCGGAAACGCCAGCTGTAATCTCCCCTGTCATAGGATAAAGAACCGTACAGCCAGGCATATTTGATCTCATCCACATTCTCCGTGATCACATAAATCAGGGCGCAGAGCAAAGCGCCAAGGCAGAGTGCAAAGACTGGGCGCGCCGCCGCTTTTCGGATTCTCTGTTTCAGGAAAGCCCCGGCAGAGCCCGCTTCTCCTGCTGCTTCCGGCTGTCCGGCAGACTGCCTGACCAGCTGTTCCTCCGCTTTCTTCCGATCCGACCATTCCCGATAGTACGCTCCCATCAGGAAATAGGGGAAAAATTCAACAATTCTGGAAAAGGAAAGGTAATAGCCCGCCTTATCATCAAAGCCGATCAGAATTCCCGCCAGGAATGCGGCCGTGAGCACCACAGCCTTTTTCCGCCAGGTAAAGCCGCTTTCCTGAACCAGAGGAAGCAGCAGATTCCAGGCGATACTGGCGAACAGATACCACAGAAGCCAGTACGGCGTGGTGAACTGGACCTCCGCTTCCTTTTCCAGCACATTGTTGGCAAAGACCAGATAAAGAATCTGGAAAACCACATACGGATAGATCAGATGATTTCTGATTTTCTCCGGACTGTACCGGGCAAACACTCCTGAAATAAAAGCAAAAAGCGGCATATGAAAGGAATAAATGACCAGATAAATCACCTTGAAGCCGTCGTTCTTTCCCATGAACAGCTCCAGCATATGCCCGAAAACCACTGCAAAGATCAGCAGGCACTTCAGGTTATCCATCCTGTAATTCCGTTCCGCCGCTTTTGTTACTGCGATTGATTTTTGTTTCATTCTCCAAGGCACCTCTTTGGGGGACTGAATTTTCTGTCACGGCCCCTCTTAGACGAACCCCACTATATTCCATTTTGAGAAAAAAGTCCATCCCTTTTTTCTTTTTTTAAAAAAGAATTAAGAAGCGGGACACGCCGGTCCCCTTTTCTCCAGGTCTGTCGGGACTTTCAGACCCGCTTTCCCGGAAGATTTCTAAACGCCTCTTCATAGGGCGCGCGCAGAACGCCGTATTCGGTCACGATGCCGGTAATCAGGCTGTGGTCGGTCACATCAAAGGCCGGATTGAAAATCTTCACGCCCTCCGGAGCCATCCGCTCCCTGTACCACATCTCGCTCACCTCTTCCACCTTCCTCTCCTCGATGCGGATATCCGCTCCCGTCGGCGTGGACAGATCGATGGTCGAGGTGGGCGCGCAGACGTAGAACGGAATGCCATAATGAGCCGCCAGAATGGCTACGCCGGAGGTTCCGATCTTGTTGGCGGTATCCCCGTTTGCCGCCACCCGGTCACAGCCCACGAACACGGCGTTCACCCAGCCGTTTTTCATCACGGTGGATGCCATATTGTCGCAGATCAACGTCACATCCACACCGGAGGAGAGCAGCTCATAGGCGGTCAGCCTTGCTCCCTGCAGAAGCGGGCGGGTTTCATCCGCATACACATGAAAGCCATATCCCCGCTCCTGTCCCAGATAGATGGGCGCAGTGGCTGTACCATAGCGGACGGTGGCGAGCTGGCCCGCATTGCAGTGGGTGAGAATGCCGTCTCCCTTTTTCACAAGCGTCAGGCCGTATTCCCCGATCTTTCTACACACACGGATATCCTCATCCCGAATCTCCTCCGCCTCCTTTTTCAGGAGGGAAACGATCTGCGGCACCGGGCAGTCTGCGTTTTCTGTCACCACGCGCTCCATCCGGTTCAGCGCCCAGGAAAGATTCACGGCCGTGGGACGGGAAGAGTCCAAATATTCCTTATTTTTTCTGAATTCTGCAAGAAATCTGTCATAATTTTCCTCCCTGCAGGCTTTTGCAAGAAGGTAGATGCCGAACGCCGCCGTCACGCCAATGGCCGGCGCGCCGCGCACCTTCAGCAGGTAAATGGCGTCCCAGATTTCCTCCGCCGTTTTTAAACAGATCAGTTCTGTCCTTCCGGGCAAAAGGGTCTGATCGATGATCACCACTGCGTTGCCCTCGTCATCCAGGCTGACCGTATCATAATCCATTATCGTCTTATCTTTTTCCAAAGCTGTTTTCCTCATCTGTTTCACATCAGCGCAGGGGGCGTTCCCCTGAAGTTCTGCGATCCCGAAGCTCCAGCAGCGCCGTAACCGCAATGATCACAACAGAAGCCGCCAGGCACAGGGAATCCAGCTTCTTCGACATGCTCTTATCCCATCCCCTGGCACTCCGGGCTCCTTTTTTCCCAACACGTTTCATTCCGCCGCCTCTTTTATTCCTCTGTCTCTTTTTTCTCTCTGCCTCTTTTTATTCCGCCGCCTTTTCCCACGTTTCAGGTTCCGGCGTTTTCCTTACGCCAGGACATCCACGAACTGCGCCCTGCTGGCCTCTGCCAGATCCTGCGGTGCCAGCTCGATCTGGGACCCGATCCGGCCGCCGCTGACGATCATGGAAGGAAGCGATTCGGCGCTTTCGTCGATCACGGTCCGGTACTGCTTTTTCATGCCCACTGCGGTACATCCGCCGCGCACGTAGCCCGTCACGGAATTGATCTCCTTCACATGAATCATGGAAACGGATTTCTCTCCCACCGCCCGGGCAGCTTTTTTCAGATCCAGCTCCGCCTCGATGGGAATGACGAAAACAAAATATTCTCTGGAGACTCCCTGTGCCACCAGCGTTTTGTAAACCTTCTCATGGGGTAGCCCCAGCATATCCGCCACCTGCACGCCGTCCGTAAATTCCTCACATTCATAAGTATAATGCGAATAGGAAATTTTCATACGGTCCAGGATGCGCATGGCGTTGGTCTTGATTTCCTTATTTTTAGACATGACTTAAGCCTCTCTCTTTTTTCCCCAGAAGAACAGGGCGACCGTGCCGGGACCGGTATGGCTTCCAATGGTGGTGCCCACATAGTTGATTTCCACCCTGCCGTTCAGCTTCGGGAAGCGCTCCTCCACCAGACGGGCAACCTCTCTGGCATCCTCCATGCAGGCGGACTGGGAAATGTAACATTTCCCGGAATAATTCAGGCCGTCCTCGGCGTTTTCTTCCATTTTATCAACAATCGCCTGAATCACCTTGCGTTTGCTGCGGATCTTTGCCCTGGGGATCAGCCTTCCCTGATCGTCCATGTTCAGAAGCGGGCAGATTCCCAGCATGCCGCCCACAAAACCGGCCGTTTTGGAGATTCTTCCGCCCTTTATGTAGAATTTCAGGTCCGTGGAGAAAAACCAGTGGTGTACGTTCAGCCGGTGTGCCATCGCCCACTCGTAAACCTGTTCGGCGCTCATTCCCTCATCCCTCAGATCGGCCAGCCGGTCCATCAGGAGTCCATAACCGGAGGAAGCTCCGAGGGAATCCACCACATATATTTTCCGGCCAGGATATCTTTCTTCCAGCTCGGCTTTCGCCACGTTCGCCGAGTTAAACACACCGGAAATGCCGGAGGAGAGGCAGACGTGCACGATATCCTTTCCTTCCTTCAGAAAGGGTTCAAAATAAGCTTCAAATTCTTCCGTATTCACCTGGGATGTCTTGGTATCCGCTCCATTGTCCATGGCCCGGTAAAAAGTTTCAAAATCCATGGATTTTCCGCAGTCATCCAGATACTCCTTTCCGTCCAGCTCATAGTGGAAACAGATGTAGGAAATTCCCCTCTGCTGAAAATGCTCCGCAGTCAGATCTGCCGTGGAACAGCAGCTTAAACAAAAATCGTTCATCGTTCACTCCTTTCTCCCCTTTTCAGGCGTCAGACACTGTGTGTGCACACAGCGCAGTGTGTGAAAGCCGATTGCCGGAGCTTTCACATGAAAAAAGAACGCCGCCCTGCGGCAGTTATCCGCTTTCCGGCAGCGTTCTTTTCAGGAAACTGATTTATTTATTCTGTGCCTTAACCGCTTTGATCTGCTGGGTCAGGAGAGGAACGATCTTGTTCAGGTCGCCCACGATTCCGTAGTCAGCAACATCAAAGATGGGTGCGGTCTCATCCTTGTTGATGGCGATGATCAGGTCGGACTCTTCCATTCCGGCAAGATGCTGGATGGCTCCGGAAATACCGATAGCGAAGTACACGTTCGGGCGAACGGTCTTACCGGTCTGTCCTACCTGCAGATCCTTCGGCTTCCAGCCTGCGTCAACAACGGCACGGGAGCAGCTCACGGTTCCGCCGATGGCTTCTGCCAGATCGTCCAGAAGCTTGAAGTTCTCCGGGCTTCCAACGCCGCGGCCGCCGGATACCAGAATCTTTGCATCCATGATATCAACGGTATCCACAACGGACTTCACGATGTCAAGGATCTCCACATACTTGTTGTCAGGAGTGAATCCAGGATTGAACTCCTCCACAACCGCCTTGGCGCCTTCCACCTTAGGCAGTTTCTGCATAACACCGGGACGAACCGTAGCCATCTGAGGGCGGAAGTTCGGGCAGGCGATGGTAGCGATGGTGTTTCCGCCGAATGCAGGACGGGTCATGAGCAGCTGATTGTGCTTCTGCTCCTGTCCGGGCACGGGATTCAGCGGGAAATCGCCGATCTCAAGCTGGGTGCAGTCTGCGGTCAGACCGGTATGAACTCTCGCGGATACGCGGGGGCCAAGGTCACGGCCGATGGCGGTTGCGCCAACCAGCATGATTTCGGGTTTGTATTTCTCGATTACGGAAGCCAGCGCATGTGCATAGGGCTCCGTTCTGTACTCCTTCAGTTCGGGATCGTCAACCACGATCACCTTGTCTGCGCCGTAAGCGGCCAGATCATCAGCAAGACCTTTCACGTCGGAACCGATCAGAACAGCGGTCACTTCCGTTCCAAGATCCTTTGCCAGTTCTTTTCCTTTGCCGATCAGCTCGTATGCGATACCGCTCACCACGTTATCTACCTGCTGCGCAAAGACGTATACTCCCTTATATTCTTCTAAATTCATCCTCATTCACCACACTTTTCCTAAAATTTAAATGATGTGCTTTTCCTGTAACTTTCCGGTAATGAAAGAAGCAGCCTCATCCGGTGCATCGAAGGTAAACTTCTCGCCGGCACCCTTTCTTACCTTGTCAGATGCCTTTGCGATCTGGGTCGGGGATCCCTTCAGGCCCAGATTGGAATCATCCACATCCTTCAGGTCAGCTCTTCCCCAAACGGTGATCTCCTTCTTGAAAGCGTCGAAGATTCCGCCGGGAGTCATGTATCTGGGCTCGTTCAGCTCGCCCAGAGCAGTGATCAGGCAGGGCATTTTTGCCTTGAGCACGTGATATCTGTCGTCAAACTGACGCTCTACGATCACGCTGTCGCCGTCGATCTTGATGTCCTGTGCATAGGAAATCACCGGGATTCCCAGATGCTCGGAAATCTGAGGACCAACCTGTGCGGTATCGCCGTCGATTGCCTGACGTCCGGTGATGATCAGATCATAGTCCAGGTTGCGGATCGCGCCTGCGATGGTCTGGGAGGTAGCCCAGGTATCTGCGCCGCCCAGCACTCTGTCGGTCACCAGGATGCCGTTGTCAGCGCCCATAGCCAGAGCCTCACGCAGAACCTCTTCCGCCTTGGGAAGTCCCATGGTGATAACGGTAACTTCTGCGCCGTACTGATCCTTCAGTCTCAGAGCCGCTTCCAGTCCTGCCTTGTCGTCCGGATTCATGATCGTCAGCATGGCAGCCCTGTCCAGCGTTCCGTCGGGTTTGAATTTCACGCCGCCCTTTGTATCAGGGACCTGCTTAATACAAACA
>CAJFMW010000107.1 GCA_904392525.1 uncultured Eisenbergiella sp.
ACCTACGGCCTGTACAACGCCCAGGAGCGCGGCGCTCTGTTCATCGGCCCCGGAGAACGGGTCTATGCAGGCATGGTCATCGGCCAGAGCGGACGCGGCGAGGACATCGAGGTGAACGTCTGCAAGAAAAAGCAGCTCACCAACACCCGTTCCTCCAGCGCGGACGAGGCGCTCCGTCTCACCCCGCCCCGGATTTTAAGCCTGGAACAGGCGCTTGACTTCATCGAAACGGACGAGCTTCTCGAGGTCACCCCCAAGTCCCTGCGTATTCGGAAAAAAATTCTGGATCCTACGAAGCGTAAGAGGGCGAATATGAACCGGAACTAAGAGCTTTTATCCGTATTCTGAATCATATGAAAAGGTCTTCCTACAGAAAGAGAAAATTTTTCTGCGGGAAGACCTTTTATATTCTGGTGAGCTTTAATTATTCTAATGTTCAATTCGAGGAATAATAACTGTATACAATCTCACTTACCATTTTAGATGAAAAACGCAAAAATTGGTGGACAAAATAGGGGGGGTAGTATACTAAAAGAAATTAATTTTGAAAAATACAGGAGATAAGGCTATGGGATTTTGGAGTATTGTTGGGGATATTTTAATGAAAGGAGTTGAGACAGGACAAAAGAAAATAAATGAAAATATTGAAAAATATGATTCTAATTATGAACGATATGGAGAAAAATTCTCCGAGATGTCAGATGAAGATCTCAGAAGAGAGGTGGAGAGACTAAGAAATCAGACAGGTGGTGACTATTTTGCAAAAATGGGGAAAATGAAAGCTTTGCAAAACGAGATTGAAAGCAGAAAATAACGGATATTTATAATTATAATAAGGAGGAATAACAATGGGTATACCTGTAAGGTGGATATGTACAAAATGCGGAAAAAAAGTTGCATCAGCGAAAAAGCCAGGAGAGAATAATACAAGTTATCCAAAATGTCCAAAGTCACCGTCTGGCGTACATAATTGGGTTAGATACTGATTAATAGGCGTTCTGGAAACAGAACGCCTATTTTGCCATATCAGACGGATCCAATTAAGTACATTGGATCGCTTACTGCAATATTACCAGATCAAATGGCTAAAACAAAACGCTCCGCTGTTCATCTACACAAAGATGGCAGTATATAATAGTCCACCCGAATCATCTAAAGGAGGTACTTAGTAATGGGTATAGGTCATATTGAATATATGTGTTCTTGGTGTGGAAAACGAGAACTTCGTTCTGCAAATGCTGGACGGCCATCTCCCGGAAATTGCCCAAGGAAACCCAAGGATCGAAACGGAAAATTAAAGCCTCATACTTGGATTATTAATAAACGGCTTCCTTAGAACTTGGCAACATAGAAATTCGTATCGTGAAGAGAATTTCAGACATCTCAGTCCCTTCTCTCCCAGATATCGCCGGAAGGCACGAAGGTCCCGGCTGTACTTCTCCATCGTTCTCCTGCTTTTTTCCTCCTCCGCAAACCTCCTCCGGAATTGTTCCAGTTGCGTCTCATCCATAAAATGCTCCATATCTACCCTTTTCTTTTGCCGCCTCAGCGGCATTCTAATCTGAGGAATTGGCCGCAAGGACATTCCATCTTTGCTATTGGGATGCCCGCCTCTGCCGTTTTTATACATTCTCTGGCACACCGTCATGTTCTTTTGCCTTCCGCGCCGGCCGCTGCACTCTTTTTGCAACTCTCAGAAAAAGTATACTATATTCTGACAGATTTCCAGATATTTCCTCTCCAAAAAATTCATTGCCCTTTCCCGGCATATGGGCTATCATGGAAGAGAAAACTTATGAAAGGGGATTCTTCCTATGAAACTGAATATCAGACGGACGATCCTGGTCGGTCTTGCCTTTCTGTCCATCAGCTCCTTCTGGCAGCTCTACGACAGTCTGATTCCGCTGATTCTGAAAAACACCTTCCAGGTCAGCGATACCATTTCAGGCGGCATCATGGCCATTGACAATGTACTTGCAGTGTTCATGCTTCCGCTGTTCGGCAGCCTTTCCGACCGGGTGCACACCCGGATTGGCCGGCGGATGCCCTTCATCCTGTGCGGAACCGCGGCCGCTGTCATCGCCATGCTGTTTCTGCCCTTTGCGGACAACATCGGTTCTCTCGCCCTGTTTGTGACGGCGCTGTTTGTGACTCTCATCGCCATGGGCAGCTACCGTTCCCCGGCAGTGTCCCTGATGCCTGATGTGACGCCGAAGCCGCTTCGTTCAAAGGCCAACGCCATCATCAACCTGATGGGAGCAGTGGGAGGCGTAATCTCCCTGATCCTGATTTCCGCCCTCGTTCCCAAAGAGGGAAAGCCGGATTATTTTCCCATCTTTCTCATCGTGGCGGCGGTGATGGCCTTTTCTGTTCTTCTTTTATTATGGAAGATACGGGAAAATCCGCTGCGGGAAGAACGGGAAAAAATCGACGCCGGACTTTCTGAATCGGAAGGTGCAAACGGCTCTTCTGCATCCACGCACCGGAGCACAGCGGGGCAGGAGGCGACTGAGCAGGCTCAGACAGTTCCCGAAAAAAACGCCCTGGATCCCGCAGTGCGAAGAAGTCTGATCCTCATCCTGATCTCGGTAGCCTGCTGGTTCATGGGCTATAACGCAGTCACCACAGCCTTCTCCCGATACGCGCAGATCTACTGGGGCATTCAGGGCGGCGGCTTCGCCAACTGTCTGCTGATCGCTACGGCAGCCGCCATTCTTTCCTATATTCCTGTTGGTTCCATCGCCTCCAGGGTGGGAAGGAAAAAGACGATCCTGGGCGGCATCGTTCTGCTGGCCTCCATGTTCGCCATCGGCGCGACCGTGAAGGAATACCACGTATGGATCAACGGTCTGTTCGCTCTGGTGGGCGTGGCCTGGGCTGCCATCAACGTCAATTCCTATCCCATGGTGGTGGAAATGAGTAAGGGAAGCGACATCGGGAAATTCACTGGCTTCTATTACACCTTTTCCATGGCGGCGCAGATCGTCACCCCGATTCTGTCCGGCTTCCTGCTGGAGCATGTGGGGTACTTCATTCTGTTTCCCTATGCTGCCTTTTTCGTCGTCATAGCCTTTTTCACCATGCTGTTCGTCCGGCACGGAGACAGCAGGCCGCTTCCAAAGAAAAGCAGGCTGGAGGCATTCGACGTGGATGACTGATACGAGTACATTCCGGTGCAGACGAACCTGCAAGCTTCTATTCTGCCTGCAGGCTGCTGTTCTAAACCTGCCAGCCATCGCTCCTGTCTGAAAAAGTTGAAAAAAGCCGCCCGCAGGCGGCAGACCGGAGCTTTATCACGCTCTGGAATGGAGATTGTTTATGAAAGAAAAGAAAGACAAAAAAATATCCCCGAAGCAGATCGCAGCGATGATCTGCGTCGTGCTTCTTGTGGGGATGTATGTCGCCACCCTGATTGTGGCGCTTCTGGATTTTCCGGGCTGGGACAGACTTTTCCAGGCCTGCCTGGTGGCCACCATCGGCCTGCCGATCCTGCTGTGGATCTATATCTGGCTATATAAACAGGTGAAGGAAAAGAAAGAGAATCAATGACGAGAAACGATGGCCCCTCTCCGCCGAACCAGGCGGGGAAGGGCCATTGTCATATTTTACTCCACCCCCAGCGCGCGCAGCTCCTCCCTGGCCTGCTCCATGCTCCGGAAGAGGATCGTGTGGATTCCAAACGTCTTTGCCGCGTCCAGATTCTTCTGTATGTCGTCCAGGAAAACGCATTCTTCCGGCTTCAGACCGTAGCGGTCCAGCAGAAGGCGGTAAATCGCCGGGTCAGGCTTAATCACGCCGTCCTGATAGGACAGAATTCCTCCGTCCACATATTCCAGGAAATCCAGCGCGTCCGGATTCTCCCGGGCCACTTTTTCAGAAAAATTGGAAAGCACCAGCACCTGATACCCCTTCGCCTTCAGTTCTTTGATCCAGGGGATGGCGTAGTCCGCCTTTGTCAGGATGCCGTGCAGATTCTCATAAATCTGACGGATTTCCTTTTCCACGGACGGGTCGTTGCGGATAAAACCGGCGAGCATTTCCTCTTCGTTCAGCATCCCTCTGTCAAATTCATTCCAGAAGGGATTGTCCATGGTGGCCTTTGCCACCTTGTCTTCCGTCTCAGCGTCAAAGCCGAAGCTTTTCAGGAAATTTTTCCAGCCGAACACCGTCAGCACGTTTCCAATGTCAAAAATAATCGTACGAATCATTTCCGTTCCTTTCCGGCAGATCCTTTGTGCGGATCAGCTCCAGCATCCTTTTCGCCGCTGCGGACGGCTGTTCTCTGTCCGCCGTCACCACGCAGAAATGGCGTTTCGGAATCATTTTGTTGAAGCGCAGCTCAAACAGTGTCCCGTCCGCCAGCTCCTGCTCGGCAAAGGAGCGCACCACGTTTCCCACACCGAGGGAACGGAGCGCGAACTGGACGATCATGTCGCTGGTGGCGAGTTCAAATTCCGGGGCCACCTGTACCCTGTTTTCCAGCAGAAAACGGTCCATATAACTGCGGGTACTGGTATTCTTTTCCAGCAGAATGAGGGGCAGGCTCTCCAGCTCTTTCAAATCCAGCATCCTGTTTTTATACTGAATGAAGCGCCTGCCCGCCACAAAGATATCCTCGATTTCCTGCACTTTTTCCCAATGCAGGCCCTCCCCGTCAAAGGGCGTGCTCACCACGCCGAAGTCAATTTTTCCGTTTCTGAGTGAGGCGAGGGTTTCCGGCGTGGGCGCGTTGCTCACGACGATCCGGATTTTTGGACAGAGCTCATGAAAGCGTTCCAGATAGGGCAGAAGGAAAAAACGGAGCGTCATATCAGACGCTCCGATGTGAATTTCTCCCAGCTCCAGATTCATCATCTGTTTCAGTTTCCGCTCTCCCAGCTCGATCTGCTCATAGCCCTTCTCCACGTAGTCGTACAGCAGCTCCCCTTCTCTCGTGAGCTTCACGCCCTTGGTGCTGCGCACGAATAGCTTCGCGCCCACGGACGTTTCCAGAAGCCGGATCGACTGGCTCACGGCGGGCTGGCTGATGGAAAGCTCCCGTGCCGCCAGGGTGAGGGAGCCGCAGCGGGCCACGTGGCAGAATACCTTGTAATATTCCAGATTCTGAACCATGTTTTCCTCTTACTTTTTCAGCGGGCTTTCCCGGTAGATGATGTCATCTCTGCCGGGGCCGTTGCTGATCATGGTGATCGGATAACCGATGTGCTGCTCCACGAACTCCACATACTTCCGGCAGTTCTCCGGGAGATCCTCATATTTCTTAATGCCGCGGATATCGCATTTCCATCCGGGCAGCTTCTCCAGAACGGGCTTCGCCTTTTCCAGCTTCCAAGTTACGGGGAACTCCTCCGTCACCTCGCCGTCCACCTCATAGCCCACGCAGACGGGAATCTCATCCAGATAGCCCAGCACATCCAGCACCGTAAAGGCCACATCCGTGGTTCCCTGCAGACGGCAGCCGTATCTGGAAGCCACACAGTCAAACCAGCCCATGCGGCGCGGCCGTCCCGTGGTCGCCCCGTACTCGCCGCCGTCTCCGCCGCGGCGTCTCAGTTCATCCGCTTCCTCTCCGAAAATCTCGGACACGAAGGCTCCCGCTCCGACCGCAGAGGAATAAGCCTTGCATACCGTAATCACCTGTTTGATCTCATAGGGAGGAATTCCGGCGCCGATCGCGCCATAGGCCGCCAGCGTGGAGGAAGAGGTCACCATGGGATAGATGCCGTGATCCGGGTCCTTCAGGGTTCCCAGCTGTCCCTCCAGCAGGATGTTCTTTCCTTCCTTCAGCGCCTCGTCCAGGAAACGGGAGGTGTCGCACACATAGGGCGCGATCATTTCCTTATATTCCATCATCGTGTTGTACAGCTCATCCACATCGAGCAGGGGCTTGTGATATAAGTGCTCCAGCAGCACGTTCTTGGTGGCGCACACGCGCTCCAGCTTCTCCCGCAGTCCTTCCTCATCGAACAGCTCGCAGACCTGGAAGCCGATCTTGGCATATTTATCTGAATAAAACGGCGCGATGCCGGATTTGGTGGAGCCAAAGGACTTTCCGCCCAGTCTCTCCTCCTCGTACTGGTCGAACAGGATGTGATAGGGCATCACCACCTGCGCCCGGTCGGACACCAGAATCTTCGGCGCCGGTACGCCTCTGTCCGTGATGGATTTGATCTCGTTCACCAGAACCGGAATATTGAGCGCGACGCCGTTTCCGATAATGCTGGTGGTATGTCCGTAGAATACGCCGGACGGAAGCGTATGCAGCGCGAACTTTCCGTAATCGTTCACGATCGTGTGTCCCGCGTTCGCTCCTCCCTGAAAACGGATGACGATGTCGGCTTCACGGGCAAGCATATCCGTGATCTTACCCTTTCCTTCGTCTCCCCAGTTTGCTCCAACAACCGCTTTTACCATTTTTACCTCTTTTCCTGCCGCCACAGGCGGCATCCAAATCATGAGAAATTGCACATCGGTGCAATTTCCAGGATGAAAACGGCAGTTTTCATCCGCCTTTCCTGCCGCTGCAGGCGGCATTCAAATCGTGTGGAATTGCACGTCAGGGCAATTCCCAGGATGAATTCCCCAGGATTTCATCCTGCTTAAAAAGCGGATTTTCTACCCGTCTGTGTAAAAAACCCGCTTTCCTGTCTTTTACTTCATGATTATATCCTATCGTACATCATAAGTAAAATCAATATTTATTATATTAAAAATAAGTAAAAATTATGTTCTTTCCTGCCGTTATACGTTAATCTCCGCCTTCACGCCCAGAAGCTCCTTATTCTCTTCCAACACCGGGCCGATCACATCCTTTAAGAAGCGGGTCACCTGTTCAGGGGCGCAGCCCACGTAACGGGAAGGATCCATGGTCGCCGCAAGCTCCTCTTCATTCGTCATGAACATGGGCTCCTGTGCGATCAGGGACAGCAGATTGTTGTCCAGCCCCTCTTCCTTGACGCGTTTTCCGGCTTCCATGGAAAGCTCGCGGATCCGCTCATGCAGCTCCTGACGGTCGCCTCCTTTTTTCACCGCATCCATCATGATGTTCTCCGTCGCCATGAAAGGCAGCTCGCTCATCAGATGCTTCTCAATCACCTTCGGATATACCACCAGGCCGTCCACCACGTTCAGGCACAGATCAAGAATGCCGTCGATGGCAAGGAAGCCTTCGGGAACGCTCAGGCGCTTGTTTGCAGAATCGTCCAGGGTTCTCTCAAACCACTGGGTAGCGGAAGTAATCGCCGGGTTGAGGGCGTCCGCAATCACATAGCGGGACAGAGAGGCGATCCGCTCACTGCGCATGGGATTTCTCTTATAGGCCATGGCGGAGGAACCGATCTGGCTCTTTTCAAAAGGCTCCTCAACCTCCTTCAGGTGCTGCAGCAGGCGGATGTCATTGGACATCTTGGTAGCGCTTGCCGCGATGCCGGCGAGCACATTCAGCACTCTGGTGTCCACCTTGCGGGAGTAGGTCTGACCGGATACCGGATAGCAGGCGGAAAAGCCCATTTTCTGCGCGATCATGGGATCCAGAGCGTTCACCTTCTCCATGTCGCCGTCAAACAGCTCCAGGAAGGATGCCTGGGTTCCGGTGGTTCCCTTGGAGCCCAGAAGCTTCATGGTGGAAATCACATAGTCCAGATCCTCCAGATCCAGGTAAAACTCCTGCATCCACAGGGTGGCGCGCTTTCCTACCGTGGTGGGCTGAGCGGGCTGAAAATGGGTGAATGCCAGCGTGGGAAGATCCTTGTAGCGGTCCGCAAAGGCAGAAAGCTCTGCCAGCACGTTCACCAGCTTTTTCTTCACCAGCTTCAGAGCCTCTGTCATGATGATGATATCCGTATTGTCACCCACGTAGCAGGAGGTCGCTCCCAGATGGATGATGCCCTTTGCCTTCGGGCACTGCACACCGTAGGCATAAACGTGGCTCATCACGTCATGGCGCACTTCTTTTTCCCGTGCCTTTGCCACATCATAGTTGATGTCGTCCGCATGGCTTTTCAGCTCTTCGATCTGCTCATCCGTGATGGGCAGGCCGAGCTCCTTCTCCGTCTCCGCCAGCGCGATCCACAGCCGTCTCCAGGTACGGAACTTCTTATCGGGAGAAAAAATGTACTGCATTTCCTTACTCGCATACCGCTCCGAAAGCGGGCTCACATATCTGTCCGTATTGCTCATAGTCCGTTTTCCTTTCTCACTCTTTACACATTTACATATCTCCGGCCGGTTTACCGGTCAAATTCTCCACGGATATCTTCCTGCGGCGGGTCAATGGGATATTTCCCGGTAAAGCAGCCCTTGCAGATGCCAAGTCCGCCGGCCATTTCCTCCAGCCGCTCCGTGCGCAGATAGGCCAGGGAATCCGCTCCGATGACCGCCCGGATCTCTTCGATGCTCCGGTTGTAGGCGATGAGCTGTTCCCTTGCCGGTACATCCGTGCCGAAGTAACAGGGCCACAGGAATGGAGGGGAGCTGACGCGCATGTGGACCTCCTTCGCGCCCGCCTCCCGCAGCATACGCACGATCCGGTCGGAGGTGGTGCCGCGCACGATGGAGTCGTCAATCATGATAATCCGCTTTCCCTGCACCGCATCCCGTAATACATTCAGCTTGACCTGAACGCTGTTTTCCCGGTTCTTCTGCCCCGGCTTGATGAAGGTCCGGCCGATGTAGGCATTTTTCACAAAGGCGGTTCCATAGGGAATTCCCGACTGCATGGCGTATCCCATCGCCGCGCAGTTGCCGGATTCCGGCACGCCCACCACCAGGTCCGCATCCACCGGGGAATCCATGGCCAGGAATCGGCCCGCCTGAATCCGCGCCTGATACACGCTCACGCCGTCAAAATAGCTGTCCGGCCGGGAAAAGTAAATGTACTCAAACACGCATCTGGCATGGTCCTTCTCCGGAAGACAGAGACTGGTATCGGATGCGATTCCCTTCTCCGGTGTGATGGTCACCACCTCGCCCGGGAGCACATCCCGGACGAACTGCGCGCCGATGGTGTCCAGAGCGCAGGTTTCTGAGGCGAGAATATAGGCGTTGTCCCGTTTTCCGATACAGAGCGGCCGGAAGCCAAAGGGATCTCTGGCCCCGATCAGCTTTCTGGGTGACATGATGACCAGGGAATAGGCTCCCTGGATCTTCTTCATGGCCCGGCTTACCGCTTCTTCGACGGAACCGCATTTCAGCCTTTCCCTCGCGATATGATAGGCGATCACCTCAGAGTCGATAGTGGTCTGGAAAATCGCTCCCGTGTATTCCAGCTCCCTGCGAAGCTGAGGGGCGTTCACCAGATTTCCGTTGTGTGCCAGGCCCAGCGTCCCCTTCACGTAGTTTAATACCAGCGGCTGCGCATTTTCCCTGGTGCTGCTTCCCGCTGTGGAATACCGGACGTGTCCAACGCCGATGTCCCCTTTCAGCTTACCGATGTTTTCCGCATGGAACGCCTCGTTCACCAGGCCCATTTCCTTTACGGAAGCCACTTTCCCCTTCGGCCCCGCCGTATCGCTCACCGCGATGCCGCAGCTTTCCTGTCCCCTGTGCTGCAGGGCAAGAAGGCCGTAATA
>CAJFMW010000108.1 GCA_904392525.1 uncultured Eisenbergiella sp.
TAACCGACCACTGCCCCGGTTATGGTTCCGCAGCGAAATATATCGCTACCAGCATGAAGGAAATCATCCGCGACAACGAGTCCTTCGGCGTGGAAAAGCCTACTGTCTGCATCGTGGAGATCATGGGACGCCATGCGGGATGGCTGACCGCAGCGGCAGCACTGAGCCGCGGCGATGACTGCTCCGGCCCGGATGCGATCTATCTGCCTGAGGTAACCTTTGATATGGACAAGTTCATGGAGAAGGTAAAATATCTTGCAGCAACCAAGTCTTCCGTTGTAATCGCGGTATCTGAGGGCGTTGCTCTGGCGGACGGACGTTTCGTATGCGAGCTTGGCAATGCTTCCGATTTCGTGGATGCTTTCGGCCACAAGCAGCTTTCCGGCTGTGCGGCTACCCTTGCAAATAAGGTTGCAGCTGAGACCGGCCTGAAGACCCGTGCGGTAGAGTTCTCTACTCTGCAGCGCGCCGCTACCCATCTCGCTTCCCTGACCGATATCAACGAAGCGTTCCAGGTTGGATATGATGCGGTGAAGGCTGCTGAGGAAGGAAAGACCGGTATGATGATCACGCTGAATCGTAACGGAGATGATCCGTATCAGTGCGGCACCAGCGCTTATGATATCCACGCGATCGCAAACGTGGAAAGACCGGTTCCCGCAGAGTGGATCACCGAGGATGGCTGCGATGTGAACGAGGGCTATATCAATTATGCAAGACCGCTCATCATGGGCGAGCTTCAGCCTCTGTTCGTAAACGGCGTTCCGCGTCATCTGGTAAGAAAATAATCTCTGGATGCGGTTTGCGGATTCCGTTTTCCGGCGGATATCCGAAGGCATCGGATATATGAAACGATATGCGCCGTCAGGCGCAGAGAAATCCTGCGGGATGTCCGTTGAGTCGGGCATCCCGCAGTTTGTGTATGTGGAAATGCAGAGGAGATGAGAACTTTGGACAATCTGCTGGAAAATTCAGAAAATAGAGAGTATGGCGGGCTGGTTTATAGTCTTTTTATCCACCGGACACATTTTTTTCACAAAATAGGTCTACAATAAAATCATCAACGGAAGAACACCGGCCAGCATGACAGAAAATCCCGGGTATGCCAGAAGAGCGGGCGCCTTCCTAATATTATCAGGAGGCAGAATCATGAACGATCAGAAAGAAGAAGCAAAGATTGCGAAATATGCGGAGAAGAAGAAATCAGGTCCCATTATTAAAATCATGGAGAAGGCGGACAGCGAAGTGCTGATTGAAGCCCTGAAGGCTCTGGGCGGAATCGCAGATGAGGATTCGGCGAACAAGATTACCCATTATCTGGATCATCCGGATGCAAAGGTCAGAGTAGCAGCCTGTCAGGCAGCGCTTGTAATTGATACAGAATATATGAAGACAAGAGTCAGGCATCAGCTTGCTGTGGAACAGGATGGTGATGCGAAGAAACAGATTCAGGAAGCGCTCAATCAGTCAAATGAAACCAGAGTGTAAATCACTGTGTATAATAATTAATTACCGTCGCAAAATGAGAATGTTTTGCGGCGGTTTTTTTCCTTTTTTCTTAAGAATTCGCTCCTTGACAAAAGAGGGTGATAATAGTATGCTGGCTTCATGGGGAAAACGTTTTCCAGCGCTTTCCCATAAGCATTCCAACTGTGGAAATGCCGTCGTTTCGGCGGAAAAAGGAATACGGGATACAGGAGGAAAAAGATGTCGTCCATAAAGGATGTTGCCCGGAGAGCAGGGGTGGCGATCTCCACGGTGTCCAAGGCGCTCAACGGCTATCCGAATGTCAGTGAGGAAACGCGGGAGAAGGTGAATGAGGCGGTGAGGGAGCTGAATTTTACACCCAATCCCATCGCGTCCGCGCTGTCTTCAAAGAAGGCCGGAAGAGTGGCGCTTCTGATCAAGCTGAATACGAAGACCCAGGCGGTGGATGAGATTAATATGCAGTATCTTTCCGGTGCCATAAACAGGGCGGTGGAGAAGAAGCTGGATGTGATTACCATATTTTTTTCCATGATACAGGACTGGAAAGTGGAAGAGATTGAGGATTATTTCCGTTCCCAGAGCATCGAGGGGATTATCATTTATGGCATGGGAATGAAGGATACGGTTCTGCGCCGACTGATCGAGGAAAAGCGGTTTAAGATCGTGGTAGTGGATGTGCCGATGGAAAACGAAACAACTTCATCCATTCAGGTGGATCATGAACAGGCACAGTATGAGGTAGCCAGGAAAACCGTTCTGGGAAATGGCGGGAAGAGCATTTTATATATTTCCGGAAAACAGGACGGCTACGTGACGCAGGCAAGGCTTGCGGGCATACAGCGGCTCGCGCAGGAGGAAAAACTGTCCCTTCTCATAAAGAATGGGGATTTCAGCGAGAAAAAGGCGAGAGAGCTGACTTTCCGGTACGCGAAGGATGTGGATGTGATCGTATGTGCGTCGGATCTGATGGCGATCGGTGCCATGCGGGCGCTGCAGGAGATGGATATTTTCAGGCCGGTATGCGGCTTTGACGGTATTACGCTGATGGGATATGCAGGAATGCAGATGAATACGGTGAAACAGGATTTTTACCGGATTTCCCAAAAAGCGATGGATGAGATGGGCAGGCTCCTGGAAGGAGGCGCCGGAAGGCGCATGGTGCTGGACCATCAGATCATAAGAATGCAGTATCAGGATGTGATATCCTGAGTGGAAGCCTGCGCACGCGCGGCATCGCGGGCTTCCGGCAGAAACAGGCTGCGCAGAAATGAGGTTGAAATGACAGTTATGGACACTCTGCAGAGAGAGATCCTGGAAGTGAAGATGGAACAGGAGATGATCAGCCTTGCAGAAAAGGCTTTTGGAAGGAGTCTGGAGGAATGCACGGACAGGGAGCTGTATCACGTGATCCTGAATCTGGTAAAGGGCATGATGGAGGCGACGATTCCCATTGACGGAAAGAAAAAGGTATACTACATTTCCGCAGAATTTCTGATTGGAAAGCTGCTTTCCAACAACCTGATCAACCTGGGCATCTATGATAAGGTTGATTCCATCCTGAAGGCGCACGGAAAAGATATGGCGAGAATCGAGGATGCGGAGCCGGAGCCGTCTCTGGGAAACGGAGGCCTGGGAAGGCTTGCAGCCTGCTTCATGGATTCCATCGCCACGCTGGGACTTCCCGGAGAGGGAATCGGCCTGAACTATCATTTCGGCCTGTTTCATCAGAAATTTGTGGATGGACTGCAGACTGCAGAGAAGGACGCGTGGATTGAGCCGGATTCCTGGCTGACCAGAACCGGCACCTCCTTTGACGTTTATTTCGGAGAGCATAAGGTGACCTCCAGGCTTTACGATATCGATGTGATCGGCTATGACAGCGGCGTGAACAAGCTTCGCCTGTTCGATCTGGAATCGGTGGACGAGGGACTGGTGAAGGAAGGCATCACCTTTGACAAGACGGCGGTGGATAAGAACCTGACCCTGTTCCTCTATCCGGATGATTCCGACGAGGCGGGAAATCTGCTGCGCATTTACCAGCAGTATTTCATGGTGAGCAATGCCGCACAGCTCATTCTGAAGGAAATGAAGGAGAAGCAAAATGACCTGCGTCATCTGGATGAGTTCGCGGTCATTCAGATCAACGATACCCATCCGTCCATGATCATTCCGGAGCTGATCCGGATTCTGGTGGAGGACAAGGCATTTTCCATGGATGAGGCAATCAGCGTGGTGAGCCGTACCTGCGCCTACACCAATCATACCATTCTGGCGGAGGCGCTGGAGAAGTGGCCGCTTTCCTATCTGGAAAAGGCGGTGCCCCAGCTGGTGCCCATCATCCAGGAGCTGGACAGAAGGGTGAAGGAGAAATTCAGCGATCCCGCCGTGTATATCATTGATGAGGACGACCGCGTCCATATGGCGCATATGGATATCCATTACGGCTTTTCCGTAAACGGCGTGGCGGCGATCCACACGCAGATTCTGAAGGATACGGAGCTGCGTTCGTTTTACGAGATTTATCCGGAAAAATTCAATAATAAGACCAACGGCATCACCTTCCGCAGATGGCTGCTGTCCTGTAACAGACCGCTGGCAGAGCTGATCACGGAGACGATCGGAGACGGCTTCCACAAGCATGCGCAGGAGCTGGAGAAGCTGCTGGAATATAAGGATGACGGGGAGTTCCTGGAAAAGCTCTGGCAGATCAAGATGGATAATAAAAAGAAGCTCGCCGCGTACATTCAGGAAAAGGAAGGCGTGTCTATCGATCCGGAATCCATTTTTGACATCCAGATCAAGCGTCTGCATGAATACAAGCGCCAGCAGATGAACGCCCTGTACATCATTCACAAGTATCTGGAGATCCGCAGAGGGAAAAAGCCTTCCACGCCGATCACCTGCATTTTCGGCGCGAAGGCCGCGCCGGCCTATGTGATCGCCCAGGACATCATTCACCTGATTCTGGTGCTGCAGGAGATCATCAACAACGATCCGCTGGTGAGCCCTTATCTGAAAGTGGTGATGGTGGAAAACTATAACGTGAGCTATGCGGAGAAGCTGATCCCGGCCTGCGATATTTCCGAGCAGATTTCCCTGGCGTCCAAGGAGGCGTCCGGAACGGGGAACATGAAGTTCATGGCAAACGGCGCGGTTACGCTGGGAACGGCGGACGGAGCGAATGTGGAGATCCATGAGCTGGTGGGCGATGATAATATCTATATCTTCGGAAAGGATTCCGAGACGGTCATCGAGCATTATGAAAAGGCAGACTATGTTTCCATGGATTATTATGAAAAGAGTCCCGTGATCAAAGAGGCGGTGGATTTCATCGTCGGAGAGGAAGCGCTCGCCTGCGGCCATAAGGAAAATCTGGAGAGGCTCTATAAGGAGCTTCTGAATAAAGACTGGTTCATGACGCTTCTGGATCTGGAAGAGTATATCGAAGTGAAGGACCGTATGCTGGAGGATTACAGAGACCGGGAAAAATGGAAGAGGATGATGCTGACCAATATTGCAAAGTCCGGATACTTTTCTTCCGACCGGACGATCCGGGAGTACAATGAGGAGATCTGGAAGCTGTCCTGAGAAACAGTGAGAAGAAGGGTTTGGCAAAATGGATTATCATGATTGGAGCGAGCTTGGAAACGATATCTGCCGTATGGTGGATGATGCCGTAAATTCGGGAGATTTCAGGCGGCTGGATGAAAATATCCGCCGTACGGTGACGGACGGACTGGAAAATCTGGGAGACAGCCTGAGAAAGGGCATGGAAAGCTTTTCGGGGGAGAACCGGAAACAGGACACGTCCGGCAGCTGGAACACTGGCGGTCCCTCGCAGCCGGCGGAAGGATCTTCCTGGGCGGCAGGAGGTCCTGCGCAGCCCCGGTCTGCGGGCATGAACTGGGAGGAAAGCCGGAATGCGGCCCGATCCCGGAATGCCGGCGGATTCCTGAGCCAGAGTCCCCTGTATGCAAGGACCTTTGGAACAAGGGCGGGCGGGGTGGCGCTTCTGGCCATCGGCTGTACCATTGCGGGAGGCTGCCTCATAGCGCTTCTGGTCTTTCTCATTATGCATCTTGCAGGGGTGGCCGGGACGATCCTGACTGCCATGACCGGTACTCTGATCGTTATTTTGATTGCTTCCGCTGCAGCGGCCTGGGCCGGGAAGAGATTTTTGGGAAAGGCGAAGCGGTTTGACCGGTATGTGGAAGCGCTGAAAGGACGCACCTACTGCAACATTGAAGAACTGGCCGCACAGGTGGGAAAATCCAGACGTTTCGTGAAAAACGATCTGCAGAAAATGATCTCATCCCGCTGGTTTAAGCAGGGACATCTGGACAGACAGGGGACCTGCCTGATCGTCAGCGAAGAGACCTATAGGCAGTATCTGGAAAGCGAGAGGCAGTTGGAGCTGCGCCGGAAGGAAGAGCAGGAGCGGGCGAAAAAGGTACAGGAGGAAAACGAAGGGCTGTCTGCAGAAGTGAGGGAGATGATGGAGGCCGGGAGAGCTTATATCGAAAAGATCGAACGAAGCAACGATGCGATTCCGGGAGAGGAAATTTCCAACAAGATTTCTCATATGCAGACCATTGTGGAACGCATTTTCGAACGGGTGAAGGAGTATCCGGACTGCGCGGGCGAGCTGCGCCGGTTCATGGATTATTATCTTCCCACCACGGTCAAGCTGCTGGATGCCTATGAGGAGCTGGACAGACAGCCCGTTCAGGGAGAAAATATCCGGAACGGGAAGCAGGAAATCGAAAAAACGCTGGATACGCTGAATCTGGCCTTTGAAAAGCTGCTGGACAGCCTGTTTGAGGATACGGCCTGGGATGTGGCAACAGATATTTCCGTGCTGCAGACCATGCTCGCACAGGAAGGACTGACGGAGCAGAAGCTGAAGGCGGAAAAATCCAATACCCTGCGGTAATGGAGAGGCTGTTTGGAAGAAAAAAGAAACGGAGCGCTGCTCCGGTATGGAGGAAGATATGAGCGATGCATTCAAAGATTTTGCTGCCACCCCGACCCTGACTCTGGAACCTGATCTGGGGGAAGCGCCCGCGGCTCCGGCGCCGGTAGAGAAAGCGGAGGCGCAGGAATGGGACGACAGCATCCTGAGCGATGAGGAAAGAAGGATGGTGGACGAATTTTCCGGGCAGATCGACCTGAGAAATTCCAACGTGATCCTGCAGTACGGCGCAGGCGCACAGAAAAAGATGGCGGATTTTTCCGAGAAGGCGCTGGAAA
The DNA here is from genome assembly GCA_904392525.1 of uncultured Eisenbergiella sp. Classification (GTDB taxonomy): domain Bacteria; phylum Bacillota; class Clostridia; order Lachnospirales; family Lachnospiraceae; genus Eisenbergiella. The sequence goes on from CAJFMW010000108.1 coordinate 6,739, forward strand.
ATGTGCAGACCCAGGATCTGGGAGAGGTGGGAGAGCTTCTGGGAAGCGTGGTAACGGAGCTGAAAAGCTTTGACGCGGAAGAGGAACGCGGTATTCTCGGCTTTTTCAAACGGGGCGCCAATAAGATTACCGCGATGAAGGCGAAATATGCCAAGGCGGAGGCGAACGTGAACCGGATCTGCCAGGTGCTGGAAGGGCATCAGGTTCAGCTCATGAAGGATTCCGCCATGCTGGACAAGATGTATGAGCTGAACAAGACCTATTTCAAGGAGCTTTCCATGTATATCCTCGCGGGGAAAAAGAAGCTGAAGGAAGTGCGGGAAGGGGAGCTGAAGCGCCTTTCCGAGAAGGCACAGCTGAGCGGACTTCCGGAGGACGCGCAGGAGGCGAGGGATCTGGATGCCATGTGCAACCGGTTTGAAAAGAAGCTGCATGACCTGGAGCTGACCCGCATGATCTCCATTCAGACGGCTCCGCAGATCAGGCTGGTACAGAACAACGATACGATCATGGTGGAGAAGATCCAGTCCACGCTGGTGAATACGATCCCGCTCTGGAAGAGCCAGATGGTTCTGGCCCTCGGCGTGGAGCATTCCACCCAGGCGGCGGCCGCCCAGCGTCAGGTGACGGATATGACCAACGAACTTCTGAAGAAGAATGCGGCCACGCTGAAAACGGCCACCCTGGAGACCGCAAAGGAATCGGAGCGCGGCATTGTGGACATGGAAACGCTCAAGGCGACCAACGAATCCCTGATTTCCACCCTGGATGAGGTGATGCGCATCCAGCAGGAAGGCAGGCAGAAGCGCCGGGAAGCCGAGGCGGAGATGAGCCGTATGGAAAATGAGCTGAAGGCGAAGCTTCTGCAGATCAGCGGCTGAGAGGGCGGCCTGTGCGGTCAGATATTTTTCATCTGTCAGAGTGAATCAGGTTGGAATTATGATAGGCGGGATCCATGGTCACATCATCCTGAAACCAGTCCGGCGGAAGGAAATCCTGTGCCTCCTTAACGCTGGGAAACTCCACTTCAGCGATGACGAGGGGCGCAAGATCACCGTGAAAGACATCCAGTTCGATGGTGTAGGGATCACAGGGCAGCAGATAACGGCGCTTGGTGATGATGCGTCCGTCCGCCTTCTGAATCAGATGATGATAGGCCTCTTCGGTCAGAGGAAGATTGTATTCCTCTCTGGCCAGGAGGCCTTTTCCTTTGTAGGTGAGATAGTATTCGTCTTCATCCCGCCGCACGCGTACCACAGGATTCGTGTTCAGATAGCCCTGCTCGATCAGACGGCTGGGATACTGCTCCAGATTTTCCGGGAGCTTTTTTATCGTAAATTTCCGTTCAATTTCCATTGCTTCCTCCGATTTGCCGCCGCAGGCGGCATTAAAATCATAAGAAGAATGGCGTCAGCCATTCTTTGGCACGAACAGGGTTCGTGCCGTCCTCCGATTTGCCGCCGCAGAGAACGGCATTTTCTGTTATTATACTCCCGGAAGGACGGGCTGTCATTCATATTTTTTTAATAAAAAACTCCGCTTTTATTCATTGGATGCGGCAGTGGATTCTGCTATAATAAGGAGGATGGCATGGCGGGATGCTGCGGGCATCTTCGCGAACGGGCCGTCTGAGAAAATCAATAGAGAAAAGAGGTTTCACAGATGAGCAGAATCGGTGTCTTTTTTGCAGAAGGGTACGAGGAGATCGAGGCCCTTACTGTGGTGGATCTCGCCAGAAGGGCGGGAATAGAAGTCTGTATGATTTCCGTTGAGGAGAAGGAGGAAGTGAAGGGATCCCACGGCATCACCGTACGGATGGACGGAAAGCTGTCGGAAACGGATTTTTCGGGACTGGATATGCTGGTGCTTCCCGGAGGAAAGAAGGGAACGGAAGGGCTGGAGAGCTGCGGTGCGCTGATGGAACAGCTGGACCGGTTCTATGAAGCGGGAAAGCCGGTTGCGGCGATCTGTGCGGCGCCAAGCATTTTCGGACACAGGGGATATCTGAAGGGGAAAAGAGCGACCTCTTATCCCTCCTTTGAAGAGCATCTTGAGGGCGCTCAGGTGACGCATGCGCCTGCCGAGACGGACGCAAATGTGATTACGGGCCGAGGAATGGGCTGTTCCATTCCTTTTGCGCTGGCGGTTGTGGAATACCTTTGCGGGAAAGAGGAAGCGGACCGGATTGCGGAATCGGTTGTCTATACCGGCTGAGAAAGACGAGGTGCGCGGATGTGCGCCGGAATCGGATCAGCCAGGAGAACTGAGAAATAAAAAAGAATAACAGGGGTATGACGATGAATCTTTTATTTTTTCTGACGCCCAAAAGCGAAGTGGCGTATGTGGAGGAAAACGATTCCCTGCGTCAGGTTCTTGAAAAAATGGAATATCACGGCTATACCGCCGTCCCGCTGCTTTCTGCGGACGGCAGATACATAGGAACCATTACGGAAGGGGATGTGCTCTGGAAGCTGAAGAAGGAAAGCTTTCCGGATATTCATGAGATGGAAAACATTTCCGTCATGCAGATCGTTCGGAAAAGGGACAACAAGGCGGTTCATGCCAACGTGGACATGGAGGGGCTCCTGGAACGGGTCATGCGCCAGAATTTCGTCCCGGTGGTGGATGACGAGAAAACGTTTATCGGGATTGTAACCAGAAAAGACGTGATCCTTTATCTGATGAAGGAGCTGCAGAAAAAACAGGACCTGTAAAAAGACCCGGCTGAAAAAACAGCCGGGCCTTTCTGGCAGAAAGCAGTTATTTCATCTGCTCTTCCTGCTTCTTGATCATTCTGCGTACCATCTCTCCGCCGATGGAGCCGGCTTCT
>CAJFMW010000109.1 GCA_904392525.1 uncultured Eisenbergiella sp.
GTCATCTGTTCGTGCAAGCACGACATCTGCCTGGTTCTGGCGGACGAGTGAACTGTAAGAGAAAATACTTTGCAAAGGGAAGGGATTTTGTTATAATCAGTGTTATAGTGATAAAGGAGGCAGCCTTATGGAAAAAGATACAAACAGAAACACCTATGTGTTACAGGGAGACGACAGCATCGGCTCTGTACAGATCGCGGATGAGGTCGTTGCCATGATTGCTTCCCTCGCCGCAATGGAGGTGGAAGGCGTTTATTCACTGGCAGGAAAAGTGACCAACGAGCTGATGAGCAAGGTGGGCGTCAAGAGTCTGACCAAGGGCGTGCGGGTTCAGGTGACCGGAAGCAACGTCAGAGTGGATCTGGCGCTGAGCCTGGAATACGGCTACAACATTCCTGGAACCAGCGCGAAGGTTCAGGAAAAGGTGAAGAACGCAATCGAAAACATGACGGGGCTGACCGTTACGGATGTGAATATCCGGATCGTGAACGTCAATATGGAGCCGGGCAGAGAGTAAATGGAGAGCGGTTCAGACCTGTCTGAACCGTTTTGTGCCTTTCGGGAAACGGAAGGCACTTTTCCGGCAGATTACGGGAGATAAGATGGGCAGAAGAGAACAGAGGGAGCAGATTTTCAAGCTGCTGTTCCGCGTGGAATTTAATACGATCGAGGAGATGCCGGAGCAGTGCCGGCTTTTCTTTGAGGATGAGGAAAATACGGCGAGCGCCGGAGATGAGGAATATATCCGGGTGAAGCTGGACAGAATTCTGGAGAAGCTTCCCCAGATCGACGAGTTGATCAGCACAACGGCAAAGGGCTGGACCATCGACCGCATGGGAAAGGTGGAGCTGACCATCATCCGGCTTGCGGTCTATGAGATCCGGTTTGATGAAAATATCCCGGACAGCGTGGCGATCAACGAAGCGGTGGAGCTGGCGAAGAAGTTCGGGCAGGATGAGTCCTCCGGCTTCGTCAACGGCGTGCTGGCACGGTTCGTCTAAGGATATGTGAATGAAAAACGTTTATTCGGTGGGGCAGGTGAACTCCTATATCCGGAATATGTTTTCCCAGGATTTCATGCTGCGCAGCATCTATGTCAGAGGGGAAGTGAGCAACTGTAAATATCACTCCTCCGGACATCTTTATTTTACGCTGAAGGACGAAAAAGGAGCCATTGCCTGTGTGATGTTTTCCGGATACCGGAAGGGCCTGAAGTTCCGTCTGGAAGAGGGACAACAGGTCGTCGCGCTGGGAAGCGTGGAGGTTTATGAACGGGACGGAAAATATCAGCTTTACGCGAAGGAAATCATTCCGGACGGGGCAGGCTGGTTATATGAGAAATTTGAGCGGCTGAAAAAGGAACTGGAGGAGCGCGGTCTGTTCGCGCCCGAGTACAAGCAGCCGATACCCAAATACATTCGTACCCTGGGGGTGGTGACAGCGCCTGCCGGGGCAGCGGTGCAGGATATCATAAATATCACCCGCAGAAGAAATCCCTATGTGCAGATCATCCTGTACCCGGCCATCGTGCAGGGAGACCAGGCGGTCCCCAGCATTGTGAACGGCATCCGCGCGTTGGAGCGGATCGGCGTGGATGTGATGATCGTGGGCCGGGGAGGCGGTTCCATCGAGGACCTGTGGGCCTTTAACGATGAAGCGGTGGCCCAGGCGGTGTTCGACTGTTCCGTTCCCGTCATTTCAGCTGTGGGACACGAAACGGACACCACCATCATCGATTTCGTTTCAGACCTGCGTGCGCCTACGCCGTCCGCGGCCGCGGAGCTTGCGGTGTATGACGTGAGGCAGCTTCTGGAGCTTATGCAGGGCAGGAGGGCGGATCTGAACCGGAGAATGCAGAACCGGCTGAACCGGGAAATCCTGCGGCTGCAGCACATGAGGCAGAGGCTGCAGTATTTGAGCCCTGCGAATCAGATCAGGGAAAAGCGGATGCAGGCCATCCGGCTGGAGGAGGATCTGAACGCCGCCATGCGGCATGTGCTGGAAGACCGCCGTAACCGGCTCAGGATCTATGTGGAAAGGCTGAAAGGACTGTCGCCGCTTGAGAAGCTCAGCCAGGGCTTTTCCCGTGTGGAAGATGGGGAAGGAAGAACGGTTTCAGACATTGAACAGATCCATCCGGGCGACCTTTTGACCGTTTATGTGAAGAACGGCAGGGCGCTCGCTGAAGTGAAGGAAACCGCGGCCTGGAATCCGCAGGAGCTGGCAAAAGGACAGAAAGCGAGGGAACGGCTATGCCGGTGAAGAAAAAAGACAAGATACAGGAACCTTCTGAAAGCGGAGCGACTGTAACGAACGCTTCCGGAGAGGAAAACGGCCTGATGGAAAAAAATGGCATGGCCGAAATCAGCCTGGAAGAAGCGTTCGGCATGCTGGACGAAATCGCCCGTTCTCTGGAAGAGGAAAGCATTTCTCTGGAGGATTCCTTCAGCGCTTATAAAAAGGGAATGGATCTGCTGAAAATATGTAATGATAAAATCGACCAGGTGGAGAAAAAGGTTCTGGTTTTGAACGAGGAGGGCGGACTGGATGAATTTTGAAGAGCATCTTGCGGCGGATGTCAGGGAGATTGAAGAAATTTTGAAACGGTATCTGCCGAAGGAAGAGGGATATGCGAAGACGGTGGCGGAGGCGGTTAATTACAGCGTGCTGGCGGGAGGCAAACGCCTGCGTCCCATGCTGCTTTTAGAGTGCTGCCGCCTGTTCGGGGGAAGGGAAGAGCTGGCTGCGCCCTTTATGGCGGCCATTGAATTCATTCATACCTACTCCCTGGTACACGATGATCTTCCCTGCATGGACAACGACGAATACCGCAGGGGCAGGAAAACCACTCATGCGGTTTACGGAGAGGGCATGGCGGTGCTTGCCGGAGATGCCCTTTTGAATCTGGCTTTTGAAACGGCTTCGTCCGCGTTTTCCCGGACGGAGAATGAGGAAGAGCTGAGACGCGCGGCGCGTGCGATGCAGATTCTGTCCGCAAAATCCGGAATCGGCGGCATGGTCGGCGGTCAGTGTGCCGATACCCAGGCGGAGGAGTTTCCGCCGGAGAAGGTGACCCAGGAACTGCTCCTCTACATCCATGAAAACAAGACGGCGGCCATGATCCAGAGCCCCATGATGATCGGCGCTCTGCTCGCCGGAGCGGATGAAGAGAAGCTGGAAGCGCTGGAGAGGATCGGCAGCAAAATCGGCCTGGCCTTCCAGATCCGGGACGATATTCTGGATCTGACCAGCAGTCTGCAGGAGCTGGGCAAGCAGACGGGCAGCGACCTGAAGAACAACAAGGTCACCTATGTATCCTTAAATGGCATGGATGCGTCGGAAAAAGAGGTGCGCAGGCTCTCGGAAGAGGCGCTTCAGGAACTGAAGGGCCTTACGGAGAACAGAAACGAGTTTCTGGAATGCCTGGTAGAGGATTTGATTACACGGAAGAAATAGTCTGAAAAATAAGCCCGATGGCTTATTTTTCAGACGGCAATTTGTGCCGGAGCGTCACAAATTGCCTTGATGGCATCAGAGAAATCGCATTCGCGATTTCTCTTCGCCCCGTCGCGGCAAAGCAGAGCTTTGCTACGCTCCGGAAAGAGGATAAACATGCTTCTTGATCAGATAAAGCAGCCAAACGACATTAAGAAAATCAGTCCCAGGGATTATCCGGCGCTGGCGGCGGAAATCCGGGAATTTCTGGTGAATAAGATCAGTGTGACCGGAGGCCACCTTGGTTCCAATCTGGGCGCGGTGGAGCTCACCATGGCGCTCCATCTGGTGCTGGATCTGCCGCAGGACAAGATCATCTGGGATGTGGGGCACCAGTCCTATACCCACAAGCTTCTGACCGGACGGCGGGACGGCTTTGAGTCTCTGCGAAAATACGGCGGCATGAGCGGCTTCCCCAAGAGAAAGGAAAGCGACTGCGACAGCTTTGATACGGGCCACAGCTCCACTTCCATTTCGGCGGGACTCGGTCTGGTGAAGGCCAGGGACCTGCAGGGGGAGGACTACACGGTGGTTTCCGTGATCGGAGACGGCTCCCTGACCGGAGGAATGGCATATGAGGCGCTGAACAACGCGGCGAGGCTGGAAACCAATTTCATCATCATTCTGAATGACAACAACATGTCCATTTCGGAAAATGTGGGCGGCGTTTCCAAATATCTGAGCAATATCCGCACCTCCAACGCCTATCTGGATGTGAAGGACGGCATTTATTACGCCATCCGCAACACCAAATACGGGGATCCGGTTGTGGCCGGAATCCGGAGGGCGAAGAACAGCCTGAAGCAGCTGGTGATTCCGGGCATGCTGTTCGAGGATATGGGCGTGACCTATCTGGGACCGGTGGACGGACACGATACGGCGGCGCTCGTGCGGGTGATCCGGGAAGCGAAGCGCAGAAAGAACGCGGTTCTCATCCATGTGCTCACCAAAAAGGGGAAGGGATATGCGCCTGCGGAAAGGCATCCTGCCCGTTTTCATGGGGCGGAGCCCTTTGACGTGCAGACGGGCGTGCCTCTGAAAAAGAAAATGAAGGCCAACTACACGGATATTTTCTCCACCGTCATGATGAAGCTGGGGCAGAGAAATGACAAGATTGTGGCCATCACGGCGGCCATGCCGGATGGCACGGGCCTGAAACGGTTCAGCCACGCCTATCCGGACCGGTTTTTTGATGTGGGGATTGCGGAACAGCATGCGGTGACATTCGCGGCAGGGCTTGCGGCGGGCGGACTGAAGCCTGTGGTCGCCATCTATTCCTCCTTCCTGCAGCGGGCTTACGACCAGATTCTGCATGACGTGTGCATCCAGAATCTGCCCGTGATCTTTGCCATTGACCGGGCCGGGCTGGTGGGAAGCGACGGGGAGACCCATCAGGGAATCTTCGACCTGTCCTATCTCTCCTCCATCCCCAACATGCATATCTGCGCGCCCAAGAATAAATGGGAGCTGTCGGACATGATGAAATTTGCGGCAGCATTTCCGGCGCCCATCGCCATCCGCTATCCTCGCGGGGAAGCCTATGACGGACTGGCGCAGTTCCGCGCTCCGGTGGAGTACGGGAAAGCGGAGATGATCTATGAAGAGGAGGGAATCGCCCTTCTTGCGGTGGGAAGCATGGTGAAGACTGCGGAGGGCGTCAGAGAGCGTCTGAAGGAATGCGGCCTTTCCTGTACGCTGGTGAATGCCCGCTTTGTGAAGCCCATGGACGAAGAAATGGTGCGCCGTCTTTCCGCCACCCACAGGCTGATCGTGACCATGGAGGAGAACGTGGAGAGCGGCGGCTTTGGAGAACGGGTGCGCACCTTTGCGGATGAGCAGGAGCTTCCCGGCCAGATCCTCTCCATCACCGTTCCGGATGAATACGTGGAGCACGGTAACGTGGAACTCCTGAAAAAAGAAATCGGCATCGATGAAGAGACGGTAACAAAACGGATACTGGAGGAATGGAACCGGTTATGAAGGAACGGCTGGATGTGCTTCTTGTGAAGCAGGGATTGATGCCCTCGCGGGAAAAGGCAAAGGCGGTCATCATGTCCGGGAACGTGTTCGTGGACGGAGAAAGAGAAGACAAAGCCGGCGCCATGTTTGAAGAGACAGCGCAGATTGTGGTGAAGGAAAATCCCCTGAAATATGTGAGCCGGGGCGGCCTGAAGCTGGAAAAGGCCATGCGGGAATTTCCCATTGCCCTGAAAAACTGCATCTGCATGGATATTGGCGCTTCCACCGGCGGATTTACGGACTGTATGCTCCAGAACGGAGCGGCAAAGGTTTATGCGGTGGACGTGGGACACGGCCAGCTGGCCTGGAAGCTGCGCTGCGATGAGCGTGTGGTCTGTATGGAGCGGACCAACTTCCGCTATATGGTGCGGGAGGATATTCAGGACGACCTGGATTTCGCCTCCGTGGACGTATCCTTCATTTCCCTCACCAAAATCCTTCTTCCGGCAAGACGGATTTTAAAGCCCGCCGGACAGATGGTCTGCCTGATCAAGCCACAGTTTGAGGCTGGCAGGGAAAAGGTGGGGAAAAAGGGCGTGGTGAGAGAACCCGCCGTACACCGTGAGGTTATTGAAAAAATTGTGGATTTTGCTTCCTTCCTTGGCTTTCTGGTGCAGGGGCTGACCTCTTCCCCGGTAAGAGGACCGGAAGGGAACATTGAATACCTGATCTGGATCGAAAAGAATTCTGCGGAGGATGAACGGGTGGAGCCCCTTTCTGAGGCGGATGCGCTCAGACTGTTCTCCGATCTGGAAAAGGAGGAAGGCGGCCTTTCCCATACGCAGGAGTGGCAGGACAGGATCGCCGCGATCGTGGAACAGGCGCACACGCAGGTGGATATATAGGAAACGGCAGATTTGTTTGTCTTTTCCTGGCGAAACACGGCGGCAGACGCAAAAAGGAGGGGAAAGCCGTCCGGAAAGGGACAGGCTGGGCAGAAAATGGGCACAGAGGAAAACAAGTATTATATCATCATGACAAACCGGCCCAAGGATCCGGGACTCATCGTGACGGAACGGATCCGTACCTTTCTGGAAGCGCGCGGGGCAAGGGTGTCCGTGTTCGCGGACAATGAGGACGTTTCCCGGCTGGGACTTGCGCCGGAAGGAGAAAACAGGACGGAGGCGGCCCCCAAAGCGGCCTGCATGATCGTGCTGGGCGGGGACGGTACCATGCTGAAGGCCGCAAGGGAGACGGCGGCCACCGGTGTGCCGCTTCTCGGCGTAAATCTGGGAACCGTGGGGTATCTGACCGAGGTGGAGGTTTCCGCCCTGGAGGATGCGCTGGAAAGGCTGGTCAGAGGCGATTATACCATTGAACAGCGGATGATGCTCTCGGGAAGCGTGCTCCGCGGGGACGGAAGCCGGGAAACGGCGCAGATTGACGCCCTGAACGATGTCACTGTGACCAGATGCGGGCCGATGCAGATCGTTCCGCTGCGGATCTGGGTGAACGGCCAGATGCTGTCCAGCTATGGGGCGGACGGAATTGTGATCGCCACCCCAACCGGGTCCACAGGCTACAACCTGTCGGCGGGCGGCCCCATCGTGGAGCCGTCTGCCAGCCTGATCCTTTTAACCCCCATCTGTCCCCATACGCTCAATACCCGCTGTGTGGTGCTGTGTGACCGGGATGAAGTGGTGGTTGAGATCGCAAAAAAAGAGTCCGGCGGCGTGCAGGAGGTGGAGATCAGCTTTGACGGCACGCTGCTTACCAGACTCCGTACCGGAGACCGGGTCCGGGTGAGAAAGAGTGAAAGAACCACTTCCATTATCAAGCTGAGCGAGCCGGGATTTCTGGCGCGCTTACATAGAAAGATGAGTGAGTAGACAGATGAAACAGAGCAGACAGGAAAAAATAGTGGAGCTGGTGGAAACCAGCGAGATCGAAACGCAGGAGGAGCTCGCCGAAAAACTGAAGGAGGCGGGCTTTGCCGTGACCCAGTCCACGATTTCCAGAGATATCAGACAGCTTCACCTGTCCAAGGTTCCGACAGGAAACGGCCGGCAGAAATATGTGGTGTTAAGGCAGGACGACAGCCATCTTTGGGACAAGTATGTGCGGGTTTTGAAGGATGGCTTCGTTTCCATGGATATGGCGCAGAACATTCTCGTGATCAAAACCGTGTCCGGCATGGCGATGGCGGTGGCGGCTGCGGTGGATGCCATGAAATTTCAGGAAATAGTCGGCTGCATCGCGGGTGACGATACCATCATGATGGCGGTCCGCAGCGTGGAGGATACGAAGGCGGTCATGGAGAAGATCAGTCGTATCCTTGGGAAATAGGAAGGAACACTGGTAGAAAATATGTTGGTGAGCTTACATGTGAAAAATCTGGCGCTGATTCAGGAAACGGAGGTTTTCTTCGGTTCCGGCCTGAACATTCTGACCGGAGAGACGGGCGCGGGAAAATCCATCATTATCGGTTCCGTGGGCCTCGCCCTCGGCGGGAGAGCCGACCGGGATATGATCCGGACGGGAGAGGATTATGCGCTTGTGGAGCTGGTGTTCGAGCTGGAGAAAAAGGAGCAGGCGGAAAGAATCCGCGCCCTTGACATTCCGGTGGAGGAGGACGGCATGGTGATATTACAGCGGCGCATTATGCCCGGAAGAAGCTTAAGCCGGGTGAACGGGGAGACGGTGAACGGCAGGCTCTTAAAAGAGCTTTCCGGCATCCTCATCGACATCCACGGCCAGCATGATTCGCAGAAGCTGTTAAAGCCAAAGCGCCATCTGGAGATTCTCGACGACTTTGCAGGAGAGGAAGCGGCGGTTCTGAAAAGCAGGCTGAAAGAAAGATATGAGGCCTTCCGGCAGACGGAAAAGCTCCTTTCCGAATGCAGCATGGACAGCAGGGAGAGGGAGCGCGCTCTTTCCCTGGCCAGCTTCGAGGCGCAGGAAATCGAGGAAGCCGCCCTGCGGGAGGGGGAGGATGAGGAACTGGAGGGACGTTACCGGAAGATGGCGAACAGCCGCCGGATTGCGGAGGCTGTGGGAGCAGCCTGGGAGCTCACCGGCTCGGAAAACGGGGGAGGAACCTCCGAAGCGGTGGGACGGGCTCTCCGGGAGCTTTCCTCCGTCAGTGCCTATGACGAGGGCGTGGAACAGCTCGTATCCATGCTTTCCGACATTGAGGGCCTGCTGAACGAATTCAATCACTCTGCTTCGGAATACCTCTCAGACCTGGAGTTTGACCAGGAAGATTTCAACCAGGTGGAGGAACGGCTCAACCTGATCAACCGCATGAAGGAAAAATACGGAAATTCCATCGCTGAAGTTCTCCGTTATCAGGAGGAAAGGGAGCGGGAGATCGAACGCCTGCAGGATGCGGACGCATACCGGGAAAAGCTTCAGAGAAAACTGGAGGAGGAACGGGGACAGGTGGAAGCGCTCTGCGGACAGCTTTCTCTGATCCGGAAGAAGGCGGGAGAGAAGCTTTCAAAGCTTTTGATCGCGGATCTTTCCGATCTGAATTTCAACCAGGTGGATTTTGATGTTTTCCTGACAAAAAAGGAACGTCCCGCTTCCGACGGCTGGGACGAGGTGACCTTCCGCATTTCCACCAATCCGGGCGAGCCGAAAAAGCCCCTGTCCGAGGTTGCCAGCGGCGGCGAACTTTCCCGTATCATGCTGGCGCTGAAAACGGTAACTGCGGCTCAGGAGGATAAGGACACCTTTATCTTCGATGAGATTGATACGGGAATCAGCGGGAAAACTGCCTGGAAGGTCTCACAGAAGCTGGCGGTCCTGGGAAAAGCGCGTCAGGTGATCTGCATCACCCATCTGCCGCAGATCGCTGCCATGGCGGACAACCATTTTGTCATTGAGAAAAAATCAGAAAATGGCTCAACTGCCACTTCCATTTATGAAATTAAGGGGGACGCGGTGGAAAGGGAGCTTGCCCGTATGCTGGGAGGCGACGAACTGACCGAAAGCGCCCTGGCCAATGCCAGAGAATTGAAAGAAATGGCAGAGAATACAAAACAATACTAAATTATCCGAAACCGATTCTTCACATACTAGAAAGGACGTACATGCAGA
>CAJFMW010000110.1 GCA_904392525.1 uncultured Eisenbergiella sp.
CTTTCTCTTCGTGGATTTCTTCGTTAAGATATGGCTCTTATAAGCTTTCGCTCTCTTTAACTTGCCCGTTCCGGTAACCTTGAAACGTTTTGCTGCTGACTTGCTTGTCTTCATTTTCGGCATAACAAAATCCTCCTGTATTCATTCCAAAAATCTATTTTAACTGCACGTGTTAACGCTTTTCAGTTAAAAACATGGTCATGGTGCGTCCTTCCACCTTGGGAGCCTTCTCCACCACCGCGACATCGGAAAGCATCTGGGCAAAATCGTCCAGAATGTGCTTGGTGGTCTGCATATGAGCCATCTCACGGCCACGGAAACGCAGGGTCACCTTCACCTTGTTTCCTTTCGTCAGGAACTTTCTCGCCGCGCTCACCTTCGTGTTCAGATCGTTGGTATCGATGTTCGGAGACATACGGATTTCCTTGATCTCGATGGTTCTCTGCTTCTTCTTCGCTTCCTTTTCCTTGCGGGCAAGCTCATATCTGTACTTGCCGTAATCCACAATCTTACAGACCGGAGGTTTCGCCGTAGGGGCGATCTTCACCAGATCCAGTCCGACCTCTTCTGCAATCTTCAGGGCTTCCCTGGAGGACATGATGCCGAGCTGTGCGCCGTCCTCTCCAATCAAACGTACTTCCCTGTCTCTGATCTGTTCGTTGATAAATAACTCGCTAATTGTCTTACCCTCCTAAGAAATCTGGAACCCGGCTTATCGCCGGCGCCGGATATCGGCTCCTGCCGTCTATCCGAAACAGTAACTCCCGATTCGCCTGTGCAAACTTTAATCCGAAACCGTCATCTGGCCTTTCTGGCAACAAAAAAACGGACAGCATTGCTACCCGCCGATTAACATCTCAAACCGAAATCTCCCGTTCGGTCTGCTAAACATGAACACCTATAAGCCCAATCGCCATAGGGTGAGAGCGGATACTCTGCTTTTTGTCGAATATAAAAACGTTCTGCACTTGCGTACTTATGTACTTTATCACAGTCTTTCAGCCGTGTCAACCACTTCCCGGCATCTTTTTATTATTTTTTCAGAAACGGTCGATTCACAGCCGATTCAGAATGGACAACACGCGCGTCGTGCTTGCACGTAAGCACGTGTTATCCATTCTGAATCTCCCCCTATGAGCAGCCTTAGCGCCGCAAGGCACGGGACTGGAGCCTCGAAGAGGCGACGGGTGCGAATGAGGGTGGGGGCTGTGAATAATAACGAAACAGGAGAGAGGTTCCTGCCTCCCTCCTGTACTCTTGCGCTTCTACCTTTCCCGGAATGTCGCGCAGTTGGTCTCTCCGCAGTCACATGCTCCACAGCCTCTGATGTCCACATGCTCCGCCGAACACTTGCAGTCCGTATTATAAACGCACTTCACCGCCTGACAGTCAATGGAAATCGTCCTTGCCGGGTTCATGGAATTGGATGCCGTATTTTCTTTTCTCTGCCGGAAGCTTTCACAGCAGGTTTCGTCTTCCTTCCGGGCATTTTTGCCGCCCACAAGGATATCTCCTTTACAGCACAGTCTGTCGCTGTTGTAGGTACAGTTGTCCACCGCACATTTCAATTCCGCCATAATTCCTTCTGCCTCCTGATTTTTCTTTTTGTCCCTCCGCCTTTGACAGCGGTCCGGGTACAGAATTATTCTTTCTTTTTCCGAGGCAGATTATACGCGACGCTTCTATAAAATTTACAACCTAATAATTGCGGCTGACGAAATCCTTTTCTTCCACTCTGGCGCTTCGGTTCAACTTCAGAGCGAGGCCGAAAAAGTATCCTGACATCAGATTACAGAAGTCAATCAGTTCCTCCGGCGTCTCATGTCCCTGATAGATGTGGCGGTACAGAAGCCGCACCAGCTCCTTGCTCTTTACGCGGAGCACATGGGCGAGAGCCGCCGTCTCACATCCCTGCGGAAGCACGAAACGGTTCACTGTCCCGGCGGACTCCCGCATCAACAGCTTCGTCCGCTCTCTCAGGGCCTTCACCTCCTCCGGCTTAATGCTGAACGAGGTCCGCAGCGTCGGATTGGCATGATAAATCATCTCATCCAGCCAGAGCAGTTCCTCTTTCAGAGCAGGCTCCTCCACCTTCGCCGCCAGCAGTCCGGTCAGGCTTGCCAGCTCATCCGTTAAAAGTTCAAAATCACAGCGCAGATCCTTCGGATCATCCGCAAGGAACGGATATGCCTCATCAGGACTGCGATATATGTTCTCCATTCAGGATCTCCTCCATTTTTCCGGCGGATTCCTTCATCCAGGCCGCCACATCCATTTCATAGGTTTCTTCGAGGAGCTGCGGCGTTATCACACCGGCTCCTCCCCAGGCCAGGACGCGTCCGTCCTTCAGGAAACAGAACACGTCAGCGAGACGGAGCGCCAGGCTGATGTCATGCAGCACGCCTACGACCGCATGTCCGGCCTCTTCTCCCCATTTTTTCAGATAATCCACAAGCTCCGTCTGGTATTTCAGATCCATATGGCTTGTGGGCTCATCCAGAAGCATGACAGACGGCTCCTGCGCCAGCGCCCTTGCAAGAAACACCCTCTGAAGCTGGCCGCCGGAAAGCTCCGTCACAAGCCTGTCCTTTTTCTCCTCCAGCCCCGCCGCGCGCAGACAGGCAGCCACCGCCTCCCTTTCCTTCTCGTCGGTTGTTGAAAACATTCCGGAAAGAAAACCGGATTGCTGATGGACATATCTTCCCATTCTGACGGTTTCCTCCACCGTATAAGGAAGAGAGGCTCCCGCAAACTGACTCATCATCGCCACCCGTCTGGCAAGCTCCTCTCGCTTCAGGCTATGCACATTTTCACCGCAGATGCGCACCGTTCCGCTGCATGGAAGCAGGCCCGCGATCACGCGCAGAAGGGTGGTCTTTCCGCTTCCGTTGCGGCCGAGAATCGCCAGCCGCTGTCCTTTTTTTACGGAAAGGGAAACGTCCTTCAGCACAGGTTCGCGTCCATAGCCTGCTGTTATATTGATCAGCTCCAGCGCCATTTTGCTGTCTGTCTTTCCGTCCTCTTTCATTTTCACCTCAAATTTTAAATTTATGCCTTTTCTTTAAAATAAACCCAGGCAAAAAAGGGCGCGCCGATGAGCGCCGTCACCGCTCCCACGGGAAGCTCCGTCGGAGCCAGCACCGTCCTTGCCGCCAGATCCGCAAGCACCATGAAGGCGCCGCCGAACAGAACGGAAACCGGGAGCGCATATCTGTGCGCCGGGCCGAATACCTTTCTCGCCACATGGGGAGCGATCAGGTCGATGAAGCCGATGGTTCCCGTGAAGCAGACCGCTGTTCCCGTCAACAGGGAAGCTGCCACGATCAGCTTCAGCTTGACCCGCTTCGTATCCACGCCCATGGTCTGTGCCGCTTCCTCCCCGAAGGTCATCATGTCCATCTGTCTGGAAAAATGGCACAGGTACAGCGTGCCGGGTATCAGAACTGCGGCAAGGATGCCCGCCTGCTCCCAGCTGCGGCCGGAAAAGCTTCCCATCTGCCACAAAAGAAGCTGCTGCATATAGTTCTGTTCCAGAACACTGACCAGGGTGATCAGGGCATTCACGAACAGGGAGAACACCATGCCTGTCAGAATGATGGTCTGATTCTGAAGTCCCCTGTCCATCCTCGACGCAAATGCGATCACGGCGAACACCGTCCCAAGGCCGAAGATAAACCCCGCCAGAGGCAGGGTCAGAAAGCCTGCTACCGGAAGCAGGAAACCGCTCACAATCACCAGCGCAGCACCGAGGGAAGCGCCGGAGGATACTCCGAGCGTATAACTGCTTGCCAGAGGGTTTCGCAGAACCGACTGCATCACCGTTCCGCTGGCCGCCAGCGCGCCTCCCACCAGGAAGGCACACAGGCAGCGCGGAAGCCGCAGCGTCCACAGGATGGATACCTGATTCTGTGAAATTCCTTCAGGAAGCGGCCGGGCAAAAAGCTGGTGCCCCAGAATCGCGAGAATGTCTCCGGGAGACATCTGCACGCTTCCCACTCCCGCTCCCGCCGTCAGCGCGGCAAGGCAGATGAAAATAAGTATGATAAGTCGTCTTTTTTTAGTCCAGCTCCGCATATGCATCCGGATAAACCGCCTTTGCCATTTCAACTAACGCATCCACAATATGATGGTTGGGCAGGCTGCTCGCCGCATTGTCGATGTAGGCAACCTGGCCTTCCACTACCGCCGTCACATTCTGCCATCCTTCCCGGCCCAGGATCTCGGCCACCGGATCTTCATTGGAGAAATTATCGCTGGTCAGAATCACATCGGGATTGGCAGCGACAGCGCTCTCCTCCGTCACGGAAATCCAGCCCTCCTGATCTGCAAGCACATTTTCCGCTCCGAGCAGCTCGATCATTTCATTCAGATATACGCCCGTGCCGAAGCTGTACAGATAAGGAACGGGAGAAATCTCAAACAATACGGTTTTCGGCTCCGTGATGGTCTCACCGATGGCGCGTACCTGGCTGATCACCGCTTCCATGCCTGCAACCAGCTCGCTTCCTTCCGCGGACATTCCCACACAGTCCGCCACAAACTGCACGTCCTTCTCCACATCCGCAATGGAATTGGAGGTGGGGATTTCTGCAACGCAGACGCCCGCATCCCGTACGGACTTAAAAATATCCTCGCCGCCCTGACTGCTCAGATTGCTGACAAAAATAATATCCGCCTCCGCATTCATGATCTGCTCAAGATCTGGCTCGAGCAGATTAAACTGAAGCACGTCCTCGCTCAGCCCTTCCGCATACATGGGAGAATTGCTGTCCACAGCGATGATTTTATCCGCAAGTCCCAAGTCGCACAGAATCTGCGTGGTTGCCGGTGCGAGGGAAATGATGCTGTCCACCTCTTCGGGAACCGTGATGGGATTTCCCGCCCGGTCCTCTGTGGGCACAACAGCCTGCGAGTCTTCCGTTCCGGCCTCCGTCTCTGCGGCCTCAGAAGAAGCTTCCTGCGTATCCGCCGTACTTTCTTCTGCTGTTGTGGTCTCAGCCGCCGCGGTCTCTTCCGATACGGATGCCGCAGTCTCAGCCGCCGTACTTTCCGCAGCCTCGCTTCCGGCATCGCCGCTCTGCCCGCCGGAGCAGGCCGTCATGGTAAATGCCAGCATAAATGCCGCACATAAGGTCAACAATTTTTTCTTTTTCATAATTCTCCTCCTTTTATGACGTTTTTCGTCATTATTCCAAAGTCAGACGGTACAGATTGAACCAGTAACGTTCCAGCAGAAGGCTGTCCACCGTTTCTACTGGAACAATGCCCAGCTCTGCCCATTCCGCCAGCACGGATTCCCTTGCCAGATTGCTTCCTGCGAACCAGACCGTCCGGCCTTCCTCCAGAAGGCCTTTCACCCACTGAGCGTCCCCGCCCGCTTCTGCGTCCGGAAACATTTCCGCGATCAGCGCTTCCGGCTCATCGCCGTACAGCCAGGTTTCCCGGTCCAGAAAAAAGCCTGCAACCGCCTGCATCTGGTCAAAATTAAACAGCACGACGCTGTCCTCTCCCAGCCCTTCAAAGGCCTGCAGCGTCCGTTCCATCTGCTCCTTCTTCACCAGCTCTCCCTGCGCGAAAGAGCGGTAATCCACCAGCCCGACGCCGACCAGGAGCAGCAGCGGAAGAATTCTCCAGAGCAGCACCCGTCCTCTGTCCAGAACCGGAGTCCTTTTCGTGACAAAGTACGCGAAACAGTACCAAAATCCTCCCAGTGTGGGCAGCATATACCGGTAGACAAAGACCGGACGCATCAGAAAGGATACCGCGATTCCAAACAGAGCCGTACCTGCAAGCACCCAGATTCCGCAGGAAGCGTATACCGCTTCCTCCCATGCCCGGTCACCCCTTTTCCGGTTCAGGAAAGCCCTGATAAGAAGCAGGAACAGGCAGGCAAACAGAAGAACTGCCAGCACATAATCCGGAATCTGATAGCCGGTGGAGGGCTTCAGAACGAACTTCACACAGCCGCCGAAGCAGCTTAAGGTAAGCGGCAGAATCCAGTAATCCTCTCTCACCGCAGCCACCTGGCTGATGGCACTTGGAAGCCAAGGCAGATAAACGAGCACCGAAAGCGCTGCGCACAGGAACCATGGAGCCAGCGTTTTCAGCCAGGAAAACCTTTTTTTCCACAAAAGCAGAGCCGCCAGCACCACATACAGGCAGACGGCTGCAACGGCCGCAAAATAGTGGCAGTAGGCCGTACAGACCGCATATACAAAAAACATCGCCCAGTGCTTCCTCTTTCCGGTAAGGAGAATCTCCCGCACATGCCAGAAGGCCGCTGTCAGAAAGAACAGCGCCCAGCTGTACATTCTGATTTCCGTGGCATAATTGGACATCTGCGGCATGGCCAGAAGACAGAAGGCAGTCAGCCCTGCGCACAGCCAGCCGTCCCTCTTTCTCACCAGCACAGCCGCATACCCCAGCAGTCCGAGGTAAGGAAGAACGGATACCGCCTTCGCAATGATCACAGAATTCACATCCGGCACAAAGAAATGCACCGCTTCCACAACAGCCTTTACGATCAGATAATACAGCGGTGGATGCACATCTCTTGCCGCAAGCTCAAAAAGCCTTCCCACCGGCTGTTCGATGAAGCCCATGGTAAAAAGCTCGTCATACCAGATATCGGTTGAGGCGCACAGGCTCAGACTGTATACAGCCATGACTGCCGCGAGAAAAAACAGAAGTATTCCCGCCATATCCGCAGGCGAAGGACGGCCGCTTCCCGTCGCTGTGTTGTCCAGTATCCGTTCTCTCCAGCGTTCCGCTCTGAGGGTTTCCTTTTTCACATCCGTTTCCTTTCCCAGCGTTCTTCCGTCCCAGCGCTTTTTAGCAGTATTCTAAGATATTTCTCTCCCGATGTAAAGCCCTTTCTTCCGGAGCAATCTTTTGGGGATGCACAACATTGTTTCTATTTTATCTGATCCCCTTCATATACCCTGGTATCGTAATATGCATCCAGCATTGCTTTCAGATGGTGTTCCGGCATATTTGCCGGAAGATTATGAACACCGGCAAATATATAATTTCCTCCGGCTCCCAGAATCCTGATATTCCGGCAGACCGCCTGATAAACCTCTTCGTAAGAGGCCTTCACATCTATGAGCTGCGCGTCATATCCGCCGCCCCAGAAAATCACATCTTTTCCAAAACGCTCTTTCAGGGATGCTGCCGACATATTGGCCGCGGATGTCTGCACCGGGTTGACGATCTGTACGCCGCACTCTATGAGATCCCCCAGAATTGACGCGATCGAGCCACAGGAATGCAGGTTCACCTGCATGTTGGTAATGCTGCGCCATCCCCGAAAAAACTGTTTGTAATAGGGCTTATAGATGTCGCGCCACAGTTCCTCTCCAATGGTAACGCCGTTATTGTCACCGAAATCATGTGCCACCTAATCTCTTCGCAGCATTCTCCAGATTGCGAAGCGTTCTTTCATCAATGGTATCTCTTGGATGAAACTGATCCGGATCCGGCACCTCTATTTCGGCCATCAGGTCCGTGCTCTCACTCTGATCAAAATAGTAAGAGCCTTTCGGGCAGACCGCTCCGCCGCAGCTGTCCCAGACCAGATATCCGTCACTGTTTTCACTGAAATAATCCCGCACCGGTATGGAAAAGGTTTTTCCCCACAGCTTCTGCTCCTTCCACTGATCTGCGACCTCTCCCCTCAGCTCGCTTTTACACATATTCGGCGATGCCAGCAGAATGATGTCCCCCTCCATCGCCCGAATGACCGGCTCTTCAAAAACCGCATTGGTCATAAAGGTATCTATCCTTACCGGCCGTTCTTCCACTCCCAGACTCCCCAGCATTTTCTGCAGCTTATCATAGGCTATTACATGGAGTCCCTCTGTCTCACATCCGCCCAGTCCATTCGGCACGCGGTCCGGGATCTGGTGGTTCAGAACCCTGCGCATACGTTCTCTTGCATTCATCGCATTCCCTCCTTTTTTCCTGCAGCCGCAGACACATTCTCTACACCTACATCAAAAAGTGTGCGCCTTGGCGCACACTCGCGCCGAGCGCGATTGCCGTCAGGCAATAATTTCCTTTTCGCGCGAGTGCGCATCCACAGCGGAGCGTCTTTTTTGATACGATAGGGAACAAAGTTTCCTATCGTATCAAAAAGTGCCTTTGCTGCCCGAAGCAGCAAAGACACTTTTCTATATTATCCGTTCATTGAACGAACGACAATCTTATAATACGTCCATATGTTAACGATGCATGGAGAATGAATCCAGATCATAATTGCTCAGATTCTCATGTACACCTCTGCTATCAGCCTCTCCGATCAGCTTATCCCGATCCTTCTTGGCAGCCTGTGCAGACTTATGATGGCTGGGGCCTCCCACACAGCCGCCTTCACAGATCATACCCTCGATGAAATCTTCAGGCAGTCTGCCGATCTTCAGCAGGGTCAGCGCCTTCTTGCATTCTGCAATGCCGCTGCATCTGGCAACCTTGATATCGGTGTTCTCTCCGGTCTCCTTGAGACACTCAAGAACAGCCTCCGTCACGCCGCCGCCGTTTCCGAAGCGCTTTCCATATACACTGGCTTCCTGGCTGGTATTCTCTTCCGGCTCCAGCTCAACGCCCTTTGCGCGCATGATGGCACGGATCTCACCGAAGGTCAGCACATAGTCGGCATTTCCTTCGATTCCATGCTCATGGGCTTCCGACTTCTTGGCAATGCAGGGCCCGATGAAAACGGTAACCGTCTCAGGATCCTTCGCCTTCAGCAGTCTGGATACCGCGCACATGGGAGATACCGTCGTAGAAATATTTCCTGCTACTTCCGGGAAATGCTTCCGGATATAATTGACGAACGCAGGGCAGCAGGAGGTGGTCATCTTCTTTCCTTCCTTAAAGCCTTCCGCCCATTCCTCCGCCTCAAAAGCTGCGGTCAGGTCTCCGCCGAGTCCAACCTCAACGAAATCGGCAAAGCCTACCTTCTTCATGGCCGTTCTCCAGCTCGCCATTGTGACGTTGGGACCGAACTGTCCCTCTCCCGCAGGAGCCAGCATGGCGACTACCCTTTTCCCGGAACGGATCGCATTGATCACATCCACCAGATCCGCCTTGGAAGCAACCGCTCCGAAGGGGCAGGCATGAATGCACTGTCCGCAGCGGATGCACTTCTCATCATCGATCTGACATACGCCGTTCTCATCCATTTCCATGGCGCCCACAGGGCAGCTCTTCATACAGGGTCTCTGAATCTTCACGATTGCGGAATAAGCGCAGGCCTCCGCGCACTTTCCGCAGGATTTACACTTGGCCGGATCGATATAGGAGCGTCCGTTTCCAACGGTGATCGCCCCAAAGTTACATGCCTGCTTACAGGATTTTGCCAGGCATCCCTGACACAGGTCCGTCACCACATAGCCGGAGGAAATCGGACATTCCTCACAGGCCGAGTTAATCACCTGAACAACGTTTTCACTTTCCTTATTGCCCGGGCATTTTCCCTCTGCCAGTCTTACTCTCTGTCTGATAATCTCGCGCTCTTTGTAAATACAGCAGCGGAAGCGTGCAGTGGGT
>CAJFMW010000111.1 GCA_904392525.1 uncultured Eisenbergiella sp.
GGGTTTTATCCCTGTGGACGAACTGATGAAACAGGAAACGGCATGACCAAAGCCATGCCGTTCCTGCAAAAAGTAATATTACTTTCTTATGACCCCCGGTCATTGAGGCGGGATGGATTCAGATTCTGGTGGGGACCAAATCCCTGCTTGGAGAGGGGTGGGACGCGCCCTGCGTCAATTCCCTGATCCTTGCCAGCTTTGTGGGTTCCTATGTGCTGGGCAATCAGATGCGGGGGCGGGCGATCCGCACGTTTGAAAAGAATCCGGATAAGGTGAGCAATATCTGGCATCTGGTCTGTCTGCCAGGGGAGGAAGAAAGAAAAGAAAAACAGCTGACCGGCGTCCCTGGCTCGGAGCTTTCGGAGGATTTTCATACGCTGGAACGGAGGATGGACGGGATACTGGGGCTTTCCTATGACGGAAGCACCATTGAAAACGGAACGGAGAGGCTTACCATCATAAAACCGCCCTATACGAGAAAGCATATCACTGAAATCAACGGCGAAATGGCCGCGCGCAGCGCGGACCGGAAAAAGGTCGCGAGGCAGTGGACGGAGGCGGTGAGCATTTATGAGAAGATGGACACGGCGGATCAGTGCGCCGCCGGAAAGGAGGCGCTGAAGCCGGGAATGGCATTCATCAATGCGCTGGCGGTGCAGCTTTTGCTGATCGCCATGAAGGTGCTGAACATTCTCAGCAATCTTTCGCCCGGCAGCTTTTCCGGCAGGATCCTGCTGTTCTGGATTCTGACCGCTGCCGCCGCGCTGGGAACCGTGTTCTTCGGCGGGCGGATTCTGAGATTCCTCACGCCCCAGAGGTATTTCGGCGCGATCGGGAAACGGATGCTGATCATCCTCCGGAATGCGGGAGAAATCACGTCGGAATGTGTGGTGAAAACGGAGGAAGGGGACGGATATCTGTTCGCTGCCTGGCTGAAGGGAGGAACGGACCGGGAAAAGACGGTATTCGCGGACGCGCTTTCCCAGATGCTTTCGCCGGTGGACAATCAGAGATACCTGCTCTGCCAGGGGCGGGGAAAATTTCCACGGCATTTCTATTGTGTGCCGCAGCTTTTTTCCGGTTCGAAGGAGAAGGCGGAGGCCTTCCGGAAGGGAATGGAGCCCTGTATTGGAAAATACCGCCTCGTCTATACCCGGAATCCGGAGGGCAGAAAAATTCTGCTGAAAGGGCGGGCCAGGGCATTTGCAAACAGGAATGACCGCAGGCTCTGCCGCAGAAAAAAGGTAAAAGGAGCTCTGGAATAAGAAAAAATCTCTTGCAAAACGTCATAAGAGACGCTATAATAATCTCTGTCGCAAATGCTGGAATAGCGCAGTCGGTAGCGCAACTGATTCGTAATCAGTAGGTCGAGGGTTCGAGTCCCTTTTCCAGCTTGCAGCCCGCAGACAGACGGGAGACAGAACTTTTACAAAAGAAGCATTCCAAAAGCCATGATTTCACAATCGGTTTTTGGAATGCTTTTTTTGTTTCCGTTAAAAAAACGCTGCGGTGAAGCCGCCTCAGGAAGAAAACGTTTGCGGCAGAAAAGAGGAATATATGATTTTAAAAAGGACTGAGACCGGGAGCCTGAAAAAAGGGCTGGTGACACTGATCGGTCTTTTATGTGTGCTCGCCTTTGCCGTATTTCCTTCCGGCTGCGGACCTGTATCCATGAAAGAGACGCAGGAAAATGAAGCGGCGCAGCCGGAGGCAGAGCGGCCGGAACTTGTGCTGGAAAATTTCCTGACGGAGGAAGGATATCTGGATCTTGCGGCGCTTCAGACGTTGAATGAGGAGTGTTATGCCTGGATTGCCATTGAAGGCACAAACATGAGTTTCCCCCTCCTGCAGTCCTCGGAGGATCTGGCATGGTATCTGAGCCATAATTTCTGGGGAGAGGACGATGATAACGGCTGCATTTATACAGAGTATTATAACAACACGGATTTTCAGGATCCGAATACCGTTATCTACGGAAGAAATACGGAAAGCCGTTTCGGTATGCTGCATCAGTATCAGGACCGCAGTTTCTTTGATGAACACAGAGAAATTAAAATCTACCTGACAGACCGGGTGCTGACCTATGAGATTTTTGCGGCTTATACCTATGATGACAGGCACCTGATCATGACCTATGATTTCTGGGATGCGAATGTGTTTTCCGGCTATCTGTCGGATGTGTTCTCGCAGAGGCAGATGGATGCGTTTATTGACGATACGGTGGAAGTCGGTGTGGATGACAGAATCATCACGCTTTCGACCGGAGTGACCGGGCAGAGCGAAAAACGGTATCTGGTTCAGGCGGTCCTGGTTTCGGAATAAAGCGCCGTCTGCGGAAGTCGGCGGGAAAACAGGAAGAGACGGATGGGAAGAAAAAGAAGAAAAAAGCACAGAAGAAAACTTTTTCGCAGGGCGGGACTTGCGCTGTTGATTCTTTTTGGCGCGCTTGTACTGCTCGGCGGCTCTGTTGCGGCGGGCTACTTCTGGATGAGGGCAAGAGGGCAGGCCTCCTTTGAGGAAAAGCAGGCTGTCCTGCCGGCGGAAATGGATGCTGCGGCAGTTTCGGGAAATGAAGGGGAGACCATGCTTGAGGACGGAATGATCCGTTATCAGGGAAAGGTTTATTCCTACAAGCGGGATTGTCTGACCTTTTTATGCATGGGGATTGATAAAAGAGGCGAGATGGAAGCTTCCGAGGATCTGCTGAAGGGCGGACAGGCGGACGCGATATTTCTTGCAGTTCTTGATCCGGATGAAAAGAAAATCAGCATAATCGGCATCAACCGGGATACCATGACCGAAATATCGGTATATGACGAAAATGGTCTGTACGTCGGAACACGGACGGCGCAGATCGCTTTGCAACACGGTTATGGCGATGGTATGGAAACAAGCTGCAAACGGATGGTGGATGCCGTATCCCATCTTTTTTACGGCATACCGATCCATGGATACTGTTCCCTGAACATGGAGGTCATCACGCTGGTGAATGACGCAATCGGCGGCGTGACCGTCACGGTTCCTGAGGATCTGACCGTGAGGGGGACACTGAAATGGGAGGCGGGAGAGCAGGTGCATCTCATGGGAGAGGATGCCTACACCTTTGTCCAGTATCGGGATATAAAGCTGGCACAGAGCGCGGAGGGACGGCTCGCCAGGCAGAAGCAGTATCTGCAGGCATTTATTACGCAGGCCAAATCCGCCATGCGGGAGGATATGACGCTTCCGCTCAGCCTTTATGAGCTTGTCACTCCCTATATGGTGACGGATATTTCTGCGGATGAGGCTGTTTATCTGGCTGCGCAGGCCCTTTCTTACAGCTTTGACGCCGGGGATATTTATACGCTGGAGGGAGAGGTCGTGATGGGAGAGAAGTATGAGGAATTTTACCAGGATGATACGGCTCTCTACGAGCTGATCCTTCAGGTTTTCTATGAAGAAGTAAAGGAAGCGCCCACAGAGGGCAGTTCCGAATAGTTTTCCGCGGTCCGTAAGTTCAGACCGCACAGTATTCAGGTATTAGCGGCTCTGGCCGTTAATATAAAGAAGCCACATGGTTTGTGCAACAAAATATTTTTCAGAAAGGGGGATGATTGACATGAAAAAGAAAATGGCAATCGTTCTTTCGGCGGTTCTGGCATGCTCTATGGGCATGACGGCCGTGGCGGCGCCGAGCCCGACCATCCAGCAGGAAACGGTCCAGAATGTGACGGTAAGCACGCCGTCAGTGACCATTACCGGAACGCCCCAGATTTCAGCAATCGTCGGCGCAACATCAGCAGTGCTTGACGGAACGGCGTTCCGCAATGCGGCAGGACAGGCTGTGGACGCTTCCAGCGTTCAGATTGTAAAGGTTCCTGCAGACCTCGCAGCTACGCAGATATCTGCGGGAGAAATCGCGGAGGCAATGACCACGCAGACGACGGATATTTACAATTTCACGGGACTGAGTTCTCTTGCCCTGACGGATAATGAGGGTAACCTGAATGTATTGACTCAGATGTATGTCTCCCTGCAGGACGAAGCTGGAAACGTGGTATCCCATAACGGGTCCATTTCCACCACGTTTGAAGCGGCTGACATCCTTGGAGAAAATACTCTGGGTGAGGGTGAGACGATTCAGGCGATGTATCAGAGAGCGGATGGAAGCTGGGTTGTTATTCCCGTCGTAATCAGAGACGGTGTGGTGGCGATTTCACTGCCGGCCTTCAGCGCGCCTGTCAAGGTCGTGTTCCTGCTCGCAAAGGGGACTTCACTGGAAGACGTTCAGGTTACGGTAAAATCCCCTCAGACCTGACATCGCGGATAAAAATGCAGAATTAATTCACATTTTACAGGTGTGGCTTCAGCCGGGGCGGTCCTTTTTTGGGGCCGCCCCGGCAGAAATAAGTTGACAGAGCGGCCCGCGGCGCATATACTGGTCACAGGAAGATGCGGCTGTATACAAATGATGCCCGCAGGTTGGAAACATATGACTAAAATGGAAAAATGGACAGCAGTGGTTTCATGGGTGATGTTTTTTCTGATATTCCTTGTGATCTGCGTGCTGTCTTTTCAGAGTGGAAGCGCCACAAAGGCGTTTGAAAAGCCGTTCGTAGAAAGCGTGACCGGAACGGCTGACCAACAGCTTTCAAAAGAAGCGGTACTGACGATAACCTTTTATATCCGGCAGGCAGGCAGGGCGGTTCTCTTTTTTGCCCTGGGCTTCAGCGGCGCCTGCGGAACCATGCTCTGTTTTCGACGATGGAATCGTCTGGCAGTGGGAATCGCAGCCGGCGCGGTGCTGTTTGGTATTTCCTACTTCACGGAAATTATGAAAATTTTTATTGAGGGCAGGCACTATGCGTTTGCGGAGTGCCTGGAAGGCTTTATCTTTGCAATGCTCGGATATATCTGCGTCACCGTATTCTTTTCCATCCGGCGCAGGAAATAAGGAAAGCTTTGAGGGAGCTGTGTTATGTACCAGAAGAAATCAAATCTGCAGAATCTGATCATCATCACGATTGACTGTATCGTGCTGGTGCTCAGCCTTGGTATCGCAAACTACATCAGACATCAGAAATTTTTCCGCGGGCTGAATAATCCTTCGGACATGAAGGTTTTGATCTTCGTGTTTCTGGTGGTTTTCCTGGTGATCAATCTATATAAGAATTTTTATAAGCAGATGCTTCTGCGCGGGCCGTTTCAGGAGCTTCTGGAAGTCATCAAGATGAATCTGGTAACGCTGGCGGGCGCATCCTTTGTGCTGTATATCGTCAGAGTTATCGACGAATACTCCCGGACAGTGCTTTTTCTGTTCGTCATCATCGATGTGGTGCTGATGTTCATCGTACATCAGATTTATAAAAGGTATCTGCCCGTGTTCTACCGGATGAGCAAAACGGCGAGACAACTTCTCCTCGTTGCCACGAAGGACACGGCATCCCAGCTGGTTACGGAGGTGCGTTCCATCCGTGACTGTAGCTATGAGATTAAGGGGATCGTGGTGCTGGACGGCGCAGACGACGCTTCCGTGGATGGCGTTCCCGTGGTTGGAGCGAAAAAGGATCTGGTGGATTACTGTCTGGCGGCGTCTCTGGATGAGGTGATTATCAGCGGAGACAGGGCGACGGAGGAAAGCCTCAGGGAAGAAATGGAGAATATTGCGGCGATGGGCCTGACCATCCATCTGCAGATCCCCGTGCTTGAGCTGAAGGAAGCTCCGCAGCGTATGCTGTCCCAGTTCGGAAAGCTCCATATGATCACTTATGCCAATAAGGTGGCGCCGTTCGGACAGCTCATGCTGAAGCGTCTGCTGGATATTCTGGGCGCTCTGGTCGGAACCGTGGTTCTTGTGGTTCTCACGATTGTGTTGACGCCGATTATCAAGCTGGATTCTCCCGGCCCGGTATTTTTTGCGCAGAAGAGAGTTGGCCGCAACGGGCGGATTTTCAAAATGTATAAGTTCCGCTCCATGTATATCGATGCAGAGGAGCGGAAGAAAGAGCTGATGGCCCAGAATGAAATGAACGGGCTGATGTTCAAGATGGAGGACGATCCCCGGATTACGAAGGTCGGAAAGTTCCTGAGAAAG
Source organism: uncultured Eisenbergiella sp. (assembly GCA_904392525.1). Classification (GTDB taxonomy): domain Bacteria; phylum Bacillota; class Clostridia; order Lachnospirales; family Lachnospiraceae; genus Eisenbergiella. The sequence continues at coordinate 6,074 of CAJFMW010000111.1, forward strand.
ACGAGCCTGGACGAGTTCCCGCAGTTTATTAACATTCTGAAGGGCGATATGAGCCTGGTGGGAACAAGACCGCCGACGCTGGATGAATTTGAACAGTACAAAACCTACCACAAAAAGCGGCTGAGCTTCCGTCCCGGTCTGACGGGTATGTGGCAGGTGAGCGGTAGAAGCGATATCACGGATTTTGAGGAAATTGTCCGCCTGGATGTGGAATATATCAATAACTGGTCTGTGAGCCTGGACATCAAGATTCTGATTAAGACGGTTCTTGCGGTCTTTACGGAGAGTGGCGCAAGATAGAAATACGTTTTATCGTGCATATGATAAGCCATGCAGAGAACGGCATCTTTTAGATGCCGTTCTTTTTTTGACTAAAAAGAACCCATAAAAGAAGCTGAATAGACTTTATAAACTTCATAAGTGAATGATAATCCAATTTTTTTATGCAGAATAGCAAAATAATCGGGATAAAAATTGTTTTGTGTGCCATATATGGCACAGATCAGAAAAGGAATCTGTATGTTTATGGAAAAGTGACAGAATTTACGATAAAATGCTACTACAGTTCAGTGGAAAAAGCAATTCTTACTTTTGGAATATGTTAAACTAAACACGTACCGGGCCTGGTAAATCTTGGAAGTAAGGTGTGCTGAAGATGTTGGATTATATGGATTATATTGCGATTATGCGCGGCCTGCGGGAAGACAATGATGTGAAGCAGAGAGAAGTTGCGGATTATCTGAAAATCGATCAGAGAGTTTATTCCCGGTACGAGCGCGGACAGAATGCAATGCCGGTGCGTTATATCCCTCTTCTGTGTGATTACTACAATGTATCGGCTGATTATCTGCTGGGACGGACGAAAGAAAAGGACTATCCGGGTGCCGACAGGAACAGAAAGCTCGGAAGTACGAAAAGAACGGCAAACGAGAGGAAAAAGTGAATAGGAAAAGTGAATAAAAATCAGGAGACGGCAAATATATTTTCCGTCTCCCCTGGCGGCGGGAGTCCTTCAATGGTACCCGCCGCTGTTATTTTTTCAGGAAAACCACATAGCCTCTGGCCGTGAGGAGAGAAGCGGCCTTTTCAATGGCTTCCGGCTCATAGAATTCAATGCGGAGCACTCCTTCTTCGACCTCACGGTTATGGGTGATGCCGATGTTCTTGATGCTGATGCCGTTTAGGGCAAGCAGGGTGGCTACAGAGGCGAGAGAACCCGCTTCGTCGGGGATTTCCACGTTAATGGTATAGACCTTCTTAATGGGGCCGCTGGATGCCTCTATGAAGGAATCCCGGTAACGCCTCGCTCCGTCGAAGAAGGTATACAGCTCCCCCTCATCTCCGCCATCAATTTCCGTCTTCACCTTCTGAAGGCTTTTGATGTATTGACCAAGCAGGTCGGAAATATTGACTGAATTGGTCAGACAAATCTGCTGCCACATGACGGTGGAGGAAGAAGCGATCCGGGTGATATCCTTGAATCCTCCTGCCGCGATCATCTTCATCAGCCCGTCCGCGTTGTCGCTGTCTCTGACCAGATTGACCAGGGAGGAGGCGATCACATGGGGCAGGTGGCTGACCGCGGCGGTGATGTAATCATGCTGTCTGTAATCAAGAACCAGCGGAATGGCGCCGAGGGAACGGATCAGCTCTGAAAATTCCCGGACCTGCTCCCGGGGAACCTGATCGGAAGGGGTCAGGATATAGTAGGCGTTTTCCAGCAGAGAAGCGCGGGAATTGGCAAACCCCACCCGCTCGCTTCCGGCCATGGGATGCCCCCCGATGAAGCAGCCGGAGAGTCCCTCTTTTTCAACCAGTTCATGGATGGGAGCCTTCACGCTTCCCACATCCGTGAGGATGCTGTCCGGATGCAGATATTGTTTCAGGAACCGGAGGTTCTCATTGTTATGAGACACCGGCGCGCAGAGAAAGATGTAGTCTCCGGCACAGAAGGAAGGAGCGCTGGAAGCGTCGAGCTGAAGAAAAATCTCATCGGCGATTCCCTCTTCCTTTGCCTGAAGCAGAGCGCTTTCCTGGATGTCACAGGCGAGGATGCGCGCGTCCGGTCTGGCTTCCCGCAGGGCTCTCGCAATGGAGCCTCCGATCAGGCCAAGTCCGTAAAAGGAACAGGTGAATGGTTTCATCATTTTTATTCTCCATCCGGAAGGCTTCTGCCTTCCAGCTTTGCGTAAGGAACGAGCTGCTTCATCAGCGCGTCGAATTTTTCAAATGTGAGAGACTGGGGGCCGTCGGACAGGGCGTGCGCAGGATCGTTATGCACCTCCACCATCAGACCGTCCGCGCCGCAGGCAACCGCCGCTTTGGCGAGAGGCGTGACATATTTGTAGACGCCCGAGGCGTGGGAGGGATCCACGATAACCGGAAGATGGGTTTTCTCCTTCAGCACGCAAACGGCGCTGATGTCCAGCGTGTTTCGTGTGGCAGTTTCGAAGGTGCGGATGCCCCGTTCACACAGCACCACGTTGGGATTTCCCTCCGCGATGATGTATTCCGCAGCGTTGAGCCATTCCTCGATGGTGGCGCTTAAGCCTCTTTTTAAAAGGACAGGCAGACCGGAGCGACCTGCTTCCTTTAAGAGGATGAAATTCTGCATATTGCGCGCGCCGATCTGGATCATGTCCACATATTTCACGGCGGCTTCCAGAGATTCGTGGCTGACCACCTCGCAGACGGTGGCGAGTCCGGTTTCCTTTCCGGCGAGCTGCATGTAACGCAGGCCCTCTTCCTCCAGGCCCTGGAAGGAGTAGGGGGACGTACGCGGCTTATAGGCGCCTCCTCTTAAGATGGTCGCGCCTGCTGCCTTTACCGCGCGGGCGACGCCGAGAAGCTGTTCTTCCCCTTCCACCGCACAGGGGCCCGCCATGACGGTGAGCGTGCCGGGGCCGATGGCGGTGTTCCCGACCCGGACTGTGGAAGGCTCCGGATGGAATTTTTTGTTGGCGAGCTTGTAGGACTCAGTGACCGGAACGATACGGTCTACATCCTTGAAGCTGATCAGATTTTCCGTGGAAAGACGGTTCTTGTCGCCGACCACGCCGATGATGGTAACCTCGGTGCCCTTTGACAGATGGGCATACAGACCGCTCTCCTGAATGTAATCCGTGATGGCTTTTATACTGTTTTCCGCTGCATGCGGTTTCATGACGATAATCATATTTTTGTTTTCCTTTCTGCAATCTGCGGCATCCGGCGCCTGTGCTGCCGGTTTCACCACTGTCGAAAAAAATATAACACGTTAAAGTGCGAAAGTCAACTGGTTTCAGATTCATTCAAACTGGGGCAAAAAAATAAAAAAATAAATTGTATAACCTTACGAAAATTGCTTGTAATATTTCTGAACATTTAGTAAAATGTACCCATGGGGTTCTGGAAGAGAAAAAAACAGTCTG
>CAJFMW010000112.1 GCA_904392525.1 uncultured Eisenbergiella sp.
GGCCGTGCTCATCGTGGCGCAGCGGATCAGCACAATTCTGCACGCCAACCGGATTCTGGTGCTGGAGGATGGAAAGATTGTGGGAGACGGTACCCATGAACAGCTTCTGGAAAGCTGTCCGGCCTATCAGGAGATCGCCCGTTCCCAGCTTTCTGAGTCGGAATTAAAAGGAGGTGGCACGAATCAGGGATTCGTGCCGGAAAACGGCTCTCGCCGTTTTCCACCGGAGACAGATGCTGCCTGTGGCAGCAGAAAGGAGGCGGTACAGCATGAGTGAGAACAGAAACAGCAGCATGCAGTCTCAGGGAGCCGCGCACGGGCCGGCCAGGGGGCCGATGAGAGGGCCTGGACGCGGCATGGGCGGAGAGAAAGCAAAGGACTTCAAAGGCACCCTGAAAAAGCTCATTGTGTATATCGGAAGCTACTGGCCTGCCTTTGTGGCGGTGCTGTGCTTCGCGGTGGGAAGTACCGTTTTCAATATTGTCGGGCCTAAGATTTCCGGTCAGGCCACTACGGAGCTGTTCAACGGCCTGGTGGCAAAGGTATCCGGAACGGGCAGCATCAACTTTGAGCGGATTGGCCAGATCCTGCTGATGCTTCTTGGCATGTATGCGTTAAGCGCCCTGCTGTCCTTTATTCAGGGCCTGATCATGACACAGATTTCTCAGAATCTGTCCTATCGTTTCCGCCGGGAGATCATTGCGAAGATCAACCGGATGCCCATGAAATATTTTGAAAGCAGGACTGTGGGAGAGGTGCTTTCCCGAATTACCAACGATGTGGATACCCTGGGACAGAGCCTGAACCAGAGTATCACCCAGCTCATCACCTCGATCACCACCATGATCGGCGTGCTCATCATGATGCTGAGCATCAGCCCTCTGATGACCCTGATCGCCATCATCATCCTGCCGGTTTCCGCAGGGCTCACCGGACTTCTGGTGAAGAAATCCCAGCGCTTCTTTGTGGCGCAGCAGAGATACCTGGGTGAGATCAACGGTCAGGTGGAGGAAATCTACAGCGGCCACAATATCGTGAAGGCTTTTAATAAGGAAAAGGATGTGGAAGATACCTTCCATGCCACCAATGAAATCCTTTACCAGTCCGCCTGGAAGTCCCAGTTTCTGTCCGGACTGATGCAACCCATCATGACCTTTGTGGGAAATCTGGGCTATGTGGCGGTTGCCGTTCTGGGCAGCGTGCTCGCGGTGCGCGGAACCATTAATGTGGGCGATATCCAGGCCTTTATCCAGTACGTGAGAAACTTTACCCAGCCCATCACTCAGCTGGCGCAGGTTTCCAACATGCTTCAGTCCACAGCGGCAGCAGCGGAGCGAGTGTTTGGATTTCTGGAGGAGGAAGAGGAGGAACAGACGGTGGATAACCCGGCGCATCTTCCCAATCCTCAGGGCGCGGTGGAATTTTCCCACGTGGCCTTCGGGTACAACCCGGATAAGATCATCATCCATGATTTCAACTGCACCGTAAAGCCCGGCCAGACGGTGGCAATCGTCGGACCCACCGGAGCGGGAAAAACCACCATGGTGAAGCTGCTCATGCGTTTCTACGATGTGAACAGCGGCCAGATTCTGGTGGACGGGACGGATATCCGCCGGATCAACAGAAGCGAGCTGCGGGAGATGTTCGGCATGGTGCTTCAGGATACCTGGCTGTTTAAGGGCACCATTATGGAAAACATCCGCTATGGCAGGCTGGACGCTACGGATGAGGAAGTCATTGCGGCGGCGAAGGCGGCTCATGCCCACCGCTTCATCCAGACCCTTCCCGGCGGTTATCAGATGGAGCTGAATGAGGATGCCAGCAACGTATCCCAGGGCCAGAAGCAGCTTCTCACCATCGCCAGAGCCATCCTCGCGGACAATAAGATCATGATTCTGGACGAGGCCACATCCTCTGTGGATACCAGAACGGAACAGCAGATTCAGGACGCCATGAACCGGCTGATGGAGGGCAGGACCAGCTTTGTCATCGCCCACAGGCTGTCCACCATCCGGGACGCGGATATGATTTTGGTCATGAAGGACGGAGATATCATCGAGCAGGGCAGACACGAAGAACTGCTTGAGAAAAACGGCTTTTACGCGGAGCTGTATAACTCCCAGTTTGCGGACGCGGCGGCTTCTTAAGCCGCTGCGGACTCCGTGCAGAAAGCGTTTCGGAATAAGAGGTGGAATGGAAAATGAAAAAACGGATCATAGCGATAGAAAGACAATATGCAAGCGGCGGCAGGGAAATCGGAAAACGGCTTTCAGAGGAGCTGGAAATTCCCTACTATGACGGACAGCTGCTGCTCCTTGCGGCGGAAAAATACGGGCTGAATCCCGGAGAAGTGAGGGAAAATGACGAGAAGGTCAACCGGAGTTTTCTGTATTCTGTTGCGGAGGCTGTGGAAAACTTCCGCGGCAGCGAGCGGGGAATGCTCCCTTACCGGATCTACCAGGCGCAGTCGGAAACCATCCGCCGCCTGGCAATGGAAGGCCCCTGCATTTTCATCGGCCGCTGTGCAGGAGAGATCCTGAGAGGAAGCGGAAGGTGCCTGAACGTGTTCATCTATGCTTCCGATATGACCGAACGGAGGGAGCGGGCGAACCGGGTGGATCAGATTCCCCTGGCGGAAGTGGACCGGTATATCCGCATGAAGGATAAGCAGCGCCGGGACTACTGCAGGCAGTATGTGAATAAGGACTGGGGAGATCCCATGAACTATGATCTGTGCCTGAACAGCTCCCAGCTTGGATATGATACCTGTGTGGAACTGATTGAAAGGGCCATGTAAACGGATGCTTTCGCCCCGGAACAGTAAACAACGGTTTCCCCTGACTAAAAAGGAAAAGACTGGAAATACTCTGAATCAGAAGGCGCGGCAGCAGCCGTGGGAACAGAAAGGGGAAACACATGGAATCGATCAAATCGGTAAAAATTTATCTCAACAACGCGGATGAGGTATGGAAATTCGTGAACATCATCCGGAAATTCAGCGGGGATTATGATCTGGCGGCGGGAAGCTATACGGTGGACGCCAAATCCATTCTCGGCGTCTGCGCTCTCGGAACGAAAAAGCCGCTGGAGCTGAAGCTGGTGGATCCAAGGGGAGAGGAAAACAGCCTTCTTACCGCGCTGGACCAGTACCTGATCCGGGAATGAACGCCTGCCGCAGCCCGCTCCTAACCGAAAGGTTCATACCTGTTAAACGTTTGGAAATTCTTTTTTTGCCCGGCAGGGATTATAATGAAGACAGTTGAAAGGAAAAACTTTCTTTCAGAACAGAAAAACGGGAGGTATGATGCCATGATGAAATTTACATTGAGCAATGGGGTTGAGATGCCCGCCGTAGGGCTCGGCACTTTTCTGATGCCGCCGCAGAAGGCGGAGCAGGCCGTTTATGATGCCCTCACGTCAGGATACCGCATGATCGATACGGCAAACGGTTATATGAATGAGCGCGCTGTGGGACGGGGAATGAAGAAGTCCGGCGTGCCCCGCAGTGAGATTTTCCTTTCCACCAAACTGTGGCCCACCGAATATGAGAAACCGGGCGCGGTGGATAAGTGTCTGGAGCTTCTGGATACGGACTATGTCGATCTTCTGTACCTGCATCAGCCAGCAGGAAACTTCATGGGCGGCTACCGCCTGCTGGAGAAGGCTTATCGGGAAGGAAAGATCAAGGCCATCGGCATTTCCAATTTCCATGATGAAAAGCTGGAGAAGCTGCTTGCGGAATGTGAGATCAAACCCCATGTGATCCAGATGGAATCCCATCCCTATTATACGGACAAAAAGACGATGGACCGGCTTTCCGAATACGGCACCCGCCTGATGGCATGGTATCCGCTGGGACACGGGGACAGGGCCCTGCTTGGGGAGCCTGTTTTCACCAGACTCGCGGAAAAATACGGCAAGTCCAACGCGCAGATCATTCTGCGCTGGCATGTCCAGAGAGGCACCGCCGTGATCCCCGGCTCCACCAACCCGGATCACATCAGGGACAACGCGGATATCTTCGATTTCGAGCTGACGGATGAAGAAATGGCGGAAATCGAAAAGCTGAATAAGAACGTCCGCTATTATGAGGCAACGCCGGAAAAGGAAGAATCCTACGCATCCATGGTCATCGATCTGGATTCCCAGGAGTGACGGGTAAGGAGTATTAAAAAATATCAGGCAAAAGGAACGGAAACGGCAAAGAGCGGAGCGCAGAGAAAGCGCTCCGTTTTTTGCTGTTTCACCGGAGAGTTCAATTTTTGGATTGTTGGGCAGAACGCTTTATGGTATGCTGAAGGAAAGCCATACACCATGAAAGGATGGGGCGCGTTTCTTCACACCGCGCCGGAATGCCGCTCCGGCGGCAGAAAGGAAAACGGATATGGGAATCTTTTATGAGGAAAGCGGCAGGGTGTTTACCCTGCAGACCAGACACAGCACCTATCAGATGAAAGCGGACGGACAGGGGGTTCTGCTTCACACGTATTACGGAGAAAAGACGGACAATACCGACCTGTCCTGTCTGATTACAAGGGGAGACAGGGGTTTTTCCGGAAATCCCTTCTCCATGGGCTGCGTGGACCGGACTTATTCGCTGGATACCTTCCCGCAGGAATATTCCTGCTTCGGAACGGGAGATTACCGAATCAGCGCGCTGAAGGTGCAGAACGCGGATGGAAGCAGGGCGGTCTCCCTGCGCTATGCGGGCCACAGAATCGAAAAGGGAAAATATGACCTGCCCGGCCTTCCTGCGGCATACGGAACGCCGGAGGAGGCGGAAACGCTGACGGTGGAGCTGAAGGATGAGGAGAGCGGTGTGGCGGTGCGTCTGTATTACGGCGTATTTGAAGAGCTGGATGTGATCACCAGAGCGGCGCAGATCATCAACAGTGGAACGGAAGGCGTGACGCTCCTGAAGGCAGCGAGCCTCTGTCTGGACTGGCAGGCGGGCGAATATGACTGGCTCACCTTCCACGGCAGACATGCGATGGAGAGGAATTTTCAGAGGACCGGAATCGCCCACGGCGTGCAGTCTGTGGGAAGCGTGCGCGGCGCTTCCAGCCATCATTACAATCCCTTTGTCATGCTCTGCGATAAGAACGCAGGTGAGGAACAGGGAAACTGCTATGGCTTTTCCTTTGTCTACAGCGGAGAATTTCTGATGGAGGCGGAGAAGGATCAGATGGACCAGACCAGGCTGATCTGCGGCATTCATCCGGATAATTTTGCCTGGAAGCTGGAGCCCGGCGAGAGCTTCACTGCGCCGGAGGTGCTGATGGCCTACAGCGGCCAGGGCCAGGGCGGCGTCAGCCGGATCTTCCACAGGCTGATCCGTGACCACATCTGTCGCGGCCAGTGGAAGCACAGCCGCAGGCCCGTGCTGATCAATAACTGGGAAGGAACCTATTTTGACTTCACCGGAGACAAGCTGGTGGACATCGCGAAGGATGCGGCGAAGCTGGGAATCGAGCTTTTCGTCATGGACGACGGCTGGTTTGGAAAGCGTGACAGCGACAATTCCGGCCTGGGCGACTGGTATCCCAATGAAGAAAAGCTTGGATGCACCCTGAAGGAGCTGGGAGAGCGCATCACGGCGCTGGGGCTTCGGTTCGGCATCTGGTTTGAGCCGGAATGCATTTCCATTGACAGCGACTTGTACCGGGCCCATCCCGAATGGGCGGTGGCGGTTCCCGGAAGGAACCCGGTGCTCAGCCGCAACCAGCTCATCCTTGATTTTTCCAGGGAGGACGTGCAGGATTATCTGATCGAACGCATTTCAGACGTGCTGCAGAGCGCGCCCATCTCCTATGTGAAATGGGACTTCAACCGGAGCGTCTGCGATAAATACAGCCACGCGCTTCCGGCGGACAGGCAGGGAGAGATGGCGCACCGTTTCATTCTGGGCCTGTACCGGGTTCTGGAGACGCTGACCAGAGACTTCCCACAGGTTCTCTTCGAGGGCTGCAGCGGCGGAGGCGGCCGTTTTGACGCGGGAATGCTTTACTACACGCCGCAGATCTGGTGCAGTGACGATACGGACGCCATCGAGCGCCTGCAGATTCAGTACGGCACCTCCTTCGGCTATCCGGTCAGCGCCATGGGCGCTCATGTGTCCGCAGTACCCAACCACCAGACCGGGCGGATGACGCCCCTTTCCACCAGAGGATGCGTGGCCATGGCGGGTACCTTCGGCTATGAGCTCGACCTGAATAAGCTGACGGAGGAGGAAAAGGAAGAAATCAGCGGCCAGATCCGCACCTTTAAGGAGTTCTATGACTGCATCCAGTACGGCGACTATTACCGCCTGACCAGCCCCCTTTCGGGAAGCTGTACGGTATGGGAGACGGTGGCGCCAGACGCTTCCGAGGCGCTGGTGAGCGCGGTATATCATCACGTGCAGGCGAATCCCGCACCCGTCTATGTGAAGCTGCGCGGCCTGGAGGAAAAGGCTTCCTACCGCCTCAGCCTGGTGGGCAAAGAAGAGGAAATGACTTTAAGCGGCGCGGCCCTGATGCATGCGGGCCTGCCCATTCCGCCTGCAAAGGGCGATTATTGCGCGTGGCAGATTCACCTGATCAGAATGTAATGAGGGTCAGGGTATCTCAAATAGAAAGGCTGTCAGGATAGCCTGAATAAATAATGATAATTATTATTAATTAAAAGAAAACGGAAGAAAACCCGGAAAAACGCAGGAAAAGAGAAGAAATACTGCGTTTTTCCAGGTTTTTCCTGCTTGCTAATTCCCAGTAATATGGTAGGATATAGAAAACGGAGAGCCGATAGAGGCAAAAGGATAAGGAAAAATAACAGAAAAAGTAGCTTTGCCGCAGACGCGGCGGAAAGGAGACGATATGAAACAGGTGATCAATAACAGAAAGGCGGCCATCATCGGCTGCGGCTTTGTGGGGTCTGCATCTGCCTTCAGTCTGATGCAGAGCGGCCTTTTTTCCGAGCTGGTTCTGATCGACGCGAACCGGGAGAAGGCGGAAGGGGAAGCGCTGGACATCGCTCACGGTATTCCCTTTGCCAGACAGATGAAAATTTATGCGGGAGACTATGACGATATCATGGATTCCGCCGTGATCATTGTGACTGCGGGAGCAAATCAGAAGCCGGATGAGACCCGCCTGGATCTGGTACATAAGAATGTGGAGATTTTCAAAAGCATCATTCCCGAGATCGCAAAGAGGGACTACCAGGGTATTCTCCTGATCGTTGCGAACCCGGTGGATATCCTGACCTACACGGCGCTGAAACTGAGCGGGATGCCGGAAAAACGGGTGATCGGCTCCGGAACCGTGCTGGATACCGCCAGGCTGAAATACCGCCTTGGCGAGCATCTCTGCGTGGACAGCAGAAGCGTGCACGCCTTCATCATCGGAGAACACGGAGACAGCGAGATCGCCGTGTTCAGCAGTGCGAACGTGTCCGGAATTCCGCTGAACCGCTTCTGCGAGATGCGCGGACATTTTGCGCATGATGAGTCCACCCGCAGAATCGCAGAGGAAGTGAAGAACAGCGCCTATGAAATCATTGCGAAAAAGCATGCCACCTATTACGGTATCGCCATGTCCGTTAAGAGAATCTGCGAGGCTATCGTGCGGGATGAAAAGTCCATCCTTCCCGTATCCTCCATGATGTGCGGGGAACATGGAATCAGTGACGTGGTTTTGAGTATGCCTTCCATCGTGGGAAAGGACGGCATCGAAACCCAGGTGCCCATCTCTCTCAGCGAAGAAGAGGAAAACAGGCTGCGGGAATCCGCAGATACGCTGAAAAAGGTGATTGGACAGCTGCAGCTTGACTGAGAGCTGCAATGACCAGATGAAAGATGCGTCAGGAAAAAGGAGCATGGAAAAGCCGCCGGCCGCAGACGTGATGTTCACGCCTGTCAGCCGGCGGTATTTCCTTCCATTCAGAAACCGGATTGTATGACGCCGGGTTTATACAACCTGATACTTCGCAACATAGACCGGAAGGCTGTCGGTTCCCCGCAGCTCTTTTCCTGCGGTAATGGTTACATCCTTATCGGTAACGATGTATTCCAGATTTGCGCCGTCTTCCACGACGGTATCCTGCATCAGAACGCAGTTTTTCACCTTCGCGCCCTTGCCGATTTTCACACCTCTGAAAAGAACGCTGTTTTCCACTTCTCCCTCAATGACGCAGCCGTCGGCAGCCATGATATTCTGAACGGAGGAGCCGTTGATATAACGGGTCGGGTTGTCGTCACGGATCTTGGTGTATACAGGATTGGCTGAGAACAGCGCATTCAGGTTGTCCTCGTCCAGAAGCTTCATATTTTCATCAAAATAGCTCTTCATGTCGCAGATGCGTGCAAGATAGCCGTCAAACTTAAAGCCTCTCACATTCAGCTTATCCAGTGAACGTGCGAGAATGTCACGTTCGAAATAAATATCGCCGCGCATGAAAGCCTTCTCAATGCAGTCGATCAGAAGCTCACGGTCCATGATGTAGATGTTCAGGCAGAAATTCTGTATCCCGGTCTCCTGGGAATTGATAAACATCTGCTTCACCCGGCCGTCTTCCAGCGCCAGCGTGTAGTACATTTCATTGCGCAGCGCCGGGGAATTCAGAGCAGCGTCAGGGAGCACTTCCTCGGAATAGGCGATGGTCACATCCGCTCCGCTGGTCACATGGGCGTCGATCAGCGCGTTAAAATCAAAATTCATGGCGGTATTCGCATCCGACATCACCACGTATTTTTCTTTCTGATCCCGCAGGAAACCGACGATGCTGGCCAGGGCCTCCACACGGCCGGAATAAATCTTCACGGTTTTGTCCGAATAGGGCGGGAAAATATGCAGACCGCCGTTTTTACGGGTCAGGTCCCATTCACGGCCGGAGCCGAGATGGTCCATCAGGGAATGATAATTTCTGCGGACGATGATGGAAACATTTCCGATGCCGCAGTTTACCATGCTGGACAGAATGAAGTCCACCATGCGGTAACGGCTGGCAAACGGGATGGAGGCCATCAGACGTTCAGTGACCAGCTCAGGTACCAGAGAATCATAGCTGTTCGGGAAAATGATGCCCAGTGCATCTGCGTTGGAATTTACCATTGTTCTTCACCGCCTTTTACATTATTCTTTACCATGGCATGAGGGCCGATTTTGGCGCCATCCCCAATATAGACACCGGGGCCGACCGTGGCAACGCCGTTTTCACTCTCGGAAGGCATTGCGCCGACCACTGCGTTCTCGCCGATTACCACATTCTCAGCGACGATACAGTGCTCTACTACCGCGCCGGCCTTGATAACCGTACCGCCCATAACAACGGCATCCTCCACCTTCGCGCCGGCTTCCACGCGGACGCCTGCGAACAGAATGGA
>CAJFMW010000113.1 GCA_904392525.1 uncultured Eisenbergiella sp.
TTTCCCCGTCTGAATGGGCGCGATATACCGGATGGTGCAGGCATCCGGCACCTGTCCTCCCAGCAGGTCCAGATGAAAAACCAGACTGTCCGAAATCATTCCCGTTCCCGCAAATGCATGGGCAGAATGGAATGCATGCGGCGAAATCAGCAGGATATCGTCCTTCCGCACAGTGAAGGTTTCAAAATTAATATCATAACGGACACTTCCATCCTCGATCCATGCTGCCTCCATTTCCTCATGCCAGTGAAGGGGCAGCTCCCGGTAGGAGAAGGGCGCAACGCAGCGATAACGGCGGACGGGCATAAGGACGTCGCCATGGGAGGCTTTTTCCTTGTAGGCGAGATTTACTTCCATTTTATCCAGATTCCACATGGAAATTCTCCTTTTCTTCTCGATAAAGGCGAAGGTTTTCAGAGCATGTTTCCTGCCTTATTCCATTTCCCCGTCCACGATCTGACGGATCCGTTTCAGCAGAATCTCATCTGCCGCTTCCTCCCCTTCTCCGGTCTCAGGCACATAGGGATTCTCCAATGCCCGAACGGAAAGCAGGGTTTTCATCCAGACGCAGGCCAGCAGGTACCTGCCATATGGGATGCTCATGTGAAAACCGTCCCTGCACAGAGAAATCCCTCCCTCCGAAACCCGGAACGGCTCCTGCTGCCGTGCCTTCTGAATGATGTCTCCGGAGGGAATCAACCTCAGATGATATTTTTCAGCCATGGCAGAATAGCACTTTTTCAGGCGCGCATACATCTCCTCCTGATTCCTGTGATAACGCATGAAATTGGCGTGAGAACTGTCGATTTCATAGGCCCAGGTTTCCTGCAGGAGGATCTCCGCCTGCGGCGCGTGCTGTCCCGTATACGTTCTGATATGCTCCAGAATCAGTCCCAGAAACGGCTCATAGGTATCCATCCACCCGCTGTCGTGGCTTGCCTGCTGGGTTACGATATAATCCCACTCTTCTTCCCGCAGAGCTTCGTCAATGGAAATCATTCTCTCCGTCGCCTTTCCGTTCAGCTGGTACTGGTAGGCCGCTTCTTTCGTCTCGATATTCTGCCAGTGCCGCTCCAGCGGGCATCCCCCGATAAACAGATTTACCACCTTCGTTTCAATTCCCACGGCCTCTGCCATCTGATGCAGATACCTGGTGGCGTCCTCGGAAAAGCTGTTCCCGATTGCAAGGATATTTTTCATGCTGCTGTCCCTCCGTTCTATGATATCTGAAAAAATCCTTCTTTTCATAAATTATAATATCTCAGCAATCAGAAGTATTGTAAAGTGGCTTTTTCTGCTTTTTCATTTCATGAGAGGATTTCCCTTTTTACTGCTTTTTTTCTTTTAGTTTCTGCAACAGTTTTCGCTCTGAATGCTGTTAAGCCGGGCTTCCTGTACGAAGGAAAATTCTGCTTGTCCCTTCCAGCCGGACATGGTAGAATACCTTTAAGCATAAATTTTCTTTTGAGCCGTTCGGCTTTTTGTCAGGGCAGTTTTTCTCTGTCCGTTCTGACATTCTTTCAGAAACTCTATGCTGAATTTACAATCCCATTCATTTTTACCGCAACAAGGAAAAACGGCAGGAGTCCCTGAAAAGAATGACCGCTCCTGCCAGACTGTACATGGACGCGCTTTTATGCCGTCCGGGAAGGAGCTGTACATGAACGAACCGATATCTGCCAACCGGGAATACAAGGATTCCGTCTTCCGGATGCTCTACAACAAACCGGAAACGGTGCTTCCCCTGTATAGTATCAAAGAAGGAGTCCTGGCAGATTTCCTTCTCAGCCAGAGATCGGAGGTAATTGCCATGTCGATTTTTGAGTATGATCATGAAGAAGAACTGAAAAAGCTGGGAGCCATGGAACGCGAAGAAGGCGTTGTTGAGGGCAGAAGCCAGTCCATTCTCCTGCTTCTTTCGCTTCGCGGCTCTATTCCTGAATGGCTGAAAGGAAGGATCCTGTCCGAAACTGACATCCCAGTTCTGAACGACTGGATCAGAGCAGCAGGTCAAACTTCATCCATCGAAGACTTTCTGAAAAAAGCAGGTTTGAAAGAGGGATAAAACCCACTTCAAAAGAGAGTCCGCGCCCGTCATGCGGCCTTTCTGATGCAGACAGCCGCCCCCTGCGCAGCAGGGAACGGCTGTCATCAAAACCTTTTCTTCAATTCAAACGCATTACCGGTACAGCACCACCGATTCAAACGGCCGCAGTTCCATCTCCTTTTTCACCTCGCTGTCCGGATAGTTGGAGAGGATACAGGAATAGCCTTCCAGCTCCTCCGGGCAGGTCCACGTTACAGGACGGCCGTAGAAGTTGTTCACCACCAGCAGAGTGTGCCCTTCATAGCTTCTTCTGTAGGCCAGAATCTGAGCATTTTTCTGATCTAAAGGAGCGAAATCTCCGTAAGCGATCACATCCAGTTCCTTACGCAGACGGATCAGTTTCTGGTAATGGCGGAAAATGGAATCCTCGTCCGCAAGCTCTGCCTCCGCGTTCACATCTGTATGGTTGGCATTGACGCCGATCCAGGGTTCGGCCGTTGTGAAGCCGGCATTCTGTCCGTCGGTCCACTGCATCGGGGTGCGCCCGTTGTCACGGGAGTGGATCTGGATGATCCGGAAGGCATCGTCAGGACGGAGTCCCTTTTCCTGCAGGATGCGGTAGTAATTAATGCTCTCCACATCCCTGTACCGGGAAATGTCGGTGAAATCCGTATTGGTCATGCCGATCTCTTCTCCCTGGTACACGTAGGGCGTTCCGCGCAGGCAGTGGATCACCGTGCCCAGCATTTTGGCGGACTGTTTCCAGTATTTTCCCTCATCTCCGAAACGGGATACCACCCTGGGCTGGTCGTGATTGCACCAGAACACCGCATTCCAGGCATGGTGCTCCGCCATTCCGAACTGCCAGTCGAACAGGATTTTTTTCAGCTTCTGGAAGTCATAGGGAACCAGCACCCATTTCTCATTTCCGGCGAAATCCACCTTCAGATGGTGAAAGCTGAACACCATGGACAGCTCCTTTCCGTCCTCGGAGGCGTAGCGGAAGCAGTTTTCCATGGAGGTGCTGGACATCTCGCCCACCGTGACAATACCCTTGTCCGCACCGAAGGTCTTTTCATTCAGCTCCTGCAGATATTTATGGATGTTGGGTCCGTCGGTGTAGAAGCGGCGGCCGTCGCCCTCGTAATCATCCTCAAAGCTTCCCTTGCTGATCAGGTTCACCACATCGAAGCGGAAACCCTTTACCCCCTTTTTCATCCAGAAGCGGACCACCGCCTCCACCTGCTCCCTCACCTCGGGGTTGTCCCAGTTCAGGTCGGGCTGGGATACATCAAACAGATGCAGATAGTATTCATCAAACTGGGGGACGTATTCCCAGGCGCTGCCGCCGAACTTGCTTTCCCAGTTGGTGGGCGGATCGCCGTTTTCCTTTCCCTTTCTGAAAATATAGTAGTTCTTATATCTCTCATCCCCGGCCAGGGCCTTCTGGAACCACTCGTTCCGGCTGGAGGTGTGGTTGAATACCATGTCCAGCATCAGTTTGATGCCGCGCTTTTGGGCTTCGGCAGAGAGCCGGTCAAAATCCTCCATGGTGCCGTAACGGGGATCAATGTTATAATAATCCTCCACATCGTAGCCGTTGTCCTTCTGGGGGGAGACGAAGAAGGGGGTCAGCCAGATGTAGTCCGCGCCCAGCTCCCTGATATAGTCCAGCTTCTCTGTAACACCGTTCAGATCTCCCAAGCCGTCTCCATTGGTATCATAAAAAGACTTGGGATAGATCTGGTATACCACGCTTTTTCTGAAATCTTCCATTTTAATCCGCCTTTCTTTTTCTGAACAGGCCGTCTCAGGCATATTCCGCGATCACGGTCTGCCCGGCTTTTGCATCCTGATTCGGCATAAAGCGCACGTCTGCAGCGCTGCCGTTATCCGTAATGAGGAAGGCTGTGGTCATGGGATGGCCGGCCGCCCTGATTTTTTCAGGAGTGAAGGAAATCAGCGGGTCTCCGGTCTTCACCTGATCTCCCTCCTTCACGAACAGCTCGAAACCGTCTCCGTTCATATCCACGGTATCGATGCCCACATGGATCAGGATTTCCATTCCGTTGTCCATAACCAGGCCGCAGGCATGTTTGCTGTCGGCCATCACCACGCCCACCTTGGCATCCGCCGGAGCATAAACCGTATTTCCCGTGGGTTCGATGCCCACGCCGTCTCCCATGATTTTCTGAGAAAAGACCTCATCCGGAATCTCTTCAATGGGGATGATGCGCCCGTTCAGCGGGGATTTCAGAGTTCCGGCGGCCGTCCCGTCCGCGGCGGCAGAATTGCCGGAATCAGTGCTGCCGGAAGCCGTATCGCCAGCGGCGCCGTTGACAGAGTCCACAGGGCCCTTGTCGGTGGATGCCGCTGTGCTTTCCGAAATCACAGCATCACCGGAAGCCGCTCCGCATTCTCCCGCCTCACCGTAACGGTCAGCCGCAGAGAGCTTTCTGCTTCCCACCAGGAAGGTGAGGACGAAGGGAACCACAATGGCGATCAGCATGCACACCAGGAAGATGCCCCAGTACTGAGAATAGATGGACAGGATTCCGGGGATGCCTCCCACGCCGATGCTCACCGCCTGCACGCCGAAGCCTACGGAAACCATGGCTGCGATGGCGGAGCCGATCATGCCGCAGACCAGCGGGAACACATATTTCAGGTTCACGCCGAACAGAGCGGGCTCCGTAACGCCCAGGTAACAGGAAATGCAGGCGGGGATATTGATCTGCTTCGCCCTGTCGTTTTTCTTCTGCAGGACCGCCATGGCGAGAACAGCGGAACCCTGTGCGATGTTGCTCAGCGCGATCATGGGCCAGAGGATCGTGCCGTCATACATACTGACCAGCTGGGAGTCGATGGCATTTGTCATATGATGCAGTCCGGTCATGACGATGGGCGCATACAGCAGCCCGAACACGCCTGCGAACAGGACGCCGAACCCGGAGGTAAGGCCGCCGTACACCACATCCGCGATAAAGTTTCCGATCTTCCATCCGATGGGGCCGACGATGGTGTGCGCGATGATCACCGCAGGAAGCAGGGAACAGAAGGGAACCACAATCATGCTGATGACCTGAGGGCAGATTTTCCGGAAAAATTTTTCCAGATAAACCAGCACAAAGCCTGCCATGATGGCCGCAATCACCTGTCCCTGATAGCCGATCATCTGCACCTTCGCAAAGCCGAAATCCCAGACCGGAATCTGGTCCGCCGGAGTGCTCGCCACGGAGAAGCCGTTCAGCAGCTGGGAGGATACCAGTGTCAGGCCGAGAACAATGCCCAGAATCTGAGTGGTTCCCATCTTCTTGGTGATGGACCAGACGATTCCCACAGGAAGCAGATGGAACACCGCTTCTCCGATCAGCCACAGGAAGTTATAAGTACCCGCCCAAAACTGGGAAATATCCGCCAGGCTCTGGGTTCCGTTATTGAAAAAGTTGATTTCGCCGATGATATTACGGAAGCCCAGAATCAGACCGCCGCAGATCAGGGCCGGAATAAGGGGTGCGAAAATCTCTCCCAGGCTGCTCATGATTCTCTGAACCACATTCTGGTTCGTCTTCGCAGCCTGCTTTGCCGCATCCTTGCTCACGCCCTCAATTCCTGCGTAAGCGGTAAATTCATTGTAGAAGGTTGATACATCGTTTCCGATGATGACCTGATACTGTCCCGCCTGGGTGAACGTCCCCTTCACGGAAGGAAGCTTCCCGATTCCGTCCGTGTCCGCCTTTTTTTCATCCGCCAGCACGAACCGCATTCTGGTCATGCAGTGGGAAACCGCACGGATATTCTCTTTTCCGCCGATCAGGCGCAGCAGAGCCTGTACGTCCTGTTCATACTTTGCCATCTTCTCCTCCTTTTGCCGCCGCAGGCGGCACCTGACTTCCTGAAAGAATGTCTTAAATTATTCTTTTGCAAGCATCTTGTTTAAACAAGTTTATCCTAGCATACTTGTTTAAACAGGTCAAGCATTTTCTTAAAACGATTTCACATTCCGCCGTCCTTGACTTTTTCACACTTTTCTTTATAATATATTTGTGTCCAGGATGTTTAAACAAGTGAACCGAGGAATATTTATGCCTGCCGCAAAATACAACGCAATCTATCGCGATCTGAAAAATAAAATTGAATCTGAACAGTATGAATTTCAGGAGCTGCTGCCTTCGGAAAACCAGCTTGTGGAAGTCTACAACTGTTCCCGCAATACCGTCCGACGGGCCATTGCAGGTCTGGTAACGGACGGCTATGTGCAGACCGTCCAGGGCAAGGGCGTGCGCAACATCTACCGTCCCGTCCCTCAGTCCTCCTTTACCATCGGAAGCATCGAATCCTTCCGTGAATCTTCCATCCGCAATCATCAGGATGGGCGCACAAAGGTGGTTCTGTTCACAGAGCTTATCGCAGACCGGAAAATCGCGCGCAATACCGGCTTCGCTCCCGGGACGGCGCTTTTTTACCTGCAGAGGGTGCACTATCTGAACGGCAAGGCGCTGATTCTCAACCACAATTATTTTCTGAAAAGTATTATGCCCGGTCTGACCAGGGAAATTGCAGAACGTTCCATTTACGAATATCTGGAAAAGACGCTGCACGTAACGATCGTGAACAGCCAGAGAGTCATGACCGTAGAAAAGGTCACGGAAATCGATGAAAAATATCTGGAACTGAATCTGAATGATTATAACTGTCTCGCGGTGGTGACCAGCCACACCTTTGACAACAATGGAGTCATGTTCGAATACACCCAGTCCCGGCACCGCCCGGACTATTTCCGGTTTCAGGACAACGCGGTACGCAGGGGATGACTGCAAAAAAATCCCGTAAGGCCCAAGCGTTTCAAGCATGGATCTTACGGGATAATCTTATTTTCGGTTATTGTCAGCAAACGACATTTGTTTCAGGCCATTTCTCTTCTACAATGCAGTTCCCTTCTTCGGCACGAAAAAGGACTGCATATCCGCTTTTTCCAGAGTTAGCAGTTTTACCTTTCTGTCAATTCCTCCCGCGTAGCCGGTCAGGCTTCCGCCCGTCCCGACCACTCTGTGGCATGGCACCAGGATGGAAATCTCATTGTGGCCCACAGCGCCGCCTACCGCCTGAGCGGACATATGCGCCAGCCCCTTACGGGACGCAAGCTGTGCGGCAACCTCTCCATATGTCATGGTTTTTCCATAAGGAATCTGGCAGAGAATTTTCCATACCTCCTTCTGGAAATCCGTTCCGATAAAATGAAACGGCACCATAAAGTCCGGTTCTTTTCCCGAAAAATATATATCGAGCCAGTGTTTCGTTTCTTTCAGCACCGGTGTCTCTTTTTCCTCATGTTCCCGCTCCAGGCAGCGGGCAAAATATTTCTGTCCCTCAAACCACAGGCCTGTCAGGCCGGTGTCGTCCGCCGCCAGGAGGATTCCTCCCAGCGGGGACTGATAATGGCTCGTATACTGCATCTTTTCTATCCGTTACCGTTACTGTGCATCCACAGCCGTGGTTTCCTCTGATGCGGACGTTGTTTCTTCGGTCTCTGCTGCGGTCTCTGTCGTTTCATCTGCAGCCTCTGTCGTTTCAGCCGCAGTTTCTGTCACCGTTTCCGTTTCAGCAGCTTCCGTCGTTCCAGCCGTATCCGAAGCTTCTGTCTCCGCAGCCTCTGTACTTTCGGTTGCTGTGGTTTCAGTGCCCTCGGTTTCAGCTGCCTCGGTGCTCTCCTCCGGTACGGTCAGATAATGGAGCTCTCCGGCCACATCCGTCACCGTGTATTCCTGCGCGATCTCAGTCACATGCTCGCTCACCGTCTGACTTGCAAGGAGATTGCCGATGGATTCATTTGTTGCCTCCTCGTCATTCTGTCTGGAAATGAACTGCACCACATAATATCTGTTCAGGCTTTCCGACTCAAGAACGGTGATATCGCCTTCCTGACGGGATTCATCGAACAGCCAGTCAGCCGCAACCGTAGGCGCTCCATAATAGCTTCCTTCCTCGGTCAGGCTGCCATCCTCTTCTCCGCCGTAATTTTCCTTCTGATCCTCGGTGGCGTATTCCACACACAGATCCTCAAAATCTTCTCCTGCTTCCAGACGTGCCGCCATCTCGTCAGCCTGAACCTTCAGCTCGTCCATCGCCGCCGCGATTTCCTCGTCCGTCATTCCGGTCTCTTCTTCAGAAGTGGTTTCAGTTTCTTGCTCAGCCGCAGTGATTTCTTCCGCAGTAGTCTCCTCTGATGCTGTCGTCTCTTCCGCAGCCGTCGTTTCCTCAGAGGTCGTCTCCTCCTCGGTATCCGTTTCTACCTCAAAATAGAAGCTTCTGTAGGTCACAGTATCGTAAGCATTTTTGTTTTCTTCATAATATGCCGCAATTTCATCATCGGCGGGCTGATTTTCCTCAACCAGATGATCATAATAAGCGGTCGCGAGGAGATTTTCTTCAACGAAGGGCTCGATTCTGGACTGCGTCGCATAATCTCCATACATCAGGGTATAAAAATCGCTTTCCGTCACAGAAGCGGATTCCGCCTGAGCAGCAATTTCCGTCTCATAGGAGGCCATATCCTCCGAAGAATCGTATTCAAAGCCGTTTTCTCTTGCCTCATCCGCCATTGCCTTGACCTGCTGGATCTGAGCAACCGCACTCTGATCAAAATAATCCTTCCAGGTCATGTTTTCATTGCCGGGATAAGTCTGCTCATCCAGATCCATCGTCGTATCCAGCCCCATCATGGATACATAGGAGCCGTACATACTGATAAAATTGTTGTACACATTATTGAAATAATAATTGTACTCCAGCCTGGTGATGTCGTGATCCCCAACCTGGAAATACGTCTGATTCAGCACCGTATATCTATTGTAAAACGACGTGCCGATGGAAAACACGATGGACACCGCAACGGCCGCCAGAATGATAATACTGACTATTTTAAAACGCTTCCAGGATTTGCGTTCCTTTTCCTCCTCTTTTTTTCTCTTTTCCATTCTTCGGTCGTACCGGGTAACGACCTTGTCGCTCTGTTCCTCTGTCTGTTTTTCCTTAGACATGTAAGTTCTCCTCCTTGCATTTCTCAAACAGGCATTATACCTGAAAAATGTGAAGCACGGGCAGGTTCCGTATGTTTTCCTGATAATTCCTGCCGCAGTCACGCATTTTTCGCACATATTCACAGTATATTACACTTTCCGAAATGCTTCAACATATAAATGCGCTTTTTCTTCACTGTGCCAGTTTTCCGAAAGCGAGAAGGAGAAAAAGAAGACCGCTCACCCAGGAAAAATCCCGGCGCGAACGAGCCGCAAGCTTCTTTCCAATACGCTGGCCGCATGCCTGCGCCGCCATTCCGAGCAGGAACGAGACGGACAGCGTAAAGAAAACCGGTATCTGAAGAAAGGCGGCAAAAGTTCCCGCCGCCAGACTGTCAATGGACATGGCAAGGCCGAAAAATGCCGCTTCCTTCATGGACAGAACCCGGTTTCTGTCCTCATCCGCCTCCGCCGGATTTCCATAGATGCTCAGAATAAAGCGAAGACGGGAAAAGGAAAAATGAATATCCTTATGCACGCCGCAATGGCGGTTGATATAATTTTTAATCAGGGAATCCGAAAGACGGATACAGCCGAGCAGAAAGAGGCTGACGAAAGCGACCAGGCGGACAGCCGCATCCGGAACCAGTGTGCGCACCAGCGTTCCAAAGCTCAGCGCCGCGCCGAGGCACGCGCTGCTGATGGCGTTCATGAGCCCCATCTGTTTCCAGTTAATGCAGACATCGTCCGCCCCATATGCGATGCTGGCCACAAATGCGTCCGTGCACAGGGCCAGGCAGAACAGAATTGCCTGAAGCATGATTCATACCTTTTTCTTTCAGTATATTCATGCTTCGACAAAAACGCTCATCCTTCCAGTCGGGCTCTGATGTAGGTTTCCAGCATATCAACCGTTCTGTCGATGCCAAGCCTGCTGCTGTTGATCGACAGGTCATAGTTTCTGGAATCTCCCCATTTTACCTTGCAGTAATAATTGTGATAGGATTTGCGTTCCCAGTCCTTCCGGGACATCATGTGTTCCGCCTCCTCAGCGGAAAGCCGGTAGAGACGCATGATGCGCTCCCGTTTCGTCTCCCTGTCTCCCAGAACAAAGATGGAAATGAATCCCTCATAATCCTTCAGAATCGTTTCGGAGCATCGCCCTACCACCACAAAGGATTTCCCGTCTTCCGCCAGTTTCCTTAGATAATCAAACTGCATACCGGCGATATTTTCCTGAATGGAATTGGAATACCCGCGCACTGTTCTCGAAAACAGCCTGCTTTTGGGGCGCTCATCATATTTTTTCAGCGTATCCCCTCCCACGCTCTTTTCCTCCGCAATGTGCTCAAGCAGATTGTTGTCATACAGATCCAGCTCAAATCTTCTCGCCAGCGCTTCCGCAATCACATGGCCTCCGCTTCCGAATTCACGCCCCACCGAAAGAATCAATCTCTTCTCCATATGTACCTCCTCATCTGCCGCCGCAGGCGGCATTTATTCCCCTGTTTAGAAATATCTGATGTAAATCATGATCATGGACAGCAATACAACCAGCACCGTGGCAGGCGCAGCATATTTACAGTATTTTCCCCAGCCGATCACATGACCTTCCTTCGCCGCGACGGAAATACCAACCACGTTCGCGCTCGCTCCGATGGGCGTAGCGCTGCCGCCGATATCCGTTCCCATGGACAGCGCCCATGCCAGAACGGACAGATCCACGCCCTGCGCGGCGGAAAGCGACCGGATCACCGGAATCATGGTCGCAGCAAAAGGGATGTTGTCCACAAAGGCACTGGCAATCGCCGAAATCCAGAGCACAATCGCAACCATCAGCATAGCATTGTCCCCGCTCACATCCGCGATAAAGGCTGCGATGATTTCCAGAATCCCCGTCTGCTCCAGGCCGCCCACCACAATGAACAGGCCGATGAAGAAAAGCAGCGTTTTATAATCCACTTTTTTCAGCAGATCCATCGCATCCTTTCCTGCCGTCACCAGCGTCACAGCGCCGATAAAAACGCCTATGGTCGCCACAGTCAGGCCTGTCTGCGCGTGTGTCACAAGAAGAACGATCGCTGCGGCAAAGATCGCACTGCTGATCGCAAAATCCTTTCTGTTCTCAATCGCGTCCCTCGGATCCGGATAGGAAAGCGTTTCCTTACCGCCCGTGCCCTTCTCCAGCTCCTTCCGGAAGCAGAAGAAAAAATAGAAAATAACCAGAATCAGAGAGGCCGCCGCGATCACGCCCGTATTCGTGATGAAATCAGCAAAGGAATATCCAAGCGATGTGCCGATAATGATATTCGGCGGATCTCCGCACATGGTCGCGGAACCGCCCAGGTTCGCACAGAAAATCTCGGAAATGATCATCGGAACCGGGTTGAACTTCAAAAGCCTGGCCAGCTCCACCGTAGCCGCTGCCAGGAACAGGATTACCGTGATGCTGTCAATGAACATTGCCAGAATGCTGCTCATTATCATAAATACAATGAACAGCGGAATCGTCCTGTACTTCACCAGCTTTGCAAGCTGGAGACAGAGCCAGCGGAAGAATCCCGCCTTCCCCATTCCTTCCACCATCAACATCATACCCGCAATGAAAAGGATCGTGGACCAGTTGATTCCGGCAGTGGATTCTCCGGCCTCACTCGCCTGATACCAGAAATCCACCGTGAAGAAGTTCTGCAGACTGAACGTATTCCAGATCGCCGCCGGACTTCTCATACAGATGCCGAACACCAGCACGATCATCAGCAGTCCGCAGCCGAGTGATACCAGATGCCGCTCAATTTTCTCACTGACAATCAAAAGAAACATCGCCGCAAATATAATCACGGCCAAAATCTGTGCCGCTTCCATAGGACATACCCTCCTCATTCTTCCCGGAAAGGCTGCGCAGGGGGCCCGCGCAGCCTTCTGTATTTTCACTCATTTTAGCACAAATTTTCCTTCTGGTGAAGTTTTATGACAAAATTCACGATGCGTTTTTCCGCCCCTTCTTCTGTATGCCGCCGCTTCCGCAACCACGGCGGACCAGCCATTTCGCATAGCTTTTGATTCCAAACACGCTGATTACAATCAGGCAAACAAAGATAATTCCGGCTGCCATATCTTTCCTCCATTCCCACCGCTGCAGACGGCATTCGTTTCCGACACGATTTACAGGTTCGTTCCGGCACTTTTTCTTCTGATTCATCCTATGACTGCCGGTGCCTTTTTGATTCTGTCTTATCATTTAAGTTAGTTCAAACTAACTTAATCTTATCATAACACGGGTTTCCTCAGTTGTCAAAAACGAAAAAATTCCCGGATCAACCTTCCGGTCATCCGGGCGGGAACCGTTCTAAAGAATTTCCCCATGGCTTTTCTTTCTAATTTCTTCGCCGCGGCCCCTTTTTCCACTGGCTGTTTAAGAAAATTTTTCAGAACAGCTGAATGCTCCAGGTATTGCGGTATACGCCCTTTCCTTCCAGATGGACGAGTCCCGGCTGTTCGGACAGTTCCTCCACCACATCCTGCCTGGAGGGCAGGGAGGACCAGGGTTCAATACATACATAAGGAGCGGGCTTCTTCACCGCATGCCAGAAACCGATATAGGGCATCTGGGGGAAGCGCACACGCACACCGCGGCTGCCTTTCTCTGAGCGCAGGACGACACATTTCGACATCCCGGCAAGCACAATGGCATCATCGTCGAACATATCATGATGAAGCGGAATCCGGCTGCCCTCCTGCAGCGGGTAGGGCTGATCCTCTCCATTCAGGAAGCATGCGGCAGAAAATCCGACGCGCACCGGCGTTTCCACTTCTCCGCCTTCCTTTTCCGGTTCAAATTCCAGGAAATAATCTTCAAAGGAAAGCCCGTCCTCCAGCGGCGCCTGAAAGCCCGGATGACCGCCGATTCCGAAGTACATCTCTTCTGCTCCGTCGTTTTCCACCTCATAGGTGATCCGGAGGGTATCCTCCTTCAGCTCATAAATAATCCGCAGCGTAAACATAAAAGGATAACAGGCGAGCGTCCGCTCATCCGCATCCAGACGCAGCACAAGGCGGACGGCCCTCCCGTCTTCCTGACGTTCCTCTTCCTGTACCTCGGCCGTCAGCTCCGTGGTGGGCAGAAAGCCGTGGATGGGCATTCGATACGCCTTTCCATGAACCGTACAGGTTTCCTTCGTCAGCCTCGCAATATAGGGAAACAGGTTCGGCGCCTTACCGTCCCAGTAGGCGGGATCGCCCTGCCATAAATATTCTTTTCCGTCTTTTTTCACTGACTGTAGCTCACCGCCGAGCGAGCTCACCCGCACGGAGAGTGTGCCGTTATCCAGACAATACTCCATCTCTGCCTCGATTCCCGCCGAAAATTCAGACGCTGCTGTGTGCCGCATTTCAGCGTTTCTATATTTGGGGATAATTGTTCAGAACGGCGCATCTGTTTTCCCGCCGTCCTGAACTGTTACGTTTCATTGAAAAGGATTATAAAAACGGTTTCCGTCATGGAAAGTGATCACCATCGCCACAATCGCAAAGCAGACCACAAAGGCGATTGCCAGGTAATCATTTCGGGAAAGCGGTTTTCCCATATACCAGCTCCGGTTCTTCTTCTTTCCGAAGCCGCGCAGCTCCATGGCGTTGCTGACCACATCGATTCTGTCCATACTGGAAAAAATCAGCGGGAAGATGATGCTCGCCATGCTTTTCAGCCGTTTGAGAATGGATGCCTTTGAGGACATCTCGATTCCTCTGGCCTCCTGAGCGTGCCTGATCTTGGTGAAATCCGCCTGCACGTCGGGCACATAGCGCAGGGCGATGGCCATGGCGTATCCAACCTTATAGCTGACGCCGAGACGGTTCAGGCTGGCCGCGAATTCACTGGGATTGGTGGTCACCATGAACATCAGCACCACGGGCACCACCGTAAAGTATTTCAGCATGATGTTAATCTCATAGAAAAGCTGCTCCGCCGTCATGCTGTAGCGTCCCGCAATATGGAAAAGCTCCGTTCTCGTGCCGTAGATCGTACAGCCCTCATAGGGAGAAAACAGATAGACAATCACGATATTCATGCACAGAAACAGAAGAATGAACTTGAACACCGTTCCCACCTGCTTCCACTCCGTTTTGGAAACCTTAAAGACAACCAGGCTGAACAGCAGCATGACCACAAGGATTCTGGTATCATAGGTCAACATGCCCACCACGGACCACAGGATGAAAAACAGCATTTTCGTTACGCCGGACAGCCTGTGAATCCAGGTATCCTTCGGCGCATAGGTAAGCAGTCTAGCCATTTGCCCTCTCCTCTCTCTCAAAATGAATGAATCGCTCCACAAAGCCGGAGGCATCGGAAATGCCGCACTTTACGGCCAGCTCGTACAGGGAAGTTTCCTTCAGATACGCCCTGTCCGCAATCTGACTGTCCGTCAGAACCTTTGCAGGCGCATCATCCGCAATCATATGTCCGTCCGCAATGACGATTGCCCGATCCGTATATTCCAGCATCAGGTGCATGTCATGGGTGATCATGATGATGGTGATCCCCAGACGTTCGTTGATGTCTTTCAAAAACTCCATAATCTCCGTATAGTGCCGGAAGTCCTGCCCTGCCGTCGGCTCGTCCAGGATCAGCACCCGGGGATTCATCACCAGAATGGAAGCGATGGTCACCCTCTTTTTCTGACCAAAGCTCAGAGCGGAAACCGGCCAGTTCCGGAAAGGGTAGAGGCCGCAGATTTTCAGCGTTTCATGTACCCGCTCTTTGATCTCCTCCTCCGGCACGCCGCGCACCGCAAGCCCCAGCGCCACCTCGTCAAAAATCATAGGCTTGCTGATCATCTGGTTGGGATTCTGCATCACCAGGCCGATAACCTCGCCCCGTTCCTTAATGGAGAGGCCGGAGATATCCTCTCCCTCCAGAAGAATTTTCCCGGAGTTCGGCGTGATGAAGCCGCAGATCAGGTTGGAAAGTGTGCTCTTTCCCGCGCCGTTCTTTCCCACAATGCTGACCATTTCCCCTTTTTCAATTCTGAAATTAATATCCTGCAGAACCTTCTTCCCAGGGACGTAGGAGAAGCTTAACCCCTCCACCTCGAGCATGGACTCCGTCCGCTGTCTTTCCGGAGGCAGCTCTGCCTTCTGGAACCATCCCCGCACCCTTTCTCTGTAAGGGGCAAGCTCCATCGATTCGATGTGCTGCGGCAATGTTTCCGGCTTCACGGTACAGCCCGCATGCTTCAGCGCCGTGATGTAGAGCGGCTCCCGGATGCCTTCCTTTTCCAGCACATCCGTGCAGAGCAGCTCATCCGGCTTCATGTCAGCCACGATTTCTCCCTCGCCCACAACCACGATGCGGTCCACGTCACGATAAAGGGCATCCTCCAGCCTGTGTTCGATGATGAGCACCGTTTTTCCGGTGGTTTTGCTGATCTTATCGATCAGATCGATGGCCCGCTTTCCTGTCGCCGGGTCCAGGTTTGCCAGCGGTTCGTCGAACAGCAGAATATCCACATCGTCGATCATGACGCCTGCCATGGACACCCGCTGCTTCTGTCCGCCGGAAAGCTCCGTGGGCGCATGATCCAGGAGGAATTTCACGTCCACTGTTTCCGCCACCTCATCCACACGCTGAAACAGCTCCTCCTGGGGAACGCAGTCATTCTCCAGCGCAAATGCGATGTCTTCCGCCACCGTCAGACCAATGAACTGCCCGTCCGTATCCTGCAGAACGGTTCCCACCAGCTTCGACATGCCGAAGATCCCTTCCTTTGCCGGATCCTTCCCGCTTACGGTCAGGCTTCCCGTGCTCTCTCCGGGAAAAGAAAAAGGAACCAGTCCGTTGATACAGTGCGCCAGGGTTGATTTTCCTGAACCGGACGGTCCCACAATCAGAACCTTCTCTCCGGCATTGATGGTCAGATTCACATGCCGCAGAGTCGGTTCCACCTGAGAACGGTATTTAAAAGTATAATCCTTGAATTCGATAATAGGGGTCATTCCTTACCTCACATAAAAAGGACAGCCGGCCCATGATGGGCCGGCCAGATTCTTCGTCCAATCAGACATGCCGCACCGCTTCCGTTTTTACGGATCAGTCCTCCTTGGAAAGGCTGGAGGATTTTGCTCCAATCCTGGAATACGCATACGCCAGCAGAGAGCCCAGTACTCCGGCAACAACGATATTTCCCACAAAGGCAAGAACGCCCTGAACAAATACCTTGTTTGCAGGCTCCGCATAAATCAGAATGTCAAGTACAGGCGCAAGTACGATCCACGCAAGTGCATTCGCAATAACCTGAACCACGTTGAACAGAACGATGCTCTTTCCGGTAAATCCGCCTTCCTTAATCGCATACTTCGCAGCGAACAGGCCGACAATGATGCCGAACAGACCATCCGGGAATACCCAGCTCCACCACACGCTTCCATAGAAAAGCGCGTCACCCAGCGCATGTCCGATGATTCCGATGGCGCCTCCTACAATAGGGCCGAATACTGCAGAGAAGAAGGTCAGTACCGCTACTCTGGACTGCAGCGCCGTGTTGGGTATGATCATGAACGGAACCTGCACATTCGTCAGAACAACGAACAGCGCGGTTCCAATACCGATCGCAACGACTTCCTTAATGCCAAATTTCAGTTTCATGGTGAGTTTCCTCCTCGTTCCTCATAAATGTATGCCGGGCCGCGAATGCAGATGCACTCCCAGCCTGTCATGTGTAATGCTTCCTATTAACTATATACGATTTCCGTTGATTTTGCAATGCCAAATCAACCGCAGGTTGGGTGGATGTGGGTGGATGTGCTTTCCGGCATATTTTCCGATTCTATAAAAGATACCTTTCGGCAAGTTTGCCGACCATCCGTGTATCCAGAACATTCCTTTCCGTTTCAAATGTGAGAATCAGCCGTTCTCCGGGATAAATATCATTTTCTTCATATGCCTGTATTTTTCTGACCGCATTCTGTGCATATACCGGATCATCCATCCTCCCATCATGTTCCCAGTATATTTCCTGCCTTGTTCTTCTCGATAAAAAGGTAAAATCCGGGTGAACAGTCCCAAACCCTCTCAACGGTAACGGACACTCATATTTATATGGAATTCCATTATGAAAAAAATAGTCCGCGAGGATTTTTTCCGACTTTGAACGCACACGTTCTCCCCTCTCTGTTAAGATTATCGGCGTCCCCTCCTGAAATTCTTTCCTTGTATAATCTTCTGACATCCAGCTATTCAGCAGCTGCTCCCACTCAGGTTCAACCGGCCGAATCAGTTTTTGTCTTTCGATATGCTCATTCAGGAAGATTTTTTCAATCTCATTATCGACGTAATCTTTTGTGATCCTCCTTATTTGCAACAACCTTTTTTCAGCCAGTTTCAGTATCTTTTCATCATAAGTTTTCTGGGCAAGTTTTTGAATCAGCTCCTTATTGGTCTGAGGAATATAGTCCCCATTTTTCCTTTCCCCAGGTATACAATGATAATATTGAACCCATTTTCCGCTGTTGGACAGACGCAGTGTTCCTCCTGGAACATTTTTTAACTGTTCTCTGGTCCTCTGAAGGATCCTCTCCAATCTGTTCTCTTCCTGTAATAGCATTTCTCTGAGACCTTCCATATTGTTTTCCTTCTTTCTCTTAATATATCGTGGTACTCTGCGGATAAAAATTGATGATATGGCTTTAGAACCGTATTCACTTTTTAACTTGTACGGTTATAGACTTCTTTTTTCAGAAAAGATCTGTATTTTTTTCAGTGTTATACGGTTAAAATGAAATTTTAGTGATTTGAAACCGTATTTTCTTCGCACTTTATACGGTTCTATATCTGCTTATGAAGAGCAGATCCGTATTTAACTTCTAATTCATACGGTTTGGAATTGATGATCTGACTATGGAACCGTATATAGCGGTTCTATAATAATAAGGACTGGAATTGTTTCAGATTTGTTTGAAAAAACCCGGAAGCCGAAGCTTCCGGGGCATAAATTCTTTTTGTCTGCCTGCAGGCAACCAACTCCCAAAGAGCTGAAATTATCTCTTGGAGAACTGAGGCGCACGACGTGCAGCCTTGAGGCCGTACTAAACTCCTTTGAGCGCCGATTTTCCTTGGTATTCCGGGCTTTTCCGGCTTTTCAATGTTCAGTTGTCCTATTCCTTAACC
>CAJFMW010000114.1 GCA_904392525.1 uncultured Eisenbergiella sp.
GTGAAGAATCCCTATCTGAAGGAGAGCGAGTGGGGCTGGCAGATCGATCCGGCCGGCCTGCGCTATACCCTGAACTATTTCTATGACCGTTACCAGAAATCGCTGTTCATCGCAGAGAACGGCCTTGGCGCTTCCGACACCCTGCTTCCGGACGGAGAAGGCGGCATGACCGTGCAGGACGATTACCGCATCGCCTACCTGCGCGATCATCTGCTGGAGGTGGAAAAAGCCCTTGACGAGGGCGTGGACGTGATGGGCTATGCGGCCTGGGGCTGCATCGACGTGGTCAGCGCATCCACTGCCCAGCTGAAAAAGCGTTACGGTTTCATCTATGTGGACCGCAACGAGGACGGCAGCGGAACCCTGGAGCGTTACCGCAAGAAGAGCTTCTGGTGGTACCGGGATGTAATCGCATCCAATGGACGCACGTTGCATGATGAGGCATAAAAAGTGCTGACCGTCCGGCAGGAGGTTGCCGCAACGCGGACCTCTCTGCCGGATGGGTGGTGTACCCTCTTTGGCAGGTCAAAGGCCTGGGAAGCATCCGTACGCCATTCCTCCGTTCCCTGACCGTTCAACTCTGAAACCGGAATTTTTTTCTTGTGCCCAGACCCGCAGGATGCTACAATATAAACAGGCATAAATTTCTGTGAAGCCGTTCGGCTTTGGCGGGTCTCCGCCATCTGTTCATTCTGACATTCATTTCGGAAACTCTATGCTGATTTTCAATTCCCAATGATGTAACCCATAGACAAACGGCAGGAGTGAAGAAAGAGGATGCCGCTCCTGCCGCCAATGCGCAGGGACTGTGCCGCGCGTCGGCCCGTGTTCCCATTTGTGCGGGAAAGGAGCTTATCATGAATGAAACGCTGCAGACAAAAAGAACGTATAAGGATTCCGTTTTCCGGATGCTGTACAGCAGAAAGGAGGAGTTGCTTTCGCTGTACAATGCGCTGAACGGAACGGATTACCAGGATCCGGAGCAGCTTGAGGTCACCACCCTGGAGAACGCCATCTATATGAATATGAAGAATGACGTCTCCTTTCTCCTGGACGCGGAGATGATGCTGTACGAGCATCAATCCACCTGGAATCCGAACATGCCTCTGCGGGATCTGATTTACATTACGCGGCTTCTGGAAAAATATGTGAACAGGGAATCGCTGTACGCATCCACACCGGTAAGAATACCGGCTCCTCATTTTGTAGTCTTTTATAATGGAAGCTCTGACGTGTCGGAGGATGTTATTTTAAAGCTGTCAGATGCTTTTGAAGAAAGAAAGGGGAGCCATCTGGAAAGGAAAGAGCCTGAGCTGGAACTGAAGGTACATTTTCTGAACATTAACCAGGGCTATAATGAGGAACTGATGGAAAGATGCCGGACGCTGCGGGAATACAGTGAGTTTGTGGCCCGCATCAGGCGGTATGCGGCAGGAGAGACAGCGATTGAAGAAGCAGTGGACAGGGCGGTAACGGAATATCGCAGAAGGGATCCTGGCGGATTTCCTGAGAAGCCAGAGAGCGGAGGTGGTTGCTGTGTCAATTTTCGAGTATAACGAGGAAGAGGAACTGAAGAAGTTTGGCCGGGCAGAATACAGAAGTGGGGAAATAAAAGGAAAAGCGGAGTCTGTAATACTGGCCCTGGAAATGAAAGGGCCTGTATCGGAACAAATGAAAAAACGTATTTTTTCGGAAAGAGATATTTCCCTTTTGGAAGATTGGATGAGAACGGCGATTGAGGCGGATACCGTGGAGGCGTTTCTGGTCAGGACAGGATTGGACAGAATAATATAAACGTAAGCGGTGAATAACCTCGCAGCGTAACATCTTCCGCAGCTGTTTTTATTATCACCTCAGACAGCTGTGCGGGTACTTTGTGATCGTCACTTCCGCAAAATTGACTGCGGAGGAAGCACTTGTGTTACACAAGAGTCGGGATGGTTCCGAAAAGACATTCCAAGAGAAGGAAACAGGCGATACTTAGCCGGGCAAGATGATATTAAGATACGGGTACCAAAAGGGCGGCGGGATGAATTAAAGGAAATTGCAAAGGATAGATTTAATATGTCTTTACAAGCGTTTATTATATCCGCAGTCAATGAGAAGATAGAACGGGAGGCGTTGAAAAATGAGTAACAAGGAAATATAAAATCATATTATCAAAAAGGGGTTTTTCTATCTTTTTGGTGTTCTCCATTCTCTTTTTAAAAGCCGATATTCCAATCGTGTTTTCATTTTTCCGTTATGCCACTCATTATCAATATGTTCCGCTTCTTTGATTAAGCCACATTTTTGCATTACCCTTTCAGAACCAACATTTTCGGCTAAACATCCTGCAGATATTCTATATACATTATTGGCAGAAAATGCAAATTCAATGACTCGCTGAAAGGCTTCTGTAGTATATCCTTTTCCCCAGAATTTCGGATAAATGAAATATCCCGCACCTACAATTTTTCCCATAGGAGTATTGTCAATTACGGTATATCCAATACTGCCAATTTGCTCATGTGAATCCTTTAATTCAATATGTAAAAAGTAAAACTTTCTATCCGGCTTTTTCATATCATTTAAAACAATGTGAAAGTCTTCCAAAAGTCGATAGTCTCATGCAAATCTTTCTCATTTACAAACAGGTCCAATTTCTTTGAAGATTCGATGGCAATATCTACAAAGTTCTGATCTGGTCTTTATCAAGGTCTTTCAAAGATAAATCAGCATTTACAGAAAAGCCTTCCATCGCCTTTACAGTCTTTCCGTCTAAAGAACAGAATACCATATCACAGCCGGAGAAGTTACAAAAATAATATTACAATTTGAAAATATCATAGTTTGTGCGGCTGGTTCTGTCAAAGCGCATCTCTATTCCGTCGCAGTGAGAGCAGGCTCGGCTGCGATTTGCTCGGCTCATTAGAAGCTCTTTTATCGCCTGTGCTGATGGAAGGAATCAGGAGGACGAAAAAAGTTGACGGGCAAAACAAAATATAATAAAATATAAACAAGATTAAACACGCATAAACAATTTTAAATAAGAATAGAGATGAGAGGGAAAAGCCATGTTTATGGAAGAACGGCAGAAGGATATTGTGAAAAAGCTTAATGAAAACGGCCGGGTTCTGGTAAGTGAGCTGCAGGAACGTTACGGAATTTCGGCAGACTGTGCAAGAAGGGACCTGCGGATGCTGGAGGGAAAGGGACTGCTGCAGCGCACGCACGGAGGGGCCATCGCGCTGAGCAAAGGGGACTGCTTTCCTGCGGAAACCTACAGCCCGGAGGATTTTTCCGAAGAGAGGCCGGATTACCGGGCTGTGGCGGCGGAAGCGGTGAAACAGATCCGGGAAGGGGAGGTGATCTATCTGACCACCTCACAGGTGGGTTACGATATGGCAAAACTTCTTCCGGACAGTCTTTCCGTGACTGTTCTGACCAATTCCATTTCCGTGGCGGAGGCATTGCGCAGGAAAACGGCGGTCAGTCTGATTTTTCTGGGAGGAGGCATGAATCACAGGGGGAACTGCCATGACTGGTACACGGTGAATATGGTGAAGAATATCCACATGGATAAGGCTTTTTTCTCCCATACAGCGTTTGACCTTTCTTTTGGCGCATCGCTGCATGAAAGCTCCGGTGTGGAATTCGCCAGGGCCGTCATGGAAAACAGTTCTGTGAACATCGGTGTTTATCCTTCCTCCAAGATTGGAAGGCGGGCTGTCCATATGGTCTGCAGGCCGGAAAGCTATGATCTTCTGATTACGGACAATGGGATTTGTGAGGATTTTGCGGCGCAGGCAGCAGAACTGGGACTCCGGGTGGAGATTGCAACACTGCCAAAATGAGAAATCCGGACGGCTGTTTTCGGTAGGGAGGATGGGTATGTACTGTATTCTGGTCACGGGAATGCCGGCGGCGGGAAAGACCACCATGGCGGGCTTTTTATCCGGGCGTCTGGGGATTCCTTATATTTCCAAGGATGAGGTGAAGGAGATTCTGTTTGATGAGCTGGGCTTTTCATCCCGCGCAGAAAAGGTAAAGCTGGGAGAGACGGCGATGCGGCTTATGTATGATTTTGCGGACCGACTGCTGGAGCATGGACTGTCGGTCATTCTGGAAAACAATTTTGAAAACAGCTCCAGAGAAGGGCTGGAGGAACTGCTTAAAAGGCATTCCTGCACAGCCGTTACAGTGAGGCTGACCGGAGATTGCCGTAAGATCTACGAAAGGTTTCTGGAAAGAGAGAATGCGCCGGACAGACACAGAGGGCATGTGGTGAACGACTGTTATCCGGAGCCTCCCGGAAAAAGGCAGGAGAAAAAGCCGCTGTCCTTTGAAGATTTTCAGGCGGGGATCCGGGCACGCGGGATGGATACGTTCGCGGCAGACGGCCCCTGTCTCATTGTGGATGTCACGGACTGGAGAAAAGTGGACAGAGAGGCTGTGGCGGAGGAAATTGAGAGAATTGCAGCAGCAATTTATCACATGGGCACAGAGACGGAATGTGGGAGAGATTTTCTTCCTGGAGCATACCCACATTTTTAGAGAATGTGAATGTCTTTATAAAGAGATGGCAGGCTTTAACGCGTATCAGGAGAGGTGGTATGAGGGGAAAAGAAGGAAGGCGCGTCCCCTGGAAGAATATATTGATTTTGTGAAAAGAATGAAGAAAAAGGATTTCCCGGTCAACATTCGGTTTGGGTTGGAAGTATGTTATTCTCTGGAACACGAAGGGGATATCAGAAAGCTGAAAGAAAATACAAATTTTGATTTCCTGACAGGAGCAGTTCATTTTATCGATGGTTGGGCTTTCAGTCATTTAAGACAGCCATGGAAACCGGAAGAATATGATCTGCAGAAACTGTATTCCAGATATTACGAACTGCTTTGGCAGCTTGCTTCCAGCGGCCTGTTTTCCGGACTGGCTCATCCGAATTCACTGCAATGCTTTGGGGCGTATCCACCCGGAGACTACAGTGAAGTCTATCAAAAGCTGGCGGAGGAATGCAGGCAGAAACGTATGTATGTGGAGTGCAGCAGCGGCCTTGCAATCAATTATGGAGATCCTCAGGTTGGAATGAATCCACGGATGCTGGCGGCTATGTTGAAAAACGGCGTACCCGTTTTAACTGCTTCGGATGCCCATATTCCGGAAAATGTGGGAAAGCTGGTTGGAATGATGACAGAGACGATTGAAGAAGCGAAGAGACGTCAGCAGAGAGAATTTGAACAGCAATGACTGTCTCCGTATAGTATGCAGTACCTGTTTTATACCATATTGCATTCGCCTTTTCTGTCTGATAAAATTTCCCTGTAAGACACTGTTTGGTAATGACAGAAAAGCAGGAAAGGGAGGAACTGTAATTATGGAAAAATTTTCTGAGATAACTTCCGAAAGATGTTATTTTACTCCTCAGGTCCCCAAATGGGGCATTCAGGAGGTGACCGTAAACGGTCCGCAGGAGGGAAATCCGTTTACGGACCATTGGATTCGCGGATGTTTCCGGGGAAAAAGCGAAACGGTGGAAGCGGAGGGCTTCTACGATGGTGAGGGGCGTTACCTGGTTCGTTTCATGCCCTCCTTTGAGGGAGAATACCGGTTTGAGATCCGGGCGGATTTCCTGGAGGAAGCGAAACGAGGAAGCTTTCAGGTGCTTCCTGCCGAAGCGGGAAATCACGGGACCGTTCGTGTGGCGAATACCTGGCATTTTGCTTATGAGGATGGAACGCCATACTACCCGGTGGGAACCACCTGCTATGTGTGGGAGCTTCAGGACGACGCCCGGATTGAAGAAACGCTGGACAGCCTGAAGGAGTCCGGGTTTAACAAGATCCGCTTCTGCATTTTTCCCAAGCACTATGATTATAATCTGAAGGAGCCCCGTTCCTATCCCTATGAGGGGACACCCATGGACAGCGGTGTGCTCACGAAGAAGAATTTCTGGGAATACACGGGAAAGACGGAGGGGAATCACTGGGATTTCAACCGATTCAATCCGGCGCATTTTCAGCATATTGAAAAGTGCATTGCCGCTCTCGGAAAGCTTGGAATCGAGGCGGATCTCATCGTGATGCATCCTTATGACCGGTGGGGCTTTTCGAGCATGACAAAGGAGCAGGACGATCTGTACTGGAACTATGTGACCGCCCGCTTATCCGCTTTTCATAATGTCTGGTGGTCGCTGGCCAATGAATATGACCTGATGAAGGAAAAGAAACTGGAGGACTGGGAGCGCTACGCGAAAATTCTGTGCGAAAAGGATCCGTACCGCCATCTGCGTTCTATCCATAACTGTGGGCCGTTTTATGATTACGCCAGACCCTGGGTGACCCACTGCAGCATCCAGAGGCAGGAGCTGTATCGAACGGCAGAGCTTACGGACGAATGGAGGGAACGCTACCGCAAGCCGGTGGTGCTGGATGAGATTGCCTATGAGGGAAATATTCAGTACGGCTGGGGAAATATCACCGGAGAAGAGATGGTGCGCCGTTTTTGGGAGGCGGCCTGCCGGGGCGGCTATCCGCAGCATGGCGAAACGTATCTGTCTCCGGATGAGGTGCTCTGGTGGTCGCATGGAGGAAAGCTTCATGGGGAGAGCTGGAAGCGCGTCCGGTTTCTGCGCTCCATTCTGGAGGAAACGCCCGGCTGTGGCCTGGCGCCCCGGCGCCGGGAATGGGACGAGGTCTGCTGCGTGCCTCAGCGGGAGACGGGAAATGCTCTGTGCAGCTATTATCTGTTCTATTACAGCTTTATGCGGCCTTCCTTCCGGGATTTTTATTTTGATGAGGATACGCTCTTTGAGGTGGAGGTGATCGACACCTGGAATATGACGGTGGAGAAAAGAGGAACCTTTTTGGGGCATTTCCGGGTGGAACTGCCCGGAAGGCAGTATATGGCAGTCAGAATCAGAAAAAATGAGAATTTTGTGAAATGAATGGGGAAAGGCAAAAAAGGTATTGACTGGAAGCGGGGGGCAGGTGTTAAAATAATACCCGGCTCCGGCAATGCAGCATTGCCAATAAGCGGAATATTCCAAGAATATTTCAGATATTTTCCAGAAGGAAAATCAGGTGCGGATAAAGCTGCAGCAGAAGGGGCATAAGCTTTTCAGAAAAAAAGAATATTTTACGTGATACAGACGCCATGAAGGCATCAGAATCCCCTCAGGGGAGAAGAGCTTCATGGCGTTTTTTTGACGTTAATGCGCGAGTTTTTTAATGGAGGAAAGAATGAAAAGAAAAAGCATGGCAGCGGCGCTCTGCGCAGTCCTGCTTCTGACATCCGCTGTTCTCGGCGGATGTCAAAGAACGGACACGGAACAGACAGCATCGGAAGCGGCAGGTTCCCCGGAGGCGGCCGCACAGCAGACGGCAGAGGAAGCTTCGGTCATCGTGACCATGCCGACGACCTCGGAGCCGGAGGCGGGTTTTGATCCGGTTTACGGCTGGGGAGCGGGAGAGCATGTGCATGAGCCGCTGATTCAGAGCACGCTGACCACCACTACGGCGGATCTGGAGATCGGGATGGATCTGGCTGTGGATTACTCGGTGTCGGAGGACGGTCTGCTGTGGACAGTGACCATCCGGGATGACGCCTATTTTACGGACGGGGAGAAGCTGACCGCTTCGGATGTGGCGTTTACCTATAACCTCTGTGCCAAAAACAGCAGCGTGAATGATTTTACCATGCTGGAGAGCGCGGTGGCGGTGGATGACGTCACGGTGGAATTTCATATGAACCGGCCTTTTTCCATCTGGCCTTATACCATGGCGATTGTAGGAATCGTGCCGGAGCACGCCTATGATGAAAACTATGGAAGCAATCCCATTGGCTCCGGCCGTTACATTCTGCGGCAGTGGGATAGGGGACAGCAGGTGATTCTGGAGGCCAATCCTGATTATTACGGCGGAGAGGTGAAAATGAAGCGGGTCACCGTCCTTTTCATGGAGGAGGACGCGGCGCTCGCGGCAGCCATGGCCGGACAGGTGGATGTGGCGCACACTGCCGCCTCCTATGCGGATCAGGCGTTGGAGGGTTACGGCCTTATGCGGGTGGAGAGTGTGGACAACCGGGGAATCAATCTGCCAACTGTGGCCGTCCATGACGAAAACGGTGTGACGGTGGGAAACGATGTGACCAGCGACATCGCCATCCGCCGGGCCATCAACATCGGGATCGACCGGGAGGAAATGATAGAGAACGTGCTGAATGGTTACGGGACGCCGGCCTACAGTGTCTGTGACAAACTGCCCTGGTACAACGAGGCTTCCGAGGTGGCATACGATCCGGATGAGGCGGTGCGCATTCTGGAGGAAGCGGGCTGGAAGGAAGGCGAGGACGGCATCCGGGAAAAAGACGGGGTGCGCGCTGCCTTTACGCTGATGTATCAGCCGGATGACTCGGTGCGGCAGGCGCTTGCGGCGGATCTGGCCAATCAGTGCGCCCGTCTTGGCATAGAGGTGACAATTCAGGGCGCGGGCTGGGACGTGGCCTATACCAACGCCCTTTCCCAGCCGCTGGTGTGGGGCTGGGGCGCTCATACCCCCATGGAGCTGTATAATATTTACCATACGGCGGAAGGAAGCGACAGCGCCCAGTATTCCCCCTATTCCAATGAAACGGTGGACACATACATGGACGAAGCGCTTGCGGCGGACAGTCTGGAGGAATCCTATGAGCTGTGGCAGAAGGCGCAGTGGGACGGTAGTACGGGAGTGACTCAGGAAGGAGACATCCCCTGGGTGTGGCTGTGCAACGTGGACCATCTGTATTATGTGAGGGATGGACTGCAGATTGCAGAGCAGAAAATCCATCCACACGGTCATGGCTGGTCCCTGGTCAATAACGTGGATCAATGGGAATGGAGGACGAATTGAAAAGGACTTCGTTTTTTCTGTTAAAAAATTTCATGAAAATGCTCCTGCTGCTTCTTGCGGTCAGCGCCGTCACCTTCGCGCTGGTGAGCCTTTCTCCCATCGATCCGCTCCAGGCCAATGTGGGACAGGCGGCGCTGGGAACCATGAGCGAAGAACAGCGGGAAAAGCTGGAGGAATACTGGGGCGTAAACGAACCGCCTCTGAAACGGTATCTGGGATGGCTGTCGGACGCCCTGC
>CAJFMW010000115.1 GCA_904392525.1 uncultured Eisenbergiella sp.
CTACGATACAGGCCTTGTATGTCATCTTACCAGATGGAGCAGCCCGGAAGTGCTGGAAAATGGAGCGATGAACGGAGCGGTTCTGGAAAATTATGTGGTATCGGAAATCGCAAAGACCTGGCTGAATTCCGGAAAAGAACCTTATATGTATTATTATCGGGATAAGGATGCGAAGGAGATAGATGTTATTCTGGAGCATGACGGAATCCTGAATCCGATTGAAATCAAAAAAACCTCCAATCCAGGAACGGAACTGACCAGGGTATTTTCTCTTCTTGACAAAGCGTCCGTGCCAAGGGGAAAAGGAGCCGTTGTGTGCATGAAGCCGAAGGTTGGAGTCATCGACAGGGAGAACTATATTGTACCGGTCTGGACGATATAGTCGATTCCGGATTTCCAATCAGGATAATGACGCTTACACGACTTTAACTATAATCAATCTCATGATTTCTTTCGCAGCCCGCGGGGATTAGAATGGAGACAGGAAAACTGTTGAAAACTGATCCCGGCGGGATTTTTTGTGTGATAAGCCCGGAGGGCGGCCGCATGGATGGACAAGCTTGCTTGTACAGACAGGCGGACATCCGACGGGCAACGGACAGCGAGCGGCATTTATGCCGCAAGCTGGACGCATCGCGTAATCGGATAAAACTGCGTTTTATGACGCTTCGGCATGGAGGGAGAGATGAAAAATCGGGAATTGCTGGAAGTGATGAAAGAACCGATTCTGAAAAACCGGGGAAGATTCCTGGCTCTTGCGCTGATCCTTGCGGGAGAATCGGCACTGTCGCTTCTTCTTCCGCAGATTCTCAGCGTCTATATTGACGGCATTGCGGATGGAAAAGGCGCCGTCTCCAAAATCGGCGGTTTCCTTACTGCCAGAGGGGCGGAAAACGGCATACTTTTGGCACTGGCCCTCTGTGCGCTTGGATATTGCGCCGCAGTGCTTTTAAAGGGAGTGGTCAGCGCTGTCAATATACAAATCGGAGAACGGCTTTCCTGGAACATGTGCGACCATCTGCGGGTGAAGCTGTTTGGCAGGATTTTTTCCTTTGATCTGCAGTCCCATAAAATGTCCGCACAGGGCAGCTTTCTGGAGCGGCTGGAGGGAGATATCGGTTTATTGTCCGGCTTCTTTTCATCCATGATGATCGATATTGTGGGGAGCTTGCTGACGGTGGTGGGCGTTCTGCTTGCTTTCTATCTGAGTTTTCCGGCCTTCGGGCTGTTTTTTACCGCACTGTCCGCCGGAATTCTGATTCTGTTTCTGAAGACACAGAAACCAATCGCGCGTCTCTGGAAAGAGGAACGGGATATGGAAAATGAACTCCTTGGGGATTTTTCTCAGAATATTGCGGCATACGAGGATATTGCCGGGCTGAAAAAGCAGAATTTTGTTTTGAACGAAATGGAGAAAAAATTCGGAACGCTTGAGAAACAGTATGGGAAAGCGGCCTTCCTTGGCAATCTTCCATCCACCGCCTTTTATTCTCTTCTCAACGTGGCGGAGGCATTCGTATTTTTTCTGGGAATTTATCTGATCCATAAAGGAAGGATGACGCTGGGCGGTCTCTATCTCATTCTGAGCTATGCGGAGCTTCTGAACACCCCGTTTCTGTATCTGAAACAGGAATTTGCGAATATGCCGAAGGTGATCGCCGCTCTGCGGCGCATCCGGGAAGTGTATGAGGGGGAAAAGGAAAATGGGGCAGAGAAAAGGAACGATTTAAAGGAAGCGCACGGTGCAGGGGGACATCATGTGCCGGAGAATAACAGTATCCGGTTTAAAGGGGTTTCCTTCGAATATCAGGAGGATGCGCCGGTTCTGCATGACGTAAGCTTTTTGATTCCCGGCGGAAGCCGCGTGCAGATAGAAGGCCGTACCGGAAGCGGCAAGAGTACCATTCTCCAGCTCGTTGCAGGATTCTGCCATCCACAGGCAGGGACGGTCCGGATAGGGGAAAGAACCATTCCGGAATATGACGGGGAGAGCTTCCGGCGTTTTCTTTTCTATATTCAGCAGTCGCCCCCGATTCTGGAGGATACCGTGAGAAATCAGCTGACCGGATTTGATGCACGTTTTTCAGACGAGGAAATTGGGGAAGCGTTAAAAAAGACAGGACTGAAAAGCTGGGTGGACAATCTGCCGCAGGGGCTTGAGGAGCGGCTGAGGCCTGGGGAAGTCACAACGGATACGGCTCAGCTTCTGGCGTGGACGGCGGCTGTTTTGAGAAAGCCGGGCATTCTTCTGGTGGATGAGTTTGACGCGGTAATCAGCCAGGAAACGGTGTCCGTCATAGACGGACTCATGGAAAAAGAATTCACCGGTGCCACCATCCTGCTGGTCACGCACCGGAAAAGAAGCGGGATAAAAGCGGATCTGCAGCTGACGGTGGAAAACGGGAGGGAAATTCATGGATAGAAAAATGTTGTCCGACAGGGATACCGCTTTTTTCGGTGCGGTAATTCTGATTGAAACAGTCACCTATACCGCAAGCTTCCTGATCAGTGGCCTGGCGAAAAAGGATATTTTCAACTGTCTGGAAGGAAAGGAAACCACGCTTGGAATCTCTTCCCTGTCCGTGCTGATTCTGCTGAATAGCGCGATTCCGCTCGTCATCAATCTGGTGAAACAGATCAACACCGGACTGGCGGCAAAGGTGGAAAACCGTATGAGAGAAAATGCGAAGCTGGCACTGCTTTCAAAAAATTTGAATCAGCAGCCAGAAGTCGAAAGAAGCTGGAAATATGGAGAAACCGTCAGTCTGTATAGAAATGAATGCGAGGATCTGGTTTCCTGCCGGATGGAATACTACCGCCAGCTTCCCCGCCTGACTCTCTGTGCGGCCATTCTTGTGGTGATGCTGCGGGTAAATCCGCTGTTTGCCGCCATCAGCCTGATTCCGGCTTTGCTGATTCTGGTTCTGATCCGGCGTCTGGACAGACATATTCTCATGTGGAGAGAGACGGCCAGAAAATCCACGTCGGAGGTAACGGAATTTCTGGAAAATGTATTCGGTCATATGGAATATTTCCGGCTTGCGGCAGGTCAGAAGAAAATGGAGGAGCTGTTCCGGGAAAAATGCGAAAGAAGAGCGGACAGAGAAATCCGGGACAGGCTGCTGGACGGCGTTTTAAGCGTGATCTCCGAAAACGCTTCCGCTTTTATTCTCGGAATCGTGCTTCTGACGGCGCTGCCGTTATATCGGAACGGGCAGCTCAGTGTGGGAGAACTGGTGATGTTTGAATACTACTACGCATTTCTCGCTTCTCTGCCTGATTCCGCAGGGAGGCTGATCCGGCGGCATCGACAGGCGGAGGTCGCAGAGCGAAGGCTGGAGGCTGTGAATGCCAGGACACCTCAGACGGAAACCCAGTATACGGAAACACAGCAGATTGGAACTCTTCCGCGGGAAGAGACGGATGCGGTATCCTGTATAGCCGGAAGCCTGCAGATTTCTGTAAATGGCCCGAAGGGACAGACCAGTTTGTCCGCCCGTCCGGGAGAAACCATTCTGATTTCCGGAGGACAGGAAACGGACAGGCGCCGGATACTGTGGCACCTGTTTCAGCTTTGTACGGAACAGCTTCCGGCAGTCCCCGCCGCTCTTGTGCCCGCAGAACCGGTTCTTTTTCAGACATCCATCCGGGACAATATCTGTTTTGGAGAACCATTTTCCCAAGAAAGGCTGGATCAGGTCATGGAACTGACAGGTTTAAAAGAAGATTTTGAAAAAGACCGGAGTGAAGTGGAAAGGAGCGCAGGCAAAATGGGCGCGGCCGTCTCCGGCGGTCAGAAGAAGCGGATCGGCATCGCCAGGGCGCTCTATACTTGTATGAGCCAGTGCGATTTCAAAAACGACGGGTATCTTCTTTTCATCGACGGTCTTGAGGAAGCGGTGGATGAGAAAACAGGGGATCTTCTGATTTCTCATGTACTGAACCGTCCGGATGCTGTTACCATTGTGGCGTCGGATTCAGAGAGACTGCGTGGATGTGCGGCGCAGATTCTGGGGATGGAGTGACTGTACGGCAGCAGGAAACTATGATATGCTGACAGGGAAGACCATTTACAGGAAAGTGGAGGCCGTTATGAGGAAGGAGCTTTAAAAAATGGAGTACATAAGGCAGGCGACAATCAAAGACGTTTCCAGAATAGCGGAAATACTCGTTTTTACAAAACGGATGAACTATCGCCGGATTTTTCACAATGAT
The DNA here is from genome assembly GCA_904392525.1 of uncultured Eisenbergiella sp. GTDB lineage: Bacteria > Bacillota > Clostridia > Lachnospirales > Lachnospiraceae > Eisenbergiella. The sequence continues at coordinate 4,216 of CAJFMW010000115.1, forward strand.
AAGGTATCCTTTGGGGAAATACAGGTCTATCCTCTGGTACAGGATATGCTGAATAATCCGGAAAAGCTGAAAAATATATGGGTCTATGACGACGAATTTGTAAAAGGCATGATTCATGTGGATGGCGAACGGATTCAGGAGCTGTATGTGGATTTCTTCTTTGAAAATCAGGGAATCGGTGGAAAACTGCTGGATTTCGCATGCAGAAGAAAGGGCTGTAGATCGCTCTGGGTTCTGGAGAAAAATGAGAGTGCGATTCGGTTTTATGAGAGGCATCATTTCCGGTTGACGGGAGAAAAACAGTTGGAAGAAGGAACTGAGGAATATATCGTTAAAATGGAAAATAACATTTCCTGGCATAATGGGTAAAATGCGGGAATTTTAAGGATGTTATCAGCAGTTGACAAATTGACAGTAATGGTTGGTTGAAGAAAAGGAAGGCATTTGCAATACTTATTCTGTAATCGCGATTATAATCTGAAAAATGACAGGAGAAATGTTATATGAATTTTAATGAAAAGCTGATCAATTTAAGAAAATCCAAAGGGTTGTCACAGGAGGAACTGGGGGCTGAACTGAAGGTTTCCCGTCAGACTGTTTCAAAATGGGAATCATGCCAGTCATATCCTGATTTTCAGCGTCTTGTCCTTTTAAGCGATTATTTTGGGTTGACGCTGGATGAACTGGTAAAGGACATTGATGTGCAGGAGGTCAGAGATAAAAATATCAGCAGCGAAAAAATCAACTCCATTTATAATGATGTGAATACGGCGAAAAGCTTCATAAAATGGTATTTGATTATCGCGGGTGCTGTGGGAGGGATTGTGCTGATACTTCTTTTGTATTATCTCATCAATGTAATGTTTGTATGGTAGGAAACAGTGGAATCATGTCTGCATGCAGGACACGGGGATCTGACTGGAAATGTCAGGTCCCTGTTCTGTTAAAAAAATTCATACCAATTTTTCGTACACTTTATACCACTTCAGGCCATATATTTTTTCCAATCCCAGATCAATTCGTCCCATGTATTTAAATCCGCACGTTTCGTATAACTTTATTGCCGGGAAATTTTCTTCATATGTATCCAGACGGATTGCCTTAATTCCCTGCTCTTTACCTAGAAGGGTGGCATAATTTAGCAGAGATTTTGCCACTCCGCAACCAAGATAATCAGGGTGAACAGCTAATTTACAGATGACAATTACGGGCACATCAAACGCAATCTGCCAGCTGATTTGCCTGTACACATCGCCCTGTTCACGAGAATATACTACGGTACCGGCGATTTTTCCATTGATTTCTGCCACATACAAGGTTCCATTGGATAATGCTTCTTCTGCATGTTCACGTAAAGGATACACTCCTTTTTTCCATCTGGGGCCATTTTCATGAACCGCAAGGTAATCGTTTAGATCATTATATAAACGTTCTATTTCATCAATATCATGTTTATCCGCGGCTTTTATAATGATATTCATTTTTATCTCTCTTGAAATTGTTTTGTTTAGTATTGAGCTTTAGGGAGTAAGGTCTCCCTATATATCAACGGTATTACCTTATCTGAATTATAACAAAAGTGGTAATATTGGGACAGAAGAATTTTTAACCTGTTTTTGCTTGCTTTTTTCGTAGAGAAAGAAGCCAAAATATTAGTAAATCATCACCTGACTTTTCAAATACAAACTTTTTTCAGCCGTTAAAAATCTATATATAAAAAAGAAAAAATAGAGTACGGTACGTACCTGGGTGTGGCAATTATGGTGTTCAGCAGTATTGACTTTATTTTTAGATTTTTACCGGTTTTTCTTCTGATATATGCTGTCTGTCCATTCAGATGGAAGAACCTTTGTCTGTTTGCGGGGAGCCTGTTTTTTTACTATTCCGGGGTGAAGGAGAATCCGTCCTATCTGTTTCTTTTCCTCTGTTCGATCGGGGTGAACTATATTCTCGGCATTCTGATCGGAAACAGGAAAAGAGAGCGGAAAAAGTGGCTGATTATCGGAATTATTTATAATTTTTTCTGGCTGTTCCTGTTTAAATACAGCGGATTTTTCATTCAGAATCTGAATGGAATATTATCATTTTTCGGCCTTCCGGTGCAGATTCCTGCGTTTGAGCCGGTGCTGCCGATAGGAATCAGCTTTTATACGTTTCAGAATGTGTCCTATCTGGCGGATGTATACAGAAGGCGGGTTTCGTTTGAGCGGTCTTTTACGAATTATGGTATGTATATCAGCATGTTTCCGCAGCTGATTGCGGGGCCTATTGTGACCTATTCTTCCGTAAGGAGCCGGATCAGGAAACGGAAAAGCTCCCTGAAAATGATTGAGAGCGGACTTCGGCAGTTCACGATCGGGCTGGGGCTGAAGGTGCTGATTGCGAATCAGGTCGGAGGCTTATGGAAAAATGTGGAGGCGATCGGCTTTGAAAGCATCTCCACTCCACTGGCATGGCTGGGGCTCGTTTCGTTTAGCCTGCAGATTTATTTCGATTTTTATGGCTACTCGCTGATGGCGAAAGGGCTGGGAAATATACTGGGATTTCGTTTTCCGCGAAACTTCTCCCATCCGTATTTGTCCACGTCCATGACGGAATTCTGGAGAAGGTGGCATATAACGCTGGGAAGCTGGTTCCGGGAATATGTTTATATTCCTTTTGGGGGAAACCGGGAAGGCTTCTGGAAAACGACCCGGAATCTTCTTGTGGTATGGCTCCTGACCGGATTCTGGCATGGAGCCAGCTGGAATTTTATTTTATGGGGGCTGGTCCTGTTCCTTTTGATTTTTCTGGAAAAGCTCGGACTGGGGAAACTGTTTGCGCGTCGTCCGATGGCCGGACATATTTATATGCTGTTTGCCATTCCATTCACATGGATGCTGTTTGCCATAACGGATTTGTCCCAGATCGCAATATATTTTCAGCGCCTTTTTCCGTTTTTGGCTCAGGAAGGGGAATTTACCTATTTTACGGGCGATTTTCTGAAGTATGCAGGCAGCTACGCCCTGTCTCTGTGCGCGGGACTGATTTTTATAACGCCGGTTCCAAAGAATTTATATAATCGATGGAAAAATACTCCGGTTTCAGCTTTGATTCTGCTGATTGTTTTCTGGGGATGCGTTTACTGCATGAAAATGGGAATGGACGACCCGTTCCTGTATTTTCGGTTCTAAACTTTTGAAAGGGGAGAAAAAGAAGATATGAGACGATATTCGTATACTTTGTTTCTGTCGGTCAGCCTGTTGGTTTCTGTATTGTTTGCAAAGGAAACCACTATTTTTGGAAAAAACGATCAGACATCCGGCGTTTCGAACGGGACAGAGCGTGTGGAAGAAACAGAAAAGCCTGTGGAAGAAGAGATGCGGGAAGTGGATGCCAAAAAGGGAGAAAGCGGCCTGAAGGATTCGGAGGAGACCGCAGAAACCATGGAAAACGGCCTGCAGAATCCGAATGAACCTGTGATCGGGGAGGATGTTCCGCTGTTTTCTGAAAACTTTCAGGGGGTGTTGTTCCTCGGGGATTCCAGAACGGTGGGCTTATATGAATACGGGCAGATCGGAGAAGCGGACGTATTTGCGGATAACGGTATGAGCGTATTTAATCTCTGGAGCAGCAAAACGGCATGCGGCGGAGAACGGAAAACGCTGGAGCAGCTTTTGGGGGAAAACAGCTATCAGACTATCCATTTCATGCTGGGAATCAATGAGCTGGGTTATTCGATGGAAGAGATTGTGAAACAGTATGGCGAGGCGGTGGAAAAGATACAGGAAATGCAGCCCCAGGCGAGGATCGTTTTGGGCGCAAACCTGCATGTGACCGGAGAGCAGTCCGCAGAGAGCGATATTTACAACAATCAGAGAATCAATGAACTGAATGGAAAGATAGAAGAAATCGGACGGGAAAAGGGATGTTATTATTTTGACGTCAATGAAAAGTTCGATGATGAAAGCGGCAGTTTATCAGAGGAATATTCCGTGGACGGCTCTCATGTTTTAGGAAAATATTATGCCGACTGGCTTTCCTGGCTTCAGGAAAAGGAATGAGAATTATGCAGGATTCAATGCCGCAGTCCCCTTCTTTATCAATAAGGCAGCTTATGGCTAAGTAAATTGATAAATGCTTGACTGTAAACCTTGTTTATAGCTTATATTAAATAAAATAGAGTTGCCAGTTGCTTGAAAGGGGATTCACAACATGACTATAAAAGACGTAGAAGAACGAACAGGTTTATCCCGTTCCAGTATCCGCTTTTATGAAAAGGAAAAGCTCATTGAGCCTTCAAGAAATGAAAGGAATGGTTATAGAGACTATTCTGAAAATGATGTGGAAAATATAAAGAAGATTGCATATCTACGTACATTGGGAATTTCTATTGAGGATATACGAAGTATTGCATCCGAAAAAGTAACATTGCAGGAAATACTTGAGAGGCAGAATGAAGTATTAAAAAATCAGATTACTGATTTGAATAAGGCGAAACTCATGTGCGAAAAAATGCTGGATGAAGAAAGTATCAGCTATGAAAAATTACAGGTAGAACAATATGTAACAGATTTGCATGACCATTGGAAAGATAATCAAATGGTTTTCAAACTGGATTCAGTCAGCTTTTTGTATATATGGGGAAGTATGCTTATCTGGACAACGATTACCGCACTGTGTTTGATTATTGGAGCTTTGTTTTATTCTAAGCTGCCGACAGAAATTCCTGTACAATGGAGCAAAGGAGTGGCAACATCCCTGGTTAATAAAAACTGGATTTTTATTTGTCCGGTTATATGTATCATAATCCGTTATTTATTAAAACCTTTTATCTATGCGAAATTGCAGATGAACAATTATTATGGAGAAATTATAACAGAGTAT
>CAJFMW010000116.1:0-429 GCA_904392525.1 uncultured Eisenbergiella sp.
GTCTGCTCGGAGAACGCATCCGCTGCTTCCTGAAGCACCTGTCCCTGAGGCTCGGTGTTGTTCCACATGGACCAGTATGTAAGCTCCACGCCGCTGTAATCCGGAAGAGCAGCCGTATCGCCCGTCGTCTCTGCTGCGGTCGTCTCCGCAGTTGTTTCTGCCGTAGTTTCTGCGGTGGTTTCTGCTGTAGTCTCCGCAGCAGCCTCAGAGCTTGCCGCAGGCGCCTCGGAACTTGCAGTCTCCGTACCTGACGAACTGCCGCAGCCAGCAACCATCGCCGCCGTCATAACAGCCGCCAACATTACGCTGACAATTTTCTTTTTCATTCTTTTCCTCCTTCTCTATGAAACGTGATTGGTAACCGTTCTTGATAAGCCAAGTATAGCTGTATTGGACAGGTTAAACAATCCATATGTTGCTTCGTTTTTT
>CAJFMW010000116.1:467-10139 GCA_904392525.1 uncultured Eisenbergiella sp.
TCTTCATCATTATAACCAATATTTGCTTCGTGGAACGTGGCAGTTTTTTGAATTTTTTCCAGTTTTCTGTCATATTATGCGTCAAACGGCTTTTTCCGCCGACTATAGGCGCGCAGTATTTCTAAAAATGTACATTTTGGGGGATTTTATATGGGAATTTCAAGATATCCACTGAATAATGACGAAACCGGCACGATTGATGCCAGGCTGCTCTATGTCACCTATTCAAAATTCGAAAACGACTGGCCCAGCCTTGTCCATACCCATCCTTTTGCGGAGCTTTGGTATATCAAAAGCGGAAAGGGCATTTATATGATCGAGGACAGCCCCTACCCGGTCCGCGAGGACGACTTCATCATCATCAATGCCAACGTGGCGCACACGGAAATGTCGGACGGAGATTCGCCTCTGGAATATATTGTGCTCGGTGTGGAGGGAATGAATTTTTCCTTTGAAGGAAGCAGGGAGCACATCATTTTCAACTGCCGGAATGATCACGCGGACTTTCTCTTCTATATGAATGCGCTTTTAAAAGAAATGGAAGAAAAAAGAGAGGATTATGAGCTGGTCTGCCAGAATCTTCTTGAAGTGATGGTGGTCAAGCTGCTGAGGCGTTCCAATTTCTCCTTTGAATATGAATCCTCGGTCAAGCTGCTGAGGCGTTCCAATTTCTCCTTTGAATATGAATCCTCAGTCAAATCCAGCCGGGAGTGCATTAAACTGAAACAATATATTGAGGCGAACTACAATCAGGACATCACACTGGATATGCTTGCAGAGATTTCGCATCTGAATAAATACTATCTGGTGCATGCCTTCACCCGATACTTTGGATGCTCTCCCATCAGCTATCTGTGCGAGGTAAGAATCAGGGCCAGCAAGGAGCTGCTGGCCAGTACGGATTACAGTATTACAGAGGTGGCGCAGCTGTCCGGCTTTTCCTCTCAGAGCTATTTCGCCCAGTGCTTCCAGAAATACTGCCGGATGACCGCTTCCGCCTACCGGAAAAGCTACCGTGAAAATGCGGAACAAAAGCTGTGAGATACCGGGAGGGACAGATGCTTGATCACCTCTTCAAATCCCATGCTGTGAGAGGCTTTTACAAGGATGATGTCACCCGGCTTCAGCAGGGCGTCGATACCCGCAAGTAGCTCCTGTCTGTCCGGGAAATAATGGATGCCTCCGGAAGGCTGCCTGCCGCTTTCTTTTGCAGCGTTAAGCGCTCCCTCATACATGGCGGCAGAAAGCGTTCCCGCACAGATGATGCAGTCCGCTCCCTTCTCAATGAGATAACGTCCTACCCTCTCATGAAGCGCCTTCTCTTCCTCTCCCAGCTCAAACATATCTCCGAGCACAGCGACGGTGCGGCCGGCTTTTCCGTCCATCTTTTCATCCGCGCTGCTTCCGTCTGCCTGGGTCAGAAGATCAATGGCAGCCTCCATGGAAACCGGATTGGCATTGTAGCAGTCGTCAATAAGAATCCTGCCCTCCGCCTGTATGACGCGGCTCCTGCCGCTGACGCTCTGCGTGGATGCAATGCCGTCTGCGACCTCTTTTTCCGTCAGTCCCAGCAGAAATCCCACCGCCGCCGCCGCAAGGGCATTATAGACCATATGCTCTCCGGGAAGCGGAATCTGAACCGGAAATCTCACTCCGCGATGGCAGAATACGGCTTCACTTCCCAGGATTCCCTTCATCCGGATGTTTTCCGCATAAATATCAAAGCCTTCGGCACTTCCGGCATCTTTTCCGGGCACGCCGCACGCCGCCTGACCTGAAATACCGTAAACCACAGGTTTTCTTCCCTTTACCCGGGTGAGAGTTGCCAGCATGTCATCGTCTCCGTTCAGCACAACGCCGCCATCCTCCTGCATATATTCAAAGATCTCCGATTTGGCCTTCAGAATGCCTTCCCTGCTGCCCAGATACTCCAGATGGCACTGACCGATATTCGTCATCACGCAGATATCCGGCCGCGCAATGCGGCTTAACCGGCGCATCTCCCCGAAATGATTGATTCCCATTTCCAGCACCGCCGTTTCCGTGTCCTCCGACATGGAGAGAACGGTGAGCGGAACGCCGATTTCATTATTAAAATTGCCCTGCGTCTTATGCACCCGGTATTTCTGTGCGAGAACTGCCGCAATAAATTCCTTGGTGCTGGTCTTTCCCACGCTGCCTGTGATTCCGACCACCTTCACCGGAAGCTGGGCTCTGTAAAATTCCGCGATCTGCCGCAGCGCTTTCAGACTGTCCTCCACAAGGATGCAGGGACCTGCGGGCTCTTCCGACAGCTGCTCGCATACCACGCCAAGCGCTCCTTTTGCGAACACGTCCGGAATGAAACGGTGGCCATCCACCCGCTCCCCCTTCACCGCGATGAAAATGCTGTCCTTTTCCGCCTTTCTGGAATCGATTACCACGGCGGAAGCTTCCCCGCACGGCAGCTGTCCCCGGCACACCAGCTTCCCTCCGCAGGCCGCTGCCAGATTTTCGAGCGTCATGTTTTTCATTGCAATCTCTCCTTTATCTTCAATCGCGGAGTGCAAGCTTCAGAATCCATTCACACAAATCCTCAAAGCCCACGCCCATCGCCTGCGCTTCCTGCGGAATCAGGGAGGTGGGCGTCATGCCGGGCAGCGTATTCGCTTCCAGGCAGTATACACTGCCGTCCTTTCCCATCATGAAATCCATGCGGGCATAGTTTTTCAGGCGGAGCACCTCAAATACCCTTTCAGAAATCTCCTGAATCTCTTTCGTTTTCTCAGGAGAAAGATCCGCAGGGCAGGTTTCCACCGTGCTTCCGGCCTGATATTTATTCTTATAATCATAAAAACCGTTCAGAGGGGCGATTTCGATTACAGGAAGCGCTTTTCCATCGATGACCGCACAGGAAAATTCCCTTCCTTCAATATACTGCTCCACCACAGCTTCCTCATCATACAGAAACGCTTCCTCCAGCGCCTTTCTGTATTCCTCCTCATCACGTGCGATGCTCACGCCGACGCTGGAACCGCCGCGGCAGGCCTTAACCACACAGGGAAGCGCTACCGGACATCTCTCATCGGCCCTTCCCTCTCCTTTTCTGATATGCACGCCTGCCGGAGTGGGGATGTGATGATAGGAAAAAAGCTCTTTCGCAAGGCTCTTATCCATAGAAAGAGCGGAGCTGACATAATCCGTTCCCGTATAACGGATGCCGAGCAGATCGAATGCAGCCTGAACCTTGCCGTTCTCTCCGTCCTCTCCGTGCAGTCCGAGGAACACTACATCAGCCATGCTGCAGATGGTAAGGACATTCGGTCCGAAATAGCTTCTGCCCCCATCCTTCCTCATGGCTTTAATCCTGCTGATATCCGGATTGCTCTCCTGAATCCCGCCGATATTTTCAGCCCAGTCACAATCCTTTTCAAAAATGTGCGCAACATCTTCGTCGCTTCCCTCATATCCCAGATAAACGTCCAGAAGCACCGCCTGATGCCCTTTATCCTTCAGCGCCTTGTAAATCATCCTGCTGGAGCTTAAGGAAACGTCCCGCTCCGTGCTGATTCCTCCGCCTAATACAACGATTTTCATATTTACCTCCAGTTCATCCTGTCCGTTTCATTTCTCAGACCGGAAGCCATACAACGGAAAGCCATACATACGCAAAAGCGCAACCTTTCCAGTCTGCGCTTCCTATTGTAGCATATCCCGGCTGAGAGGGAAACGCATAAAATGCTTCTTTTTTAGCGCTCTGTGCTGTGAGGGAAAATCCGGACAAAAAACAATCCCTGAAATGCCGCGGAATACAGCCTTTCAGAGATTGTTTCCATAAAGGAGGGGATTCTGATCCCGTTTTACCCGAGCCTGCTCATCGGATCCACCGGAACGCCGTCCTTTGTCAGCTTAAAGTAAACATTGGTGCCTTCCACACTGTAGTACATGGTGGGAGCCGCCACCTTGCCGACGGGGTCTCCGGTAACCACCATGTCTCCCACCGCAACGGAAAGATCGGTAAGCTGTCCGTAGGTCAGCTCATAGCCATCGCCCAGGTTCATCACCACCGTTGTGCCGGTTTCCGGATCCTGATAAACATCCGTCACCTGTCCATCCGCAGCGGCCGTGATTTCCTCGCCCTCCGTTGCTGCAATCACGATAGCGGGGCTGTACTTGTACTGGTCCAGCGTGGCGAAATAGACGGTCTTGTCCATGCTGTAATTCACCAGGACATTTCCCACAATGGGCCACACCAGGGTATCCGAGTCCGTGAAATCAAGAAGGGTGGAAGCGCTCATGGCATCCGCGTCCTCTTCGCCCGCATTTTCAGATTTTACGACGGCATCGGAAGCATTTGCTGCCAGCGCTTCTTCTCCATCCGCTTCCGCCAGTTCCCCTTCCTCCAATCCGGCCTCTTCCTGCGGCAGATCATCCTGCGGTGCTCCGTCCAGCTGTGCCTCTTCCATCAGCGCAGCTTCTCCCGCTGCCGTATTTTCCGCATCCGCCGCATCTGCCAGGTCCGTATTTGCGCCATCCGGTCCGCCTGCCGCATCCTGCTCCTGCATAGCCTGTCCATCCGCAGACGCTTCATCCTCCATAGCCTGTCCATCCGCAGACGCCACATCTCCCGCGGCCTGTTCGTCCGCCTGGTCCCCGGTCTGGCTTCCCAGCATGGTCAGACTCTCTTCTTCATCCTCCAGCGCGGTAAAATCCACCACGTTTTCCTCCGGTTCTTCTTCCTTTCCCAGATTTCTCACATACAGCCCCGTAACCGTCAGAGCCGTCAGAATAAGACAGCTTGACGCCAGCATGATTGCTTTTTCTTTCCTAAAGCTTGATCTCCTTCTTCTCATAGGTCCTTCCTTCTTTCCTATTGACTTTTGTCGTGCCACCGACAGATGCAATGTGAATTTCTTCACATGTGAATTCCTTCAAGCTTAGTTTTTCCGTTTCTTTCCCCTTTATTCAATTTTTGTAATGTATGCGCAGAAGCCTTTCACCCCCACAGGCCGGCGGGCGGCTCCATATCCTTCAAAGGCTCTTTTTGAATCTCGGCTCCTTTGAAAAAATCGGTCAGAAGCGCCAGAAAGTCCTCGCCTTCCGCAGCTCTTCTGTTCGCCTCATTCTGACAGAAGCCCAGCCCGTGCCCGATTCCTTTGCTGGTCAGGCGGATTTTTTCTCCCTCCTCCTGAAGCGTAAAGCAGGAAGATGCCAGTCCGAACAGGTTCCGAAAGCTCTCTCCCGACATTCTCCCCGCCTGGGTATCCACATAAAGGACATATTCCGCGCTGTCCCTGGTCAGCGTGATTTTTCCGGCGCTGTCGCTTCCCAGAATCTCCCAGAAGCGCGTTTCACTCAAAACAACGCTTCCGATATAATCCTCCGCCTCGATGTCATGGCTGCAGTCCACGCTCACCAGATATTCATAACCTTCGCCTAAAACCTCGCTTCCTTCTCTGGTTTTTCCCGCGCTCAGCTGAAAATAAGCGGGTTCCAGGATTTTGCCGTCCAGCGTCAGATACATCCCGTTCGTCTGTCGGGCAGCTTCCTCCATTTTGTCCTGATTTTCTTCATAATTCTCTCCCCAGAGCTGCCTGCGCTGCGCCGCGTCCAGATATTTCTGGCCCACCTGTGCAGCTGTAACGGTTTCCGTCTCCGGATCGCCTTCCTCCTCCCAGGCCTTTATACACAGAGTCCGCAGAATGACGGCCTGCGCCTTGAGCGTTTCCATCTCGCTTTCCGCGGAAATACTGGCAGCGAGCGCCCCTTCCACATACTCCTCCAGGGGAATCAGAAGCATTCCGGCCTCTCCTTCACAGGCCACCGCAAGACCATCGCGATCAGAAAGGGCCACCGTCTCCCTGACGGTTCCCTCTTTTCCAAACAGCAGGGAACAGGCATAAGGGAGCAGAAACAAAAAAAGAAAGACCGCACAAAGGTCTCTCACTCTCTGCCTTCGTGCGGTATTCTGAATTCTGTTTATGCTGCCCGCTCCATGAAATCTGCTCATATCCGCTTCTCCCGTTCTGTAAGAACATCCTGTCAGGGCAATAACAGCCTGATATTTTATATTATTTCGGATTGCGCAGATTTATTCCTGCAGGCCGCAAAGCTTTTGCTCCACCTGTTCTCTTTTCGGAATGGAGACGGACGCTCCCTGTCCGGCAACCGCCATGGCCGCCGCCATTGCAGCCAGCCTGAGCGCCTCTGCCGTTTCCTTTCCTTCCGCCACAGCCGCGATAAAATAACCCGTAAAGGTGTCACCGGCCGCCGTGGTATCCACCGGAGTGACCGGGAAGGACGGCTGATTCAGATATTCTCTGCCATCCCGGTATACGGCGCCCTTTCCTCCCAGCGTAAGGACCACCCGCATATCCGGATATTTCTGAAGCAAAACATCCGTAATCCGGTCAGGGGACGTTTCACCGGTGAGTTCGCTGCCCTCTGTCTCATTCACCATCAGCCAGGTAACCGCCGACAAATCCATCCGCTTCAGGGCCTCATCCATTGGCGAAGGATTCAGCATGATCCGCATCCCCCGCTCCTGTCCCTTTTTCAGAAGCATCTCCAGATCGTTGATCTCATTCTGCAGAAGCAGGATGTCCGGCCCTTCAAAATCAGAGAGCACCTGGTCCACGTATGCCTCCTCATTCTCAAAATTGCTTCCAGGGTATAAAATGATACAGTTTTCTCCGCCATCATCCACCTGAATCAGCGCATGTCCGGTAATGCCGCCCGTGTTTCTCACATAACGGGTATCCACGCCGCCTTCCTGCAGGGTATCCAGAAGGAAACCGCCGTCCGCGCCGATGCATCCGGCATGGTACACCTTCTGCCCGGCCCTCGCCGCAGCGATGGACTGATTCAGTCCCTTTCCGCCCGGAAAGCACTGGTAGCCCAGTGACGAGATGGTTTCTCCGGCCCTCACCAGATGCGCGACACGGTATACTCTGTCAATGTTCAGGGAGCCAAAGTTCAGAATTTTCATTTGGATGTCTCCTTTACGTATATTTTACCACATCATACTCAGATTAAATACCATGTACACTGATTTTATCATAGCTGCAATGGCTATTGTTTCTGACTCCAAGCCCAATGCCGCCTGCCATCCAGGGATTGTTCGAATCCTGTACCGTAAACAGATACTGATTGTCCACATAAAAAACGTATTTGTCCTGCTCCAACGTGATTTTAAGGCAATATTTCTGCCCCTTTTCCCATGAGAAGGGCATTTCTTTTATCAGCTCAATTTCCTTCTCTTTTTTCCAGACTCCTATCCTTCCACAGCCGGTGAAACCAAAACCATACGAGCGAATTGCCCCCTGCACTCGAAACAGAACAAAATGTTCTTCACCAAGAAGCGGCGTCATTTCAAATTCTGTCTCATAATTCTCCCATTCCCAGTTTCCCGTATAAACTTCTGCCCAGTCCGTTCCCGTCAAATGCAGTTTTCCTTTTTCCAGATAGGCAAGTCCCTTTTCTCTGGTAAACTGACTGATCTCACAATGACTGCCGTTCCATTTTTCCAGTCTCTCCATTGAAAAATCGATACAATAATCTGCCTTTCCCTCCACATTCAACTCATGGAGCAGCAGCATCATTTTTCCCTTTGGAGCTTCACAGACAATTCCTATTTCCAGTATTGTTCTATTTTGCTTTTCCGGTATTCTCCACTCAATCTCCTGCTCCTTACCAACCTCCGGTAAGTATTTTTCTCCATATATATATTCTTCTCCTTCTTTGCCTCTTAGCTTTGCATAAAGGCAAACCTGTTCCCCTTCACACAGCGTGGTTAAGCGGCATCTGACAGTCTGGCCCGGATATACCGTTGGCGAAAAGGACGGGTCATAACGGCTGTCCGAAAAATCCTTCGGCTCATAGTATGTTTTACGGAATATCTCGCATCTGTTTTCTGCCTTGTCGTCCTCTCCAAAGGTAATAAACAGCGATCTTGTTCCGTATGCAGATCGGTATGATGTATTTTCTAATCTGCCATTTCCTCTGATTCGAAATGCATGGGTAGAGCCGGGAAACTCAAAATGACAATATTCTCTATTCCTGCTCCAGATTCGTTTCCACATCGCAGGCGGCTCCTGCCCATCCAGCATATAGGCAAGACGCGCCATATAAGATGCCCCTTCCGGAATGTCAGATATATTTAAAGCCCCCGCATTCCCGGAAAAAACAGTCAGATCGTTAATCTCCTCTCTCCATTTCTTCTCGTCAATTGCATCAATTCCCCCGCGAACTCCCATAATCGTCGCTATGTTTCCAACATTACAATCTGTATCCCAGCCGCACATGGTACAAATACATAATGTTTTATCAAAATCTCCTTCGCCATACAAAAGCGCCAGAATCATTACCGCCGCATTCGGAATAATGTGGCAGTTTCCAGGATATTTATCGTATCCCCAGTTCTCTTTGATATAGAAGAAACAATCTCTCCAATTTTCCGGATTCTTCTCATAAAACTCACAAACCGCACGCACAACTGCCGCATATTCACAATTCTGCGGTATATAATCCAGTCCTTTTTGAATTATTTTTTGGATATTTTTTTCTTCAAAAGCACAGCTGATACATACCGCTACAAAAATGCCTCCCCATATCCCATTTCCATCATGGGTCACAGAAGCCGCTGCCCGGGCAAACTGCGCCGCACGTTCCGTATTGCCCGGATTTATCAGACCCCAGCAGTCAATAAAAATCTGCCCGCCAATCTGCTCCGCCACAGTCCATCCGTTTTGCATTGCAGAGCCGCTCCGCGGAGCCGGTATTCCATTCCACAAATTCAGAAATGCCGTATGTTCTGTCGATACTCCATATCCCCCAAACCAGAAAAAGCCATGTTCCCATCCGGCATAATTCATCAATGCATCCGCCACATCCTGCGGCTCCAGCTTCGGAAAGTTTTTCCCTTCCTCCAGCGCTCTTACAAGAAAAAAAGGACCGTTGCTGTCATCATCCGCCGCGAAATTTATGTACTCTTCCAGGTATCCGGTTACTTCTCCATATCTTTGAGCAATTTTCTCATATGTCCAGCCCTCCACTACAGCGCCAAGGCGAATACCGATAATTTTGGCCAGCCAGCCCGCATAGATTTTCTCAATATATTCCTGTTTCACTGTATTCCTCCCCTTCTACAATGTATTATGGTCAATATCCTCAACAGCTCTTCATGCACAGCGGCCCGAAACAAAATTCCCCCTGAAATCTGTTTCGGGCCGATGCTTCTTCTGCCTGTTTTCAGTTATATGATTATCAGGATACCCGGTTATAGTTAATCAGGCACCCGTCCAGAATGATCTGTCTCTCCTCGTCCGTCAGGTCTCCCAGCGTGAGGGTAAACGGCACGAGTCCGTCCTCCTTCACCACATAGGCTGTGATGGAAGGCGCCTTCTCCTGCACCGCTTTGCGGATCTCAGGGAAGAACAGGTAATCGTGGTTTTTGAAAGGAAGCTCTCCTTCTTCGATCACGAACGGAAGCATGCCCCAGTTGATCAGGTTGGAGCGGTATCTCTTGGTGGCGTATTCGTTGGCGATGTTCGCCCAGCCGCCCAGCACCTTCTGACAGCTGGCCGCCTGCTCTCTTGCGGAGCCATCTCCGGGCTTCACAGCGAAAATGGTGGAGCCGAAGCCGAGAAGCTTCTCATCCACACTGCCGTCCGCCTTCACCGCGTCCGCCGCCTG
>CAJFMW010000117.1 GCA_904392525.1 uncultured Eisenbergiella sp.
GGAAGTCGGTTTCTTTAATTTTAAGAATAAAACCGTTGATTTTTCCATGCGCTCTGGGTATTATGAATATATTAGGGTCTGCCTGCACACCCCGGCAGTCTATCAGCGGCAGAACGCCGCGCTGGCGGTTCGGGCGTTGGAGGTACTGAATGGAAAGCTGATGCAGGAGCCGGAAGCCGCAAAGAGGATCACCCGTGAGGCGATCGAAGAGGGCCTTTCGGCAGCGCACTGGTCCGGACGGATGGAGGAAGTGCTTCCGGGCGTGCTTATCGACGGAGCGCATAACGAGGACGGTGTGCATGCGTTTCTGGAAAGCGTCCGACACGATGGATGTGAGGGAAGAAGAAGTCTTCTTTTTTCCGTCGTATCCGATAAGCGCGCGGGACGTATGGCAGAGCAGATTCTGGAAAGCGGGCTCTTTTCGCGGATCGTGGCTGCGCCGATGAAAAGCGGCAGGTCACTTACGAGGGAGCAGCTGGATGAGATATGGATGGGCCAGGCAGAGCTGTATGACAGCCCGGAGAAGGCTTTTGATACCCTGATCAGAGAAAAGGGAAAGAAGGACATGGTGTACGCCGCCGGTTCTCTCTATCTGGCGGGACAGCTTCTTGCCTGCAGGAAGAACGATTGACCGGATTTTTCTGGAGGATATAGATGATGTTGGATTTTGAAGCGGAACTGAAAAAATTTCATCCCAGCCTTGAGGTTGACGAGGTGGAGGAAGCGATATATAAGCATGGACTGACGGATATCACGGATCTTCTTGTGGAAATTGAGAAGGACAGAAAGCCGCAGAAGGCGGAAGGAAATCGAGGGACGGAAGAATGAACTGTTATAACTGCGGGGCGCTTCTGACAGAAAATGATTTCTGCACCAGCTGCGGAGCCGATGTCAGACATTATAAAAAGATTATCGGCCTTTCCAATATGTATTACAATGACGGGCTGGAAAAAGCGAGTGTGCGGGATCTGTCCGGAGCCATAAGAAGCCTGACGGAATGTCTGAAGCTGAATAAATTTAACATTGACGCCAGAAACCTGCTGGGACTGGTGTATTTTGAGATGGGAGAAACCGTGAACGCTCTCAGCGAGTGGGTTTTGAGCAAAAATCTGAAGGCTGAGAAGAATATTGCGGATGATTATATTGAGGCGGTTCAGAATAATCCCAGTCAGCTGGAAAATCTGAATCAGGCCATCAAGAAGTACAATCAGGCGCTGGTTTACTGCCAGCAGGGAAGCCTGGATCTGGCTGTGATTCAGTTAAAAAAGGTACTTTCCATCAATCCGCGCTTTTTACGCGCGCACCAGCTTCTCGCCCTTTTGTATATCCAGGCGGAGGACTGGGAGAAGGCAAAGCGCGAGCTGAATAGATGCAGCAGGATCGACGTGCGCAATACCACCACTCTGCGTTATATGAAAGAAGTCAGTGAGGCGGTGGTGGAGGATGACAATAAGGGAGCGCACCGGGGACGCAAATCGGAAGATGTGATCAAGTACCAGAGCGGAAATGAGACGATTATCCAGCCGGTTAATGTCCAGGAGCCGAAGAAAGGTCTGTCTTTTCTGGTTTATATGCTCATCGGTGCAGCTGTGGGACTCGCTGTGGCGCTCACCCTCATCATGCCCGCGAGAATACAGAGCCTGCGGACGCAGCTTAATGAAGAAAGCCGGGCCGTAGGGGAACAGCTGGATAAAAGGAACGCGGAGCTTGCCGAGCTGCAGGCTCAGGTCACGCAGCTGGAAACACAGAATACGGAGCTGACAAATGAGCTGGACGGCTATGCTGGAACGGACGGCACGCTGCAGACTGTGGAAAATCTTCTGAATGCGGCCTATATTTATCTGGATACGCCCGATGATATTGAAAGTCTGGCGGAAGCGCTGGAAGCGGTTGATTCGGAAAGCATGGAATCGGACAATGTCTCAGAGGCATATCGGAATCTGTATGACAAGCTTCTGGAACTGGCTGGCCCGCAGATCAGCCAGACCTGTCAGGAAAATGGAAATACGGCTTACCGCAACGGCGATTATGACACGGCCATTACGGAACTGGAGCGTGCCTTTAATTATGATGAGACCAACAGTGATGCGCTTCTCCTTCTGGGCGATGCGTACCGCAGAAACGGGGACAGCCGGAATGCCACCCAGATATATAATCAGGTTATCGACCTGTTCCCGAACACAGATAACGCCAGAAGAGCGGAAAGCGCACTCAGTGAGCTGGAGGGCTGATGATGCCCGGGACGGTCTGCTGCAGCATAATGCCCGCTTGCCTTAAATAAACATATATTAAAATATAACGGTTAAAATTTAATATTTTTTAAAAATTACGGACAAAAGAGAACTTTACCTTAAAATTTAAGGAAGTTCTCTTTTTTTTACGTGAGCCGTCCGGAGGGCGGCCGTCGTGCTTTCCTGAAGCTGCAGGAAAGGGAAAGGAGAGAATGTGAAAGTATTACAGGAGGATTTCAGGGTAATTGACAACTGCCTGTGCATCAGAATGCCGGAGGAGGTGGATCACCATCATGCGGAGGAGCTCTGCAGGATCGCGGATCATTATATTCTGGAGGAGCAGGTGGAAAATGTGCTGTTTGACTTTGAGGATACCCGGTTTATGGACAGTTCCGGGATAGGTATTCTGATCGGACGTTACCGGCTGATTTCCTGCTTCGGCGGGAAGGTATATGCCTCTCATCCGGATAAACAGATCCGCAGGATGCTGGAGATGTCCGGCATGAAGAAAATCGTGGAAATAATCGGATAGCATGAAATGCTGCATCTGCAGCAGAAAGTCGAGGTAGAGATGAAAAACGAGATGAGAATGGAGTTTGATGCGGTTTCAGAAAATGAGGGATTTGCGCGGGTGGCGGTGGCGGCCTTCGTCACGCCGTTAGATCCCACCCTGGAGGAGGTGGCGGATATCAAGACGGCAGTTTCGGAAGCCGTTACGAATGCGGTGATTCACGCCTATCCGGACTGGCCGGAGGAAAAGCCGCGAAAGGTGGAATTAAGATGCAGCGTGAATACGGATGTCCTACATATTGAAATAGAGGATCACGGAGTCGGGATTGCGGATGTGGAAAAGGCCATGGAACCGCTGTTTTCCACCTGCCCGGACAAGGACCGGTCGGGGATGGGCTTTGCCTTCATGGAGGCGTTTATGGACGATCTGGAGGTGGAATCCACAGTGGGAGAGGGGACTGTGGTCCGGATGGAGAAAAAGCTGGGAACTTTTGTCTGGGCGGAAGAAGGGGAATGAGGGGAGGCTGGCGTGAAGGAAACATCAGTGCTGATTGCACGGGCACAGGAAGGTGACCGGGAGGCCAGAGAGGTACTGATAGAGAGAAATCTGGGACTGGTTCATCATATCGTAAAACGGTTCTCCGGTCGGGGATATGAGATGGAGGATCTGTTTCAGATCGGAACGATCGGCCTGATCAAGGCAATCGATAAATTTGACCTGTCCTATGAGGTACAGTTTTCCACCTATGCGGTTCCCATGATCAGCGGAGAGATCAAGCGGTTTCTGCGGGATGACGGGCCAATCCGGATCAGCCGGACGCTGAAGGAAAACGGCTGGAAGGTGAAGCAGGCGGCGCAGAAGCTGGCGCACAGCCTGGGCCGGGAGCCTTCTCTTGCGGAGATTGCGGCGGAAACCGGGATGGAAAGGGAGGATGTGGTGCTTGCCATGGAAGCCGGCGTGGAGGTGGAGTCCATCTACAAAACCGTTTACCAGTCGGATGGAAATGAAATCCAGCTGCTGGATAAGGTGGCTTCATCCGGGACATCTGACGGATGGGAGGATGAGGAGAAGGACAGGCTGCTGAATCACATGCTTTTGACACAGCTTCTGGAAGAGCTGCCGGAAGCGGACAGGGATCTGATCCGGATGCGCTATTTTGAGGATATGACACAGAGCGAGGTGGCAAAAAATCTGGGTATCAGCCAGGTGCAGGTCAGCCGCCTTGAGAAAAAAATCCTTCTCAGCATGAGGCATAAGGTTTTATGCTGAGAAACTCATGACAAAGCCTGCATAAAACCGGCTCCGCCTTCAAATACTTAAGAGCGTATGAAGGCTGCCGTAATCCGGCAGGAAGGCAGGGTGCTTCCCGGATTGTCACGGCGGCGCGCGAACCTGAGGTTCGTGCCTGGAAAGGAGCGAAAATGGTAACGCGGGAAACGCTGTACTTGAAGCTGGAGCGGAATGTGGAAACGCAGAAGAAGGAGATTCATCTCAGCGATCTGGGAAAGCTGGTGTGCGCAGATAAGGAAATCCTCGCCAGAGCGAAGGCGCTGAAGGTCTGCAGCTTCCGGGATGAAACGAAGAAGCGCTGTGTGGTCAGCGTGATGAAGATTCTGGAGGAGCTGCAGAAAATCGATTCCTCTCTGGAGGTGCAGAACATCGGTGAGGCGGAGGTAATTGTGGAGCGGGTGAAGGCGGAACAGAAAAAAGGCCCGTGGCTCTGGCTGAAAATCGCCTTTGTCTGCCTCATCTGTTTTTTCGGTCCGGCCTTTACGATTATGGCCTTTCACAATGACATCGGCATCAGCGATGTGTTTGAAAGAATTTATGAAATGGTGATGGACGAGCCTTCGGACGGGATCACCATTCTGGAAATCTCCTATTCCATCGGTCTGGCGTCCGGTATCATTCTGTTCTTTAATCACATCGGCGGAAGAAGAATCACGAAGGACCCCACTCCAATCGAGGTGGAGATGCGCATCTATGAGGATCAGGTGAACAACGCGCTGGTGGAAACCGCGGACAGAGAGGGGGAGACGATCGATGCTTCCTGAAGGAGGCCTGTGGGATTTTTTTCGTCAGGCAGGGCTCGCCGTGGCCGGTATCAGCGGCGGCCTGCTGGTATCGGGCGGCGTGTTCACCGTCCTGATGTCCGTGGGACTGGTGCCGCGCTTCGCGGGAAAAACCCATACCGGACGGAATGTTTTTCTTTATGAGGAAATGGTGGTGTTCGGAACGCTTCTGGGGAACTTCCTGAGCGTATTCGGTTACCCTTCTTCTTTCTTTCGAATGCTGTATGGCCTGTTTTCAGGCCGGGCGGACTGGCTGTGGGAGGGGCTTACAGCCTTCCTGCTTGTGCTTTTCGGCCTGTTCGCCGGGATTTTTGTGGGCTGTCTGGCGCTGGCGATCGCAGAGATGCTGGATTCCATTCCCATCTTTGCCAGACGCATTTCCTTCCGCCACGGTCTCGGCCTTGCCGTGTTTTCCGTGGCGCTGGGAAAACTGGCAGGAAGCCTGTATTATTTTTGGGGAAAATTTTTCGCTTCATAAAAAGCGGACCGGTCAGATGATGTCCACATCCCCTTCGTGCATCATATAGCTGGCAAACACATACATGACAGCCCAGAAGGCTGCGGGATAGTCCCCGGCACAGGCGAAAATCTGCGGGCGGATGGAAAAGAAGGGAGAGATCTTGCCGATGACGGTGGATTCTCTGATGAACAGGACGCTCTGATCCTGCTGCCTGTCAGCCTGCCATCTTCCGTATGGAGTATCCATGTCAAGGTGAACGCCCTGGGGAGGGCGGATGAGAGAAACAGCGCCGCTGCAGGGACGGCAGGTCAGTTCTGCCTTTGCGCACATCTTATCCTTCTTTCTTGCGAGGTAGAAAGTTTTGCCCTCTTTTCGGATGATCTCTGTTTCACCGATGATTTCTCCTCCGCTTCGGATCAGCTTTGCGGAACCCGTTATTTTTTTCTGAAGAACACTGATTCTTTCTCCGGATGTTCCGAAAAGGCGCCCTGTGGCTCCTCCGGAAGTGGAGACGCCCTGAGCGGCAGCGGCGGAAAGCTGAAAGCCGCCCAGGACAGGTCTGATCTGAAAAATCATGACAACCTCCATTCTGAAGCTTTTTACAGGAAGCTTCCTGTCAGTGTATAAAGAATTCCGCCCGCCGCGCCGCAGCCCAGCATGACGAAGATGGGATTGGTTTTCCCGCGTCTCAGGATGAAAAAAGACAAAAGGAAGAGAAGGACGGCAATCAGGTTGGTGTCGGCGGGATGCAGGGAGATGCTTTCCTGATTCCAGACGGCCAGACACAGGATTGACAGCCCGGCGGAAGCGATGAGCGCCACAATGGCCGGACGCAGGCCGGACAGGGTACCCTGTATGTAAGCAAGATTTCCATATTTGAAATACAGCCACGCCAGCATAAGAACAATGAGGCAGGAGGGCAGGATGCAGCCGGCTGTAGCGATGATGGCGCCGGGCAGACCTGCGGTTCGTATTCCCACAAAGGTGGAGGAATTGATGGTGATGGGGCCGGGCGTCATTTCGGCAATGGTGATCAGATCAGTGAATTCCGTCATGCTCAGCCAGCCATGTCCGTCCACCACCTGTTCCTGAATCAGCGGAATGGCGGCCATACCGCCTCCGAAGCTGAGGAGGCCGATTTGAAAAAAGCTGATAAAAAGATCAAGATAATTCATTTGTCAAGATCTCCCTTCTTTTTGGAAAGTGTGAAAAAGGTACGCAGTATCCCATAAATTGCGCAGGCTAGGATGATCCAGAGCACGTTGACGCCGAAAAACCAGGATGCGCAGAACGCTGCGGCCATGACGAGTACGGACAGTATACCGCTTTCTTTATAAACGCTGCTGCACAGGTTGACGGTCACATCACCGATAACAGCCGCGATTCCGGACTGCATGCCCTTTAAGACAGCAGCAACGATTATATTTTCCCGGAAGGCCGTATAGCAAAGCGAAATCAGGGAAATGATCACGAAGGGCGGTATGATGGTCCCGAAAACCGCGATGATGGTTCCAATGATGCCCGCCGTCCGGTATCCTACCAGAATCGCCGCGTTGACGGCCACGGCGCCCGGTGCGGACTGGGCGATGGCGGCCAGATTCAGCATTTCCTTTTCTTCAATCCAGTGAAGCTCGTCGGTAAATTTTTTTTTCAGGAGTGAGATGATGACGTAGCCGCCGCCGAAGGTGAAGCTGCTGATTGTCAGGGTTGACAGGAATAAGGTGAGATATTTTTTCCTTTTGTCCATTTAAAGCTCCCATGCCTTTCTTTTTTTCTATCCCAACAATACCCCTTGTCTGATTATTTGTAAAATACTATAATATAATGAAGGTAATAGCTATTTTATTATAATAAAAAGGGGACGGGTTATGACACTTCGCCATCTGAAGATTTTTCTTGCTGTTTATGAAACGGGGAGCACGACGGCTGCCGCTGAGGAACTTCTCATTGCCCAGCCTTCCGTGAGCGTAGCTCTTAAGGAGCTGGAGGAGCATTATGGGGTCAGAGTCTTTGAGAGGATGTCAAAGCGGCTTTATGTAACACAGGCGGGACAGGAGCTGTACCAGTATGCCAGGCATCTGGTCAGCCTGTTTGAGGAGACGGAGGATGCCATGAAAAGCCTGGGTACATCCGGTACGCTCCATGTGGGAAGCAGCGTTACCATCGGGAATTATTTTCTGCCGGGATATATCAGAGCCTTTCGGAAGGAGTTTCCACAGGTGCGGGTAAGGGTGACGGTGGAAAATACGGATACCATAGAAAATCTGCTTTTGGGAAACGGAATCGATGTGGGGCTGGTGGAAGGACGGATACACAATCCATTTCTGGTACAGGTTCCCTATCGAAAGGACAGGCTGGTGATGATCTGTTCGCCGGAGCATCCGTATGCATCATACCAAAGTATCGTGCCGGAGGTCCTGGCCGCGGAAGACATGCTCCTGCGGGAAAAGGGGAGCGCGGTCAGGGAGCTGTTCGATATCCGGATGGCGGAGGCAGGGATGGAAATTGAACCCGTCTGGGAAAGCGTCAGCACCCGCGCCCTTGTCCGGGCGGTCAGGGAAAATATGGGCATTTCCGTCCTTCCCTACTATCTGGTGGAAGAGGATATCAGGAGAGGCGAGGTGAAGTCGGTCGCCGTGGAGCGGGTGGATTTTACTCGGGAATTCAGTATCGTTTACCATCGGAACAAGTATCATTCCGAAGCCTTC
Organism: uncultured Eisenbergiella sp.; assembly: GCA_904392525.1. Lineage (GTDB taxonomy): Bacteria > Bacillota > Clostridia > Lachnospirales > Lachnospiraceae > Eisenbergiella. The sequence continues at coordinate 7,983 of CAJFMW010000117.1, forward strand.
GACGCTTTTGTGAGAATCTGCAGCGGCGGTGTTGAAACGGAGCGGGAAAAGGGTTAGAATACAAACGGTTAAGAACCATTCTGAACAGGACAGATACCAATGATATTGGGGAAAGAAGAGAGGAGAGGACAATGGAAAAGAACACCCGGCTGATTAACGGAGACACCTGGTATGACACCGATGAAAACGTGCTCCACGCCCACGGCGGTCATATGCTTTACTGGGAGGGGCAGTGGTACTGGTATGGAGAAAACAGGACGGAAAACCGCTATGTGAGCGTGTACCGCTCTGAGGATCTTTTAAACTGGACCTTCTGCCGCCATGCGCTGACTACGGATTCACCCACAGCGGAGTATCGTGTGAGGACGGACCGGAAGCTGAAAACAGCGGAGGGCGGGAAGATCAATGTGGAGCGTCCAAAGGTGCTTTACAATGAAAAAACGAAGCAGTTTGTCATGTGGATGCACGTGGAAAACGGAAAGGACTATCATGACGCCGCCTGCGCAATCGCAGTCTGCGACAGACCGGACGGGGAATTTACCTATCTGGGATGCTTCAATCCGTTCGGGTATATGTCCAGAGACTGCACTCTGTTTCAGGATAAAGACGGGACGGCGTATTTCATCTCCGCCTCCAGAGACAATGCGGACCTGCATGTATACCGCCTGACGGAGGATTATCTGAATGTGGACTGTCTGGTACATAAGCTCTGGCAGGGGGAATACCGGGAAGCGCCCGCAGTGATGGAACGGAACGGGAAATACTATATGTTTTCCTCATACTGCACGGGCTGGGCGCCCAATCAGTGCCGCTATGCCATCTCCGACAGCATGGAGGGGCGCTGGAGCGTACTTACGGATATTGGAGACGAGGTGACCTACCGCACCCAGCCCGCGTTCATTCTGCCCGTGGGTGAGGGAGATAACAGAACCTGGTATTATGTGTCCGACCGTTGGAATGGAAAAAATTATGATGATTCCAGATACGTGATTCTGCCTCTTTCCTTTACGGAGGACGGACTTCCGGTGATGGAATATACAGAGGAGTTCTGCCCGAAGCTGTGATAAAAGCC
>CAJFMW010000118.1 GCA_904392525.1 uncultured Eisenbergiella sp.
CATTCTCCCATGTGCCTGTATTCCTCCTGCAATCTTTTTGCCGCGAGCGATATGGTTTCCATCGTGGATTCCCTGGTCGCTCCCTTAAGCGTGATCAACGCCCTGGTGGTTGCGCTGTGCCTGAAGCAGCCGCAGACGGTGCGGGAGAGCCTGGAAAGCCTGGAGGGGGTCTGGAACAATTACCAGGTATCCATGCACGATGAAATCGACCGGATTGACGAGGATTCCCTGTTTACGCTGCCGGAAGCAGGTGGCCTGCGGACAGAAGCGCCGGATACGGAAGAAGTGCCGGATGAGGAACAGATATTACGTACAGAAAGAGACGGACAGACATGAGCAGAGTGATAGTGATCGGCGGCGGCGCCGCGGGCATGATGGCGGCCGTTGCTGCCGCACAGAAGGGACATCAGGTTCTCCTTCTTGAGAAAAATGAAAAGCTGGGAAAGAAAATCTATATTACGGGAAAAGGCCGATGCAACCTGACAAACGCCTGCGACACCCAGGAGCTGTTTGACAGCGTGGTCAGCAATCCCAGATTCCTGTACAGCGCCATTTACGGCTTTGACAATGGGGCGGTACAGGAATTTTTTGAACAGAGAGGCTGTCCGCTGAAGGTGGAGAGGGGAAACCGGGTTTTCCCGGTGTCTGACCATTCTTCAGACATCATACGGACGCTGGCAAAAGAGCTGGAACGTCTCGGCGTCACGGTACGCCTGCATACTGCGGTAAAGGAAATCCTTGTTCAGGAAAACGCCATCCATGAAAGGGACGGACAGGAAACCGATGAGCGGAGGATGCCGCCTGAAAAAAAGAAGGCGGCCATGCGTGCGGTGCGCGGTGTACGTCTTTTATCCGGAGAGGAGCTTCCTGCGGACGCAGTCATTTTATGCAGCGGCGGTCTTTCTTATCCGGCAACCGGCTCCACCGGGGAAGGACACCGGATGGCGCAGGAGCTGGGACATACGCTGGTTCCCTGCGAGCCCTCCCTGGTTCCCTTTACCGTTGCGGAGGACTGGTGTGCCAGTCTGCAGGGACTGGCCCTGAAAAATGTGTCTGCCGCTCTGTTTCTGGGGAAGAAAAAGGTCTATGAGGGATTCGGGGAGATGCTTTTCACCCATTTCGGCGTGAGCGGCCCCCTGATTTTAAGCGCAAGCAGCTATTACCGAACGGGTGCAGTGAAGGGCGGAAAGGAAAAGGAGAAAGCGGACGCGGTTCTGAAGCTGGATCTGAAGCCTGCTCTTTCTGAGGAGCAGCTGGACAGGCGACTTCTGAGGAACTTTGAGGAAGCGAAGAACCGCCAGTTCAGAAATGCGGTGGACGGGCTCTTTCCCACCCGTCTGACTCCCGTGATGATCGCTCTTTCCGGAATCGATCCTGAAAAACGGGTGCATGATATCACCAGACAGGAGAGGCAGGAATTTGTCTCCCGTATTAAGAATGTGGAGCTTCATGTGACGGGAACAAGGGGCTTTTTGGAGGCCATCATCACGAGAGGCGGCGTCAGCGTCCGGGAGGTCAATCCTTCCACCATGGAATCCAAAATGGTTTCCGGCCTTTACATGGCGGGAGAGCTTCTGGATCTGGACGCGCTCACAGGAGGCTTTAATTTGCAGATCGCCTGGTCCACCGGGCATCTGGCGGGGGAGAGCGTGCCGTGAGGGTGAAGAGACGGATATACTGTTCCTCAGCAGCCTTGATAAAGCGTCTGGCAAAAAGCGGGTACAACAGCGAAAATAAGGAGGTTCATATGGAAAAGGAATTTACCTTTGAGACAGATTATGACATATCGGCACTTTCTGCGATGGCAAGAGCGCTCAGAATGACCATAAGGAAGAAACAGAGCAGAAGAACCCGTATCTTCGGATGGACCGTGACGGCTTTGGGAATCCTGGTTATGGCCGCACTGGGTATCAATCTGGTGACTCTGACTGCGATTGTCATTTTGGTTCTTTTTTTGCTGTTTGAGGACAGAATGAACGGTTATGTGGCAAAAAAGAGAGTTCTGCCGGGGACGGAACATTGCAAATGTCAGTTTTTTCAGAATAAATTTATGTCGGTTACGAAGGTTGGAAAGACCGAATTTCGGTACGACAGGATTAAATATGTGACGGAGGATCAGAGGTACTTCGTATTCATACTCAGCAACAGCCATGCCCAGGCATATGACAAAAAAAGATTAACAGGCGGGGATGCCGGAGAATTTCGCAGCTTTATCGAAGACAGGACGGGGCAGAAGGTAATCCCTGTATCCGGGCGTTTTTGATATGGAGCGGATGTTCGGGCGGAAGCAGACCGGGAAGATTACCTGCCCCGGTGAAAGGCTTGTGTTGCAGGAGGAGGGAACGAGATGAAAAGAATTTTTTGTACGCTGTCTGTTATCGCCTTTCTGATTTTAAGTGCCTGTGGAGCGGAAAGCCTGCAGTCCGTAGTTTCTGGAGAACTCGGAATTGATGCCTCGGCCTGTGGGATAATTTCGGCATCGGACACTCATGGGGGACTTCATGGGGACGGAATTACTTTCATTGTGCTTGATTGTGCGGATGGAGATGTTTTGAATCAGATAAAGGAGAAATCCGAATGGAGAGCATTCCCCCTGGATGATACGGTAAAGACCCTGGTATACGGAATAGATAACGAAACAGAACGCATTGGCCCGTATCTCACGGATCAGGAAGGAAATTCCCTGGTGCCGGAGATAGAGAACGGATATTACCGGCTCATAGACAGGCAGGTAAAGGAAGGATGGGCGACCGGAGCGGATATCCTTCACCGGGGTTCCTTCAACTTTACCCTTGGATTATACGATGCGGATGCGGAACTTCTTTATTTTTGTGAACTGGATACCTGACTGTAACCGTCGGGAAGATTAGCCTGTTCCAGAGCCATCAGCTCGTCCTTCAGTTCGTCAAAGTCCGGATAACGGCAGAATACGGAGAAGGGCAGGGTGGTAGTCTGGGTATCGGCATATTTTTTGAAATCTTTCGTCTGATAATATTTCAGGATGGTATGCATTCCGTGGATGGTGATGCGCCCCAGCTCTTCCTCATAGTCCACGCTCTGGATGTCACGATACAGGATCCTGTGCCGGATCAGGTTGTAGTTTCTCGGTTCGCGTTCCCGGCTTCCGGGTTCTGGAATATATTCAAGCGTAAAGGATTCTTTATCGAAGATACATTTTTCCGAAGGGCGGCGCATCAGAAATTCGAGACCTCCCGCTTTAATGAGCACATAGCCAAGCACTGCTGCGATTCCAGGCAGAATATCCGCCCCGATGCACAACAGCAGAATTTCGCCGAGCTGTTCGATCCCTTCCGCTCTCAGAAGAAAAGAGAGATCCAGGATGAAGATGAGGCAAAGCGCACCCCACATCACGGCCATGCCAATCTTATAGGTTTTATAGGTTTTTCTTTTCTTTAAGTACCATTTCCTTGCAATTTTGGGATCTGCCACGTAGGTTTTCATGATTCCGGATGTCCTTCCGTTTTTCAGTCTGTGAGGACAGGAAAAATCCTTTTATAGATTGTATCATACCTGGAAGGATTTGTGTCGTTTTTTTCCTCGGCGCTGAATGATTCCTTGTGGGGATGCCGGAATCCATTGACGAATTTATTGATATTCTGGAAAAAATCACCGACGGAAGCATCAGCCGTACCTATATTGCTTTTGTCGGGGAAGAGCACAGGCTGTAAGGAAAGACGAAGACAAAATCCGACGGATCAGGCCACATTTCTCCATTTTGCGGTTTCCTGTGTTATACTGTTTATGGAAGAAAAAGGCAGAGAGCGGATTGGAGGGACAGAGAATGCTTACATTTGTTTTGGCAGGGGCGGAAACCGCACTGCACATGGGAATTCTGGCGGGAGCCTTCTTTTCTCTATTCGGAAAAGAGGAGTATAAAAGGGAAAAGCGCCTTGGAATCTGGCTGTGGTTTGCCCTGCTTTGTGTCATTGAGATTCTGCGGCGCCTGTTTGTGGCAGGCTCGATGGATTCCGTATGGCTTCTCGGAGTGCTGGAAGGCTGCTGGCTGTGGAGCTATGGAAGGGGCAGAGGAACCTCGGCTCTGGTGTGGGGGATTTTTCTGCACTGTACGGAACTTCTGCTTCACATGCCCGCGCAGATTATGGACGACGGGCTGGACAGACCATGGAATGCCTTTGGCCTTGTGACGCATCCCCTCAGCGTGCGGGAAGGGGCGGTCAGCCTGGGAATTTTTGCCCTCTTTTCTCTCCTGTGCTTCTGGCAGCGGGAGAGGCTTTTACGGCTGCTTAAGTTCATGCTGGAGCTGTCGAGAGCGGTTTTTCTGCTGGCTGGGGTACTGGAATACTGTCTTGCCTATTCTCTCATCAGTATGAGAGATCAGGATAAAGAAATCGCGCTGCGGATGAACTGCATGATTCTCGCCAGCCTGACGCTTGGGATCATCCTTTTGTACCAGTGGCTCCGTTCCCGGAATGTGAAGCTGGAGGGACACCGGGAGGAACAGAAGAGGAACGGGGAAAAAAGAAGAATTATTTATGTGGTTCAGACGATATGCCTGCTGTTCCTGTTCCGCTTTGGAATGCAGCTTCAGGTGAACGGAGCGTGGATTGTTGATGAATATGAATATGGACGTATCGACTGGTTTTCGACGGCAGACAATCTTTTCATCTTCCTGTTTCCAATCCTGTTCTCCGCAGCAGACCTGTTTCTGACTCTCCGCAAAAAAGAATGGGAGGGAGGAAGTGTCAGAATCTGTTTTCTCCTTCTGAACTGGGCCGCGCTTCTGCTGGGAGCGGCATCTGCCCTGAACATCTATCTGGCCATGCAGGCGTTTGTTGCGGGATAGGCTGCACGTGTACGCCGCGTCATCCGGGCATTTCCTGACAGACAGGGGGACGCGCTTGCCCTGATCGATCTGATGCTCCCGGATGTGGACGGCATGGAGGTGATCCGCTCTTTCCGGCAGAGGAGCACCATTCCGATCATCATCATAACGGCGAAGGATGACGATGTGGATAAGGCCATGGGGCTGAACCTGGGGGCGGACGATTATGTGGTGAAGCCCTTTTCCCTGATCGAGCTGTCTGCGCGGATCCGGGCCAACATCCGCAGAGCCACACAATATGACGGAGGCGGACAAGAGACCGTCAGGCTCGGGGCTCTTGAAATCGATGCTGCAGGCCGCAGGGTGTGGCGGGACGGAATGCGGATCGAACTGACCAGGACGGAATTTGACCTCCTTTTTCTGATGGCATCCAACCCCGGGCGGGCCTTTTCCAAAGAAAATCTGTATGAGGCCGTCTGGAAGGAGCCTTACTATGGAAATGAAAATGTGCTGAACACCCACATGAACCGGCTGCGCGCCAAGCTGAAGGATCCAAAGAAGCCCGGGCAGGAATATATCAGAACGATCTGGGGAATCGGCTATCGTGTGGAAGCGCCTGCCGACGCTTCTGAAGGGAGGAAGTCATGACCTTATTTCTGTTTGCGGTCTGCATTGTGCTGGCCCTGTTTGTTATCCTGCAGAAGAGGCAGTATGTGCGTCTGAGCCGGGAACTTCAGTATGTGGACGAGCGTCTGAGGCAGATCGCAGATGCGGACGGCCGTTCTCCCATTCTGGTGCCCTCGGATCATCCTGGAGTCCGGGCGCTTTCGGCGGACCTCAACCGGGTGCTGGAACGCTGGGAGAAGGACAGGGCAGATTATGAACGTGCCAGAGGTTCCATGAAGCGGATGCTGACCAATATCTCTCACGATCTGCGCACGCCGCTTACGGTTCTTCAGGGGTATGGAGAGCTTCTGCAGGCGGCAGCGGGACAGGAAAACGGAGCGGCAAAGCTTTCGGAGGCTGCGGAAAAAATCTGTGAGAAGTCGAAGGAACTGGTGGATACGATGAACGCCTGGTTCAGCCTGGCGAAGCTGGAATCCGGAGACGGAAAGCTGACGCCGGAGCGGACGGACGTGACGAAGCTCTGCCATGAGGTACTGCTTTCCTGCTGTGAGCTGCTGGAGAGCAGGGGATTTCAGGTAGAACTGCAGACGCCGTCCGTTCCGGTTTTTGCCCTGGCAGATGCGGACGGACTGCGGCGGATTCTCAGAAATCTGGTGGATAACGCCGTGAAATATGCGGAGGATGGAAAATATCTCGCCCTGCGGCTTTGGGAGGAGGATGCGGCCGTATACATCGAGCTGGAGGATCACGGCCCCGGCATCCCTTCGGAGGAGAGGGAACAGATTTTTACAAGGGCCTATACGGGCGGCAGGGGAAGCGGACTGGGCCTTGCGATCGCAAAGACCCTTGCCCTGCAGATGGGAGGGGATATCCGGGTTTTAGACGCAGAAGCCGGCGGAACACGCTTTGCGGTAACGCTTCCGAAGAAAAGTTAGAAAAAAGTGAGATTTCAGACAGAAAAAAGAGAAATCCGTTTTGTATACTGAAGACGAAGCGTGAGGGGGACATTTTTTTATTGAAGCAAAGGGCGCTTCGGTAAGGAGGAACAAATGGATTTTTTGATGGAAACCAGGGATCTGACCAAAGCCTGGCGGAAAAAGACGGCGGTGGAACGGGTGAATCTGCACGTCAGAGAGGGAGAAATTTACGGCTTTGTGGGCCCGAACGGGGCGGGAAAAAGCACGGTGATGAAAATGATGATGAACCTGATTCATCCGGATGCGGGAGAAGCCCGGATTTTCGGAGAAAAGATGGGAGACGAAAGCTATGAAAGCTTCAAGCGGATTGGTTCCATCATCGAAGCACCCTGCTTTTATGAGAAAATGACGGGACGGGAGAATCTGGAGCTGTATTGTGAGTATATGGGATACCACAACAGGGAACGGATCGAAGAGGCGCTTTCTAGAATGGGCCATCTGCTTCGGCTGGAGCTGAAAAAATTTGACCTGAAGAAAAACATTCTCATCACCCTGCTTCTGATCCTGTTTTCCATTCTGTTTCTCACCGTATCCCTGTTGGACAGCATGACGGACCCGGAGCAGACGAAGGACACCTTTGAAAGTACCTTTCTGGTGATCGGGATTTTGATGTCGGTAATCTTTCTGATCTATTCTTCGATTCTTACTGTCTCCCTGGTCATCAGGGAGTACACTCACAGGACCATCACCATCCTGTTCTGCTGTCCGCTGAATAAAAGGAAGCTCATCGTGGCGAAGCTGCTCCTCATCACAGCTTTTACCACCGCATCCATGCTTGCCGGTTATCTTTGCTGCTGCGCCTATATCGTTGGCGTAGACAGGGCCTTTGATATGCTGGAAGGTTCCTTTCATGCGGCGGATCTTTCTGTCTGGATTCCTGCTGCTGCGGTCAGCATCGCATCCTGCGCCGTCCTTTCCCTGTGGCCTTTCTGTGTCGGTATCCTGAAAAAATCCGGCTCTGCTGCCATCGTCACCTCACTTGTGGCGCTGTTCATCCGGCAGCTGGTGATCACGAAGGCGCCCGGCAATCATGAAAGCCTTCCACAGCTCCTGCTTCTGACTGCTCTGACGGCGGCCGCTGTTGTCATTGTCTTTCGCCGGACGGTAACGAAGGCGGAATGAAAGCGTCAGGTTTCTGAATTTGTGAAAGCAGGCCCCTGAAACCGTGAAACCGGGCCCCTGAAATCGGGAATTGCGTAAAAAAAGGAATTCGAATATAATAAGAAGAAAAAGAAATGGAGATGGCTATGAGCATCAATATCGCAATTGACGGCCCGGCAGGGGCGGGAAAAAGCACCGTCGCCCGCAGAGCGGCCGAAAAGCTTGGATTTATTTATGTGGATACCGGAGCCATGTACCGGGCTATCGCTCTGTACCTGATCCGGCAGGGCATCGCGCCTGAGGAGAAAGAAGCGATTGCAAAAGAGTGTGAGGGCGCGGATGTATCCATTACTTATCAGAACGGGGAGCAGGTTGTCAGTCTGAATGGAGAAAACGTGAACGGGCTCATCCGTACCGACGAGGTGACGAGAATGTCCTCCGCTGCATCTGCGGTGCCTGCGGTACGAGCACGGCTTCTTGACCTGCAGAGAGGGCTTGCCGCCCAGAATGATGTCCTTATGGACGGGCGGGACATCGGGACCTGTATCCTGCCGGATGCGGATGTGAAGATTTTCCTCACGGCGAGCACGGCGGTACGTGCGAAGAGAAGGTTTGATGAGCTCATCGCAAAGGGGGATACCTCGGAAACGCTGGAGAGTGTGGAAGCGAAGATTATCAAACGGGATGAAGATGACAGGAACCGGGAAATCTCTCCGCTGCGGGAAGCGGAGGATGCGGTGCATCTGGATACCTCGGGCATGACGATTGAGCAGGCGGTGGAGGCGGTGCTTTCCATCTGCCGGCAGAAAGGCTGTCTGTAATGGAAGTGATTCTTGCAAAAAGCGCAGGCTTCTGCTTCGGAGTGAAGCGGGCTGTGGACCAGGTATATGAACAGATCGAAGCCGCAGCGAAGGAGACGGACGCGAAGCCCATCTATACGTACGGCCCCATCATTCACAATGAGTTCGTGGTACAGGATCTGGAAAGCAAAGGCGTCCGGGTGCTGGAATCGGAGGAGGAACTGGATAAGCTCGCGGAAGGAACGGTGATCATCCGGTCCCATGGCGTACCGAAACGGATTCAGGAAAAAATTGAAAAGAAGGGGCTTTCCTGTATTGACGCCACCTGTCCGTTTGTGAAGCGGATCCACAGAATCGTGGAGAAGGAAAGCGCGGCGGGGAAAAAAATCGTCATCATCGGAAACGCCGGGCATCCTGAAGTAGAAGGCATCATGGGCTGGTCGCTGACCCCTGCGGCCGTGGTTGAGTCGGCGCAGGAGGCCGCTCAATTTTCCTCAAAAGAGGGAGAAAAACTGTGTATTGTGTCGCAGACGACATTTAACTACAATAAATTTCAAGAATTAGTTGAAATTTTTCAAAAAAAAGGTTATGATATTAGTGTTGTGAATACTATCTGTAACGCAACTGAGGAGAGACAAACTGAGGCAAAGGATATTGCAGCTAAGGTCGATGCTATGATAGT
>CAJFMW010000119.1 GCA_904392525.1 uncultured Eisenbergiella sp.
CGGAAATCAGCGCGGTTGGCGTGTTTGTAAATGAGGAGCCGGAGCGGATTGCGGAGCTTGCGGACCGCGGGATTATCGATCTCATCCAGCTTCACGGAACGGAGGATGAGGCCTGTATCAGGCAGGTGCAGAGGCTTACGGGCCGTCCGGTCATCAAGGCCTTTTCCATTGCGGGAGAGCGGGATGTGGAAGCGGCAAATGAGAGCTGCGCGGATTATGTGCTCCTGGATGCGGGAAAGGGCGGAACGGGAATCCGGTTTGAATGGAGCCTGCTTTCCGGGATGAGGCGGCCGTTCTTCCTGGCGGGCGGACTGGATATGGAAAACGCGGCGGAGGCGGTCAGAAGATTTCACCCCTATGCGTTGGATATCAGTTCCGGAATCGAGACGGACGGCGTGAAGGACAAAAAGAAAATGGCGGCGTTCGCGGCCGCAGTAAGAAGAGCGGAATCGCTGCGATTCTTCTCCTGAATTTAAATGCGGCCGTTCGGCCGCGGAAAAGAGGAAGTATGACAAATCCAAATGGAAGGTTCGGCATCTACGGAGGGCAGTACATTCCGGAGACGCTGATGAATGCGGTGATCGAGCTGGAAGAAGCCTATAGCAGATATAAAAACGATCCGGAATTTAACCGGGAGCTCGCAACGCTTTTTAACGAATATGCGGGAAGGCCGTCACGGCTTTATTTTGCGGAAAAAATGACGAAGGATCTTGGCGGCGCGAAAATCTATCTCAAACGGGAGGATCTGAACCATACCGGCGCGCACAAGATCAATAACGTGCTGGGACAGGCGCTTCTTGCAAAAAAAATGGGAAAGACCCGTCTGATCGCGGAAACGGGCGCAGGCCAGCACGGGGTGGCAACGGCCACGGCGGCAGCGCTGATGGGAATGGAGTGCGTGGTTTTCATGGGAGAGGAGGATACCAGGAGGCAGGCCCTCAATGTCTACCGCATGCGTCTGCTCGGAGCCGAAGTCATCCCGGTAAGGACCGGGACTGCCACGCTGAAGGACGCGGTTTCGGAAGCCATGCGCGAGTGGACCTCCCGGATCAGCGACACCCACTACTGTCTCGGTTCGGTGATGGGGCCTCACCCTTTCCCCACCATCGTGCGGGATTTTCAGGCGGTGATCTCGAAGGAAATCAAAGAGCAGCTCATGGAAAAGGAGGGACGGCTTCCCGACGCGGTGATCGCCTGCGTGGGCGGAGGCTCCAACGCCATCGGCAGCTTCTATCATTTCATTGAGGATCCTTCGGTGCGGCTGATCGGTGCGGAAGCGGCGGGAAGAGGAATCGACACCTTTGAAACGGCCGCCACCATGAATACGGGACGGGTGGGCATTTTTCACGGAATGAAATCCTGGTTCTGCCAGGACGAATACGGCCAGATCGCGCCCGTGTATTCCATTTCCGCCGGACTGGACTATCCCGGCGTGGGGCCGGAGCATGCTTACCTGCACGACATCGGGCGCGCGGAATATGTGCCCGTGACGGATGAGGAGGCGGTCTGCGCCTTTGAATACCTGGCAAAGACGGAGGGCATCATCCCGGCGATTGAATCCGCCCATGCGGTGGCTCATGCCAGAAAGCTGGCTCCTGAGATGGGAAAGGATCAGATTCTGGTCATCACCATCTCCGGAAGAGGAGATAAGGACTGCGCGGCGATCGCCCGCTATCGTGGAGAGGGGGATTTGTATGAGTAGAATAAAAGAAGCGTTTGAAAACGGAAAGGCCTTCATCGCCTTTGTCACCTGCGGGGACCCGGATCTGGAAACCACCGGAGCAGTAGTTCGGGAAATGGTAAAAAACGGAGCCGACCTGATCGAGCTCGGCATTCCTTTTTCCGATCCGACGGCGGAAGGGCCTGTGATTCAGGGCGCCAATCTGCGGGCGCTAAACGGCGGCGTCACCACGGATCAGATTTTTGAATTTGTAAAAGAGCTGCGGCGTGACGTGAGCGTGCCCATGGTTTTCATGACCTATGCGAACGTGGTGTTCTCCTATGGGGCGGAGCGGTTCATCAGCACCTGCCGCAAGATCGGGATGGACGGACTGATTCTGCCGGATCTTCCCTACGAGGAAAAAGAGGAATTCCAGCCCATCTGCCGCCGTTTCGGCCTGGAGCTGATCTCCCTCATCGCGCCCACCTCCGAAAAACGCATTGCCATGATCGCCGGGGAGGCGGAAGGCTTCGTCTATCTGGTATCCTCTCTCGGTGTGACCGGAGTGAGGAGCGAGATCAAAACTGACCTCACTTCCATCGTGGAGGCCATCCGGCGCAATACGGATATTCCCTGCGCCATCGGCTTCGGCATCTCCACGCCGGAGCAGGCCGCCCGGATGGCAGGCCTGGCGGACGGCGTCATCGTCGGCTCGGCCATTGTCAGGCTGATTGAAAAATATGGCAGGCAGGCGCCGGAGCATGTGGGTAGATATGTGAAGGAGATGAAGGCGGCGATTATGAAAGCTTTTCCTGAAGAATAGAAAGCAGATCCGCAACCGCCTCATCCGTCAGCCGCGCCATGGAGTAATCCTGCACACCCACAACATGGTGGTTGCAGCGATTGACCGGAAGCAGAAGCTTTTGCGCCGGACTGCCTCCAACGGCGATAGCCATGGCCGGAGTGACTTCTCCAAGCAGAGAATCCGCGGCCAGAATCCCAAGAGGGCCGATGATGAAGTCAGCGTCCCGGCAGGCTACCAAAACGGGATTCTCCCCGGTAGCCCCGCAGTCAGCTCCGGCTTTCAGCATGGCGGCCGTGGCTGCGCTGTTGGTTCCAATGGCGATCAGCTCTGTTCCGGTGGGAAGCTCCTTCTGATTTTTTCTGATTTTCTCACAGAGCAGGGCGCCCATTCTGCCGCCCTGTCCGTCTATGACTACGATTTTCATTCGAATCTCCATTCTGCCGCCGGATAGACGGCATTAATCCTCTGTGCTTTCATTTACCTGCATGGAAAATTCTACCACTACGGAGGCCTCAATATCCAGCTCGCCGGGCATGATGCTGACGCTCTCCTCTGCCGCGGACATGGTACTCTGGGTCAGTGCAGTGTCATTGTAGCGCGCCTGGGTATAGCCGCTGGTCTCCTGGATGGAAAGAATTTCTCCTACGGTACAGCCTTCGGCCTGAGCCAGCGCTTCCGCTTTTGTCCGCGCGGCAGCGACGGCAAGGGAGAGCGCTTCCTGATAGGCCGTATCGTATTCGCTGGAAAGATAGGAAATGGACTGAATGTTATTGACGCCCGCATCGACAGACTGCGTCAGGACTTCCCCTACCTGATCCATCGGAAGGTCGGAAATGGTAAGCGTCGTTACCGCCTCATATCCGGTCAGGAGCTGTATGCTGCCGCTCCAGTCATAGACCGGATTCAGATAATAGCCGGTCGTGCGGATGGAATTTTCCTCAATTCCCAGTTGCTTCAGCAGAGCAACAACCTGATCTGAGGTGGCACTGTTCTCTTCCTGGCAGGTCTGCGCGTCAGAGCCCTGGGTCTGGATGGAGTATACAATCTCCGCGATATCCGGTATCACGGAAACCTGTTCCGTGCTGTTGACAGTGACGCTTCTGGCGGTTTCGTCCGCCGGTGTGTTTTCCGCAGTGCCTTCCTGCTGGCAGGCGGTCAGCAAAAGAAGCGTGCAGAATAAAAGTGCTGTGATTCCTTTTTTCATAGATAATTTCTCCCCTGAAAGGCGGCGTTCCAGTTCATATGCCGGGCAGCCGCATGAACAATTGAGGCCCATGCGATGCGCCTGTCTGAAACCACTATACCAGAAATGGACGAAAGAAAACAGATGCGGGAGATGATTTTGTGGAGAATTAAAGGAAACTTAAGAATCCGGGCTGATATCGGTCTGTTTTATCCCCGGATTCTGCGGCAGAACGATACAGTCATAACGGACGGCCCTCCCCTTCAGGGAATAAGAGGGCTTCCGGCCGGCCAGGCAGGGGCCTTTCAGGGGTCTTTTGATCACAATCCGTGCGGGATGACAGGAAAGGGCCGCTTCCAGCAGCTCCTTTTCCTCTGAACAGGGATTTTCCAGCTGATGGAGCATCTGAAATTTTTTCCGGACGAGCCCCCTCTTTTTTCTCTCCGGAAACATGGGATCAAGGACGACGACGTCCGGCGAAAAATTCAGCCGGGGAAGTTCCTCAATGCTGTCTCCCCTGTGAAAATTCATGCGGTCGAGCACGGGCGCCAGCTCCGGGTTTTTCATTCCTCTGCGTAAGGCGTCCTGGAGAAGCGCGGCAATGATGGGATTCCGTTCATACAGCCTTACCTGAAATCCGGCTGCTGCGAGCAGGAAGGCATCCTCCCCCAGCCCTGCGGTGGAGTCAACGGCGGACAGGGGGCCCTGCGCGCCCTTTATCCTCGCGGCTCTTACCAAAAGCTCATGGTTCAGATTGTTGGGAATAAGCCGCGGCAGAAAGCGCGTAAAATCACCCCGCAGCGTGTGGGCCCCTTCTACGAGAGAAAGGCCTTCCGCATCCATCTGCAGATAGCAGGCGGGGAGGGAGACGGCAGAGGATTTGGGCATCAGGTCTATTTTCAGCTCGTCTGCTGCGGCTTCGGCGGCCGCCCGGCAGGAATCACCTTCCACGTACAGAATGAAATTTTCAGCGGGGAGGACCCGCCCGAAAACCTGGTTCATTTTTATGTCCTTCCAGAAGTATATCCGTTTTGTTTCAATAGTATTATAGCGAAAAAGTATTTGAAAATGCAATTCCCGAAAACGGTTTGCAGCAGCTTCTTTTCAGATGGTTGGAAATAGCGTATAATAAAGACAGCATAGTAACAGGCCGGATATTTGGGGCGGCAGAAGAGGTGGAGTGTTTTTCTGACGGGATGTTTTCCGGTAATCAATTAAAAATGTGGGTGGGGGGATTTCATAATGAGAATGAAAAATTTAATTGCCGTAATGGGAGCTGTTGCGATCATGATATCCGGCGGAGTGCCGCCTCTGAATCTATATGCTTCAGAAGCGGCTGTGGTTCCGGCGCCAGCTGAGCAGCAGCTGGTCATAGACTATACCACTTATGTGGACCAGGTCGCCTCTCTTGTGGAAACAGAAGACCAGAAGCGCTACCGTTCTTTATGTCCGGCGTTTGAGGCCGGAGAGAGGATCACGCTGAAATCCAGTGAAGACAGGGATGCCTTTGTGCAATACTTATGATTATGATTATATGGATATGAGTTACCCGGATGCTCTGGTCAGCGGGCACGCGATTTGTGTCCATTATTCCATGGCTGCGTATATTCTGTTAAATGCGGAAGGAATTCCTACGCGCATGGTGGCGGGTACCAGGTCCGGAGGGGGCCACCAGTGGAATGAGTGCTTTATCGATGGAACATGGGTGACGGTGGATTTTACAAGCTTTGCCAATAAAAGTATTTCGCCGGATGGATTTGTGTCAGCGGATTATCTGGAAACCTATATTGAAGTTTAGAGAAGGGTGAACTTTCAAAGAGTTTTCCGAAATATAAGGATATCTTATGGAAGTGGCAGCGTGCAGACAGGGGAAAGCAGTCAAAAAAAGATGACTGCTTTCTTTTTTGCGTGTATAATGGGTGGTTAGATAAGGAAAAAGCAAAGAGGTACGTCAATGAATCTGATCAACATAGAAAAAATCACCAAGTCATTTACCGATCACAAATTATTTGACAACGCGTCCTTTTCCCTGCAGGAGGGCGAAAAGGTCGGCATCATCGGCATCAACGGAACCGGAAAAACCACGCTCCTGAAAATGATGGCGGGACTGGAGGAGCCGGATGAAGGCTCCATCACAACTGCCAATCATGTGGTGATCCGCTATCTCCCCCAGCACCCGGAATTTGATCCCGCAATGTCAAGCCTGGAGTGCGTGCTGGCGGGCAATGTGTCGGAGGAGAACCGGTGGACCATTGAAAGCGACGCGAAGGCGATGATGACCCGGCTTGGAATCCGGGACTTTGCGCAGCCGGCAGGCCAGCTTTCCGGCGGCCAGCGCAAGCGTCTGGCGCTGATTTCCGTCCTGCTTTCTCCGGCGGATATTCTGCTGCTGGACGAGCCCACCAACCATCTGGACAATGAGATGGCCGACTGGCTGGAGGATTATCTGAAAAAATGGCGGGGCGCATTGATCATGGTGACCCATGACCGTTATTTTCTGGACAGTGTGACCAACCGGATCGTGGAGATCGACAAAGGCGCCATCTATAGCTATCAGACGAACTATTCCGGCTTTCTGGAGCTAAAGACACAGCGTCAGGAGATGGAGGAAGCAAGTGAACGCAAGCGTCAGTCCATCCTGCGCGTGGAACTGGAATGGATCCGTCGGGGAGCAAGGGCACGTTCCACCAAGCAGAAAGCGCATATCCAGCGTTATGAGGAGCTGCGCGACCGGCAGGCTCCCGTCCAGGATTCCAGAGTGGAGCTGAGCTCCATTTCAACGAGGCTGGGAAAAACCACGGTGGAGCTGGAGCATATCTGTAAAAGCTACGGGACAAGAAAACTGATCGATGATTTTTCCTATATCTTTCTGAAAGGAGATCGGGTGGGAATTATTGGACCAAATGGCTGTGGAAAAACCACTCTGATGAAAATCATCGCAGGGATCATTCCGCCGGATTCCGGCCAGGTGGTGGTCGGGCAGACCGTAAAAATGGGATATTACGCCCAGGAAATCGCCGGGGAAAAGACGGAGGGGAACGATCTTTCCTATATGGATCCACAGCAGAGGGTCATCGACTATGTGAAGGATACTGCGGAGTATATTCAGACAAGGGATGGCGTATTGTCCGCGTCGGCCATGCTGGAACGTTTCCTGTTTCCGCCGGACAAACAGTACAGCCCCATTGGAAAGCTCTCCGGCGGGGAGAAAAAGCGCCTGAACCTGCTGCGCGTGCTCGCTTCCTCGCCCAATCTGCTCCTGCTGGACGAGCCCACCAACAATCTGGATATCACCACGCTGACGATTCTGGAGGACTATCTGGACCAGTTTGAGGGAATTGTGGTTGCCGTATCTCATGACCGTTATTTTCTGGACCGCACGATGAAACGGATCTTTGCCTTTGAGGAAAACGGGAAGCTGCGTCAGTATGAAGGCGGATATACGGACTATGCGATGCGCAGGGCCGCCGAGAAAGAAGCGCAGGAGGAAGAACGGGAGGGAAAGCGCGGGGGCTCCGGGATGGCAGGGACTTCCACAAAGGCGGATGCTTCTGCAGGACAGAGCGCTTCCTCCGGCTCAGACGCGCCGGTAGCGGGAAAAGGCCAGCGCACCCGCGGGCCGCAGAAGCTGAAGTTCACCTATAAGGAGCAGAAGGACTATGAAACGATAGAGGCGGATATGGCGAAGTTGGAAGAGCAGATCGCCGCTCTGGATCAGGCCATCGAGGCCTCCGCCAGTGATTTTGTGAAACTGAATCAGCTCATGGCGGAAAAAGAGGAGGCAGAGACTGCTCTGGAGGGAAAGATGGAGCGGTGGATGTATCTGGAAGAGCTGGCGGCGAAGATTGCCGAGCAGTGAGGGGAATTTTGACGCAGGGAGGAAAACGCGTTATAATAGAATGGTTTTGCAGGACTAACTGAAAGAAATGAGTATGCGCCTTTGAGACAGAAAGGAAAAAACGATGGAAAAACTGGGAAGAAACGATCATTGCTGGTGTGGAAGCGGTAAAAAATATAAGCAGTGCCACGAGGCATTCGATGAAAAGATCAGGCATTTTGAACTGGAAGGGCATATGGTCCCCACCCATGACATGATCAAAAATCCGGAGCAGATTGCGGGCATCCGGGAGAGCGGCAGGATCAACACGCTGGTGCTGGATTATGTGGCGGAGCACATCCGGGAGGGGATGACCACGGCGGAGATCGACCGGCTGGTGGATACGAAGACCAGAGAACTTGGCGGCATTCCGGCGCCGTTAGGATATGAAGGCTTTCCGAAGAGTGTCTGCACCTCCATCAACAGCCAGGTCTGCCATGGCATTCCCAGCGAAACGGATGTGCTGAAGGACGGCGATATCATCAATGTGGATGTTTCCACCATCTATAACGGTTATTACGGGGATTCCTCCCGTATGTTCTGCATTGGAAATGTGAAGGAGGAAAATCTCCGGCTGGTGCAGGTGGCAAAGGAATGTATGGAGAAGGGAATCGAACAGGTGAAGCCCTGGCGGTTTCTGGGAGATATGGCGGATGCGGTGAACAGCCACGCGAAAGCAAACGGCTACAGCGTGGTCATCGACATCGGCGGCCATGGAGTGGGACTGGAATTCCATGAAGATCCCTTTGTCAGCTATGTGGCTCCGGCCGGAACGGAAATGCTGATGGTTCCCGGCATGATTTTCACCATCGAGCCCATGATCAACATGGGGAGCGCGGATATTTATGTGGATGACAGCAATGGATGGACCATCTATACGGAGGATGGAAAGCCCTCCGCACAGTGGGAAACCATGGTCCTCGTCACGGAGGACGGCTGTGAGATCCTGGCTCACTGAGCCACGGGCAGGCTTAGTTATACAGGGTTGAGCTTATATAGAGGGGGCAGACTGTCTGACGACGGCCTGCCCCCTGATGCCGGGCAGACGAAACGGGATGCGGACGCTTATATGCGGTCCGGCACCTTTTCTTCCAGCGCTTCCCTCAGTTCTCTGATTTTGGCAAGAACGCTGTCCACCGCAGCCCCTTCCGGAAGCTTCACCGCGCTGGACTTGTCGCCCCGCAGGGACAGCTCCACGCAGCCTTCCTTCAGGTTTCTGGGGCTTGCCACCAGACGGACGGGAACGCCGAGAAGGTCCGCGTCGGAGAACATGACGCCCGCGCTGACGTTTCTGTCATCGTAGAGCACCTCCACACCGGCCTTCTGCAGCGCCTCATACAGACGGTCCGCCTGGGCGCGCACTTCGGCGTTGTCCCCTCTCATACAGCACAGGTGCACCTGCCAGGGCGCGATGCTGATGGGCCAGATGGGGCCGTAATCGTCGTGCTTTGC